>NZ_CP029458.1:1968187-2296219 GCF_003614235.1 Clostridium novyi | reverse complement strand
AAATATATAAAAAATATATTGTTATTTTATATATTTAGTTGTATAATAATATTGAGGTGATAAGTATGAAATATTACTCAATAGGAGAATTTGCAACTAAAATAGGAAAAACAGTTCAAACTCTTAGAAACTGGATAAAAATGAAACTTTAAAACCATCACACATAACTAATGGTGGAACAAGATATTATTCACAAGAACAACTTAATCACTTTTTGGGCTTAAAATCAGAAGTACAACTAAATAAAAAACTATTGGATTGTAGAGTTATTCTCATAAACAAAAAGACGACCTTGAAAGACAAATTGAAAATGTTAAAACATATATGTTGGCCAGAGGTTATCAATTTGAGATTATAACAGATATAGGGAGTGGAATTAACTACAATAAAAAGGGATTAAATCAACTAATGGACATGATAACTAATTCAGAGGTTGATAAGGTAGTAATTTTATACAAAGATAGATTGATTAGATTTGGATTTGAACTTATAGAAAATCTATGTAATAAATATGGAACAACCATTGAAATTATAGATAATACTGAAAATCAGAAGAACAAGAGTTAGTTGAAGATTTAATTCAGATAGTTACAGTTTTTAGTTGTAGACTTCAAGGCAAGAGAGCTAATAAAGCTAAGAAAATGATTAAGGAGTTAATTGAAGATGATACTTTCAAAGAAAGTTAGATTATATCCAACAGAAATTCAAGAACAAAAATTATGGCAATCAGTTGGAACTGCAAGGTTTATATATAATTGACTTTAAATAAGCAACAAGAAAATTATAAAAATGGCGGTAAGTTTATTAAAGATAGTGATTTAAGAAAAGAAATTACTTTTAATGAAGAAAACAGATGAATATAAATGGCTAAGTGAGGTATCAAATAATGTAGCAAACAAGCTGTAAAAGATTGTTGTAATGCTTATAAAAGATTCTTAAAGGTTTAGCAGATAAGCCACGTTTTAAAAGTAGAAAGAAATCTAAACCATCATTTTATAATGATAATGTTAAACTTAAAGTTAAAACTAAATTAGTTAATATCGAAAAAGTAGGTTGGATTAAAACAAAAGAGCAAATACCTATAAAATGTTAAATATACTAATCCAAGAATAAATTTTGACGGAAAGTATTGGTACTTATCAGTAGGTATAGAAAAAGAAAATCCAACAATAGGCTTAACTGACGAAAGTATTGGCATTGATGTGGGAATCAAAGACCTTGCAATATGTTCAAATGGAATGACTTTTAAAAATATCAACAAAAGTAAAGAAATTAAAAGGCTTAAAAAAGTATTAAAGAGGAAACAAAGAAAAGTTAGTCGTAAATATGATATGAATAAAATAATAAGAGGAGGTGAAAACCGTTGCCAATTCAAAAAGACTAACAATATTATAAAACTTGAAAAGAGATTAGATTACTTCATAGAAGATTAAGGAATATAAGAAACAATCATATTCACCAAGCAACGAATAAGATAGTGAAAACCAAACCATCAAGAGTTGTTATGGAAACACTTAATATAAAAGGTATGCTTAAAAATAAACATTTATCAAAAGCTATTCAAGAGCAATGTTTATATGATTTTAAAGTTAAAATGGAATATAAATGTAAGTTATATGGAATAGAATTTATTGAAGCAGATAAGTGGTATCCATCAAGTAAAACTTGTAGTTGTTGTGGAGCTATTAAGAAAGATTTAAAACTATCTCATAGAGTTTATAAATGTAATTGTGGACTTGTTATTGATAGAGATTTAAATGCAAGTATAAATCTTTCAAGATATAAATTAGCATAGTATCACTTAAAAAGATAATGCTAATATGTACCATTCGTTGTATGGGAATTTAAGCCCTTGGACTGTTATACAAACCAAAGTAGCCTCGGCAAAATGGAACAGGTGGAACAGGGAATTAAACAAGGTTTATAGATATTTATAGATTTTTGGCAACGGAACATCTTCAAGAATAATACTAAGACATTTAATTCCTAATACAATAGGAATAATAATTATATATATGACTTTTGATATACCAGGTTTTATATTTGCAGAAGCCTTCTTAAGTTTTATAGGACTTGGAATAAAGCCACCGGCTACAAGTTGGGGTGCTATGTGTGCGGCTGGTCAATCAGTAATGGATTTTTATCCATATCAACTAATATTCCCAGCTGTATCTATATGTTTAACAATGCTTGCATTTAATTTATTAGGTGATGGATTAAGAGATGCACTAGATCCAAAACTTCGTCAGTAGGGAGGGAAAAATATGACTAAATTATTAGAGGTAAAAAATTTAAAAGTTTCTTTCCATACTTATGCTGGTGAAGTTCAATCTGTTAGGGGAGTAAACTTTAGTTTGGAAAAAGGAGAAACTTTGGCTATTGTTGGTGAATCAGGATGTGGAAAAACAATAACATCAAAAAGTATAATGAGATTAATTCCAATGCCACCTGGAGAAATAAAAGAAGAATCACAAATATTATTTGAAGGAAAAGATATTGTAAAAATGTCAGAAAAGGAACTAAGAGATATAAGAGGTGGAAAGATAAGTATGATATTTCAAGATCCTATGACTTCTCTTAATCCAACTATGAAAGTAGGTAAACAAATAGCAGAAAGTTTAATTATTCATAAAGGTATGAAAAAACAAGAAGCTATGCAAGAGGCATTAAAAATGCTAAAGCTTGTAAATATACCTAATGCAGAGAAAAGAATTAATCAATATCCTCATGAGTTTTCAGGGGGAATGAGACAAAGGGTTATGATTGCTATAGCATTGGCGTGTGATCCTAAAATATTAATTGCAGATGAACCTACAACTGCCTTAGATGTAACTATACAAGCTCAAATAATGGAACTTATAGCAGAACTTCAAGAAAAGTTGGGAACGGCAGTTATATTAATAACTCATGACTTAGGGGTTGTTGCAAGTGTAGCTCATAGAATACAAGTTATGTATGCAGGTCAAGTTATAGAAAGAGGAACTACTGATGAAATATTCTATAATCCAAAACATCCATATACATGGGCATTATTGCAATCAGTTCCAAGGTTAGATACTAAGAATAAAGACAAATTATATTCTTTAAAAGGAACACCACCAGATTTAGTACAGCCTCCAAAGGGATGTCCTTTTGCTTCTAGATGTGAATATTGTATGAAAATTTGTAAAGATTCTATGCCAGAAGTAACTAAGATTAGTGATACACAGGAGGTTTCATGCTGGTTACAACATCCTATGGCACCAGAGGTAAATCCTCCAATAAGTATAGGAGGTGGAACTAATGAATAGTAATAATATAAATAAGAATAATAATGAAAATTTAGTAGAAGTTAAGAACTTAAAGAAATATTTTAAAGTAGGGAAAAATGCTATATTAAAAGCAGTAGATGATGTAAGTTTTAATATAAAAAAAGGTGAAACTTTAGGTTTAGTTGGAGAATCAGGATGTGGAAAGACTACTTGTGGCAGAACTGTACTTGGACTTTATTCTGCAACAGAGGGTGAAGTTTTATTTGAAGGTGTAAATATCCATGGACTAAAAGGAAAAGATAAAAGAGACTTTACAAAACATGCTCAAATAATATTTCAAGATCCATATGCTTCATTAGATCCTAGAATGACAGTAGGAGATATAATAGCAGAAGGAATAGATATTCATGCATTATATACTGGTCAAGAAAGAACAGATAAGATTTATAAGTTACTTAATCTTGTAGGATTAAATAAAGAACATGCGTCAAGATTTCCACATGAATTTTCAGGGGGTCAAAGACAAAGAATAGGTATAGCAAGAGCTCTTGCTGTTGAACCTAAATTTATAGTTTGTGATGAGCCTATTTCAGCTTTAGATGTTTCTATACAAGCTCAAGTAGTAAATTTACTTATTGAACTTCAAAGAAAATTTAATTTAACGTATTTATTTATAGCACATGATTTATCTATGGTTAAGCATATTTCAGATAGAGTAGGTGTTATGTATTTGGGAAATATGGTAGAGCTTGCTGATAGTCAAAAATTATATTCAAAACCACTTCATCCATATACTCAAGCGTTACTTTCAGCTATACCATTTCCAGATCCAGAAGCTGAAAAATCAAGGAATAGAATAATGTTAGAAGGTGAAGTACCTAGTCCAATAAATCCCAAACCAGGATGTAGATTTGCAGCAAGATGTAAATACGCTACAGATGAATGTACAAAGAATAGACCAGAGTTTATAGAAATGGAACCAGGACATTTTGTTGCATGTCATTTGGTGAAACCATCTAAATAATAATATTAAATAAAAAAGACTTAATATAATGAAGAAAATAAAACTTCACTATTTTAAGTCTTTTCTTTATATATAAAGAATAATTAGTGTAGCTTACAACTAGGATTTTGATTTTATAACATCATCCATTGAGTATAATCCAGTGCCTTTACCAGCCATGTATTGGCAAGCTTTTAAAGCTCCTATTGCAAATACGTCTCTTGAAGATGCTGTGTGTTTTAATTCTATAGTTTCTCCAGCTCCTGCAAATAAGATTTCGTGTTCTCCAACAATAGAACCTCCACGAATAGCATGTATTCCTATTTCGTTTTTCTCTCTTTTTGCAATGCCATCTCTTCCTTTATTAAATACTGTTTCAGATGGTATTGCATTTTTTATAGTATTTGCTAAAAGCAAAGCAGTTCCACTTGGAGCATCTACTTTTTGATTGTGATGTTTTTCTATAAGTTCTATATCATAATTTTCATAAAGCATAGCACTTATATCTTTGAGAATATTATTTATTAAGTTTATTCCGATGGACATATTTGCTGAATGAAATATAGGTAAAACTTTGCTTGTTTCATGAATTTTTATTAATTGATCTTCTGTATAACCAGTAGTACATAGTACAAGTGGAAGATTTTTATTCTTACAATATTCTATTAAAGAATCTAAAGCGTCTGGTCTAGAAAAATCTAGAACAACATCAGCCTTTAAATTGCATTCTGAAATATTATTAAAAATAGGATATTCACAAGTGCTATCTTGTAATTTATCAATTCCTGCTATTATTTCTAGGTTTGAGAAGTTAGATACATTCTGAGAAATCATTCTTCCCATTTTACCTAAACAGCCGCTTAAAATGATTTTTGTCATTGTATCTAGTCCTCCTTTAATAAACTTTTGTAATTTTCTAAAGCATCCTTTAATATTTTTAGATTACTGTCTTCCATATCACATAATGGAAGTCTTAAATTACCTACATTCATTTCCATTAAGTTCATAGCTGTTTTAATTGGAATAGGATTTGTTTCTATAAATAAAGCGTTAATTACATTTAACATATCTAATTGTAATTTTAAAGCTTGTTCGTGTTTTCCGTTCATATAAAGATCACACATATTATGAACTTCAGTTGGATATATATTTGCAGCAACAGATATTACACCTGCTCCTCCAAGTGAAAGAAGAGGTATGATTTGATCATCATTTCCTGAATAAAAGTCAATTTTATCTCCACATAGAGCTTTCATTGCAGCTATTTGAGAAAAATCACCACTAGCTTCTTTAATAGCTACAACATTTTTTAAGTGGCATAATTTTAAAAGAGTATTTGGAGTTATATTAAGTCCAGTTCTTGAAGGAACGTTGTACAATATAATTGGAACATTAATAGCGTCATTAATAGCTTTAAAATGTTGTAAAATTCCCTTTTGAGTTGTTTTGTTATAGTAGGGAGTTATTACAAGTACTCCATCTACACCTATACTTTCTGCCCATTTACTCATGTTTATAGCAGAAGATGTATTATTGCTGCCTGTACCTGCAATTACAGGTATTCTATGATTTATAACATCAACAGTGAATTTTATTGTTTCTTTTCTTTCTTCTTCAGTCATAGTTGAAGCTTCACCAGTAGTACCACAAATTATGATTGCGTCAGTACCAGATTCAACATGCCAATTGAGAATTTCCTTTAATTTTTGAAAATTTACTTTGCCATTTTTAAAAGGAGTAATTAGAGCAACTCCAGAACCTTTGAATAAAGTCATTTTGTATCCTCCTTAAAGCAATTATTTCATTGAAATTATTTTTTCTGCAATTTGAATAGCGTTAGAAGCTGCACCTTTTCTTATATTATCAGCTACTACCCAAAGATTTAATCCGTTATCTAGACTAAAGTCACGACGTATTCTTCCGATATATACTTCATCATGACCTTCAACGTCTATTGGAAGAGGGTATACTAGATTTTTAACATCGTCTTTTAAAACTACTCCATCAGCGTTTTGGTATAAATTAAAAATGTCTTCTATTTCGAAAGGTTGTTCTAACTCTACGTTTATGCTTTCACTATGTCCATAAAATACAGGAACTCTAGCTGTTGTTGCAGTTATTTTTAAGTTATCATCATGGAAAATCTTTTTTGTTTCATTAATCATTTTCATTTCTTCTTTTGTATAACCATTATCTAAGAAATCATCAATATGAGGCAAAATGTTTCCAGTTATAGGATGTGGAAATTTTTTTGGAGCTTCTCCATTATAGCCATTTTTTAAGTCGTTAAATCCTCCAACACCAGCACCTGAAACTGCTTGATAAGTAGAATAAACAACTCTTTTTATTCCATACTTATCGTAAAGAGGTTTTAAAGCTACTACAGCTTGAATTGTAGAGCAGTTTGGATTTGCAATTATACCTTTGTGTAATTTTATATCTTCAGGATTAACCTCAGGTACAACTAAAGGTATATCAGGATTCATTCTCCAAGCACTACTATTATCAATAACTACTGCATTATATTTTGCAAAAATTGGAGCGTATTCAAGACTTACAGATCCACCAGCTGAAAATAAAGCAAAATCTATTTGCTTATTTTTTATATTATCTTCTTTAAGTTCTTCAACTATAATATCTTTATCCTTGAATTTAAGGACCTTTCCAGCAGATTTTTTAGAAGCGAATAAATAAAGGTTTTTTATTGGAAAATTCCTTTGGGCTAAAACTTCAATAAATTTATTTCCTACCATACCAGTAGCCCCTACTACGGCAACATTGTATTGCATATTAAAATCCCCCTATGTTAATCATATTAGTTGTTTCATTGAAATTTTAAAATATATTAACGTACATTAATATAATTATACAACGTAAATAAAAAAACACAATTATTTTTATTAATTTATATATAAATAGTATATGTTTGCTTATGAATTGTTAATAAATAAAGATTAATATTATATTAATGTAGTTTAGTTAAAAATATTTTATAGTTTATAATATGTATCCTAATTAAAAAAATGATAAGAAATATTCTTAAATTGAATTTAATTTTAGGGGGTATAAAACATCCAGCTAAGTGGGAATAATATTATTATTAGTTTATAATGGGAGGAATTTAAAATGGGGAGAACACCTTTGAAAAAAGTTATAAAATCAAAATTGAAATCCAATACAGAATTAACAGAATTAGAGAAGCTAAGAGAAAGAGTGAAATATGAAATAGCAGAAGAACTTGGATTAAAGGATAAGGTGGATAAAGAAGGATGGGGAGGACTTACAGCAGAGGAAACTGGTCGAATTGGAGGAATTATGACTAAAAGAAAAAGAACTTTAAAAATTCCTAAAAATGAAGAAATACAAGAAATAGATGAGAGAATATAGTATACAATTACAAAATAATTTGATTTTTTATACGAATATATATTATATTAATCAAGGATTACAGATGAATATTAACACTATAAAAAATACCATAAAGGGGGGAGAGTAATATTATGAGTTGTTATAAAGAATTTGCTCATATATATGATAGATTAATTTATGGAGACATAGATTATGCTAAGTGGGCTAAAGTTATAATGAAGATATGTGAAAATTATAATTTATCTAAAGAAGATTATCTTGACTTAGCTTGTGGCACAGGAAATATGACAAAAGAATTAGCTAAGGAATTTAAACATACATGGGCAGTAGATATGTCTCAAGAAATGCTTACAGAAGCTGAAGAAAAAATGAGAAAAGAAAAAATAAAAGCAAAACTTGTATGTCAAGATATAAGCAACCTTAAATTAAATAAAAAATTTGATTTAATAACATGTGTATTAGATTCTACTAATTATATATTAGAAGTAGAAGATTTAAAAAGATATTTTTCTTCTGTAAAAGACCATTTAAAAGAAGATGGTTTATTTATTTTTGATATAAATTCTTATTATAAGTTAACTAATATTTTAGGAAATAATATTTATAATTATGATGAAGATGATGTGGTATATATATGGGAGAATTTATTAGAAGAAGATATTGTAGATATGTATATAACTTTCTTTATTAAATCAGGAGATATGTATAAAAGATTTGATGAAGAGCATAGAGAAAGAGCATATAAGGAAGAGTTCCTTGAAAAGTTATTAAATGATGTAGGTTTTAATGTAGAAAAAAAATTAGATAGTTATGAAAGTGAAGAAATAAAAGAAGATACAGAAAGAATAGTTTACATATTAAAAAACAATAGGAGGTAATAAATTATGAGTGATAAACTTATAAAAGCAACTGCGAAAGATGGACAGGTTAGAATAATAGCAGCTGTTACTAAAGATTTAGTAAATGAAGGAGTAAAAATACATAATTGTGCACCAACATCGGCTGCTGCATTAGGAAGAATGTTAACTGCAGGAACATTGATGGGATCTATGTTAAAGTCAAATAGAGATGTTGTTACTATAAAAATTGATGGTGGTGGTCCTGCTAAAGGAGTTACAGTTACATCATATGCTGATGCCCATGTTAAAGGGTATATAGGTAATCCTTCGGCAGATTTACCTGCTAATTCTATAGGGAAACTAGATGTAAGTGGTGTTATAGGTAAAAATGGTAGCTTGTTAGTAATTAGAGATTTTGGACTTAAAGAGCCTTATGTAGGAAATGTGCCAATATATACAGGTGAAATTGGTGATGATATAGCTTATTATTTCACAGTATCTGAACAGACACCTACAGCTGTAGGGCTTGGAGTTTTAGTAGATAAAGATTTAAGTATAAAAGAAGCTGGTGGAATAATAATACAAATGATGCCAGGTGCAGATGAAATGTTAGCAGATTTAATAACATATAGATTACAAGATTTAGGATCTATTACTAGCTTTTTAAGTAAAGGTAAAGACATATATGATATGATTAATTTCTTGTTTGATGATATGGATTTAAAAATATTAGAAGAGATTGAACCTAAGTATAGTTGTGACTGTTCAAGAGAAAGAATAGAAAGAGCATTGATTAGTATAGGGGAAAAAGATTTAAAAGAGATATATGAAGAAGGTAAATCAGAAGAAATAGTATGTCATTTTTGTGGAGAACATTATGAATTCACCCATGAACAAATAGGAGAAATATTAGAAAACTTAAAGAAATAATATAAAAAGGATTCTATCTTTTTAAAACACTGAAAATGCTTGTGATTACAGGCTTTGAGTGGTTGGGTAGAATCCTTATTTTTTATAAAAACACAATAAAATAATTATATAAGATATTATGAGATATAAAGAATAAATTGGAGTAAAGTATATGTAATTTCTTAAAATGAGATTTTATTCTGTTGACATATAATCATAGATTTTATATTATATTAATGCGCTCGGCGTTAAGAACTCAAGAAACGAACTTGAGAAAAACGAATGAGAGTAAGGAGTTTTAAAAAATCAAGAAAAAAGTTCTTGACAAGCTAAAAACTCTAAGATATAATAAAAACTGTCGCTGATGACATGGGCGCATAGCTCAGCTGGGAGAGCATCTGCCTTACAAGCAGGGGGTCACAGGTTCGAGCCCTGTTGTGCCCACCATTTCATCAGAATATGTGGCCTAGTGGCTCAGTTGGTTAGAGTGCCGGCCTGTCACGCCGGAGGTCGAGGGTTCGAGTCCCTTCTAGGTCGCCATTTTAAAACTTTGTGGCTGGATAGCTCAGTCGGTAGAGCAGAGGACTGAAAATCCTCGTGTCCCTGGTTCGATTCCTGGTCTAGCCACCAATAATGCGGGAGTGGCTCAGTGGTAGAGCGTCACCTTGCCAAGGTGAACGTCGCGAGTTCGAATCTCGTCTTCCGCTCCAAAATATAAGGCGCTATAGCCAAGTGGTAAGGCACGAGTCTGCAAAACTCTGATTCCCCAGTTCAAATCTGGGTGGCGCCTCCAAATATTTTTGGAGAAATAGTAACAAAGTTAGGTTCAGTGAATAATATATATAAGGCGCTATAGCCAAGTGGTAAGGCACGAGTCTGCAAAACTCTGATTCCCCAGTTCAAATCTGGGTGGCGCCTCCAAATAATCAATTAAATATTGATACAATGAAAAGTCCTTGATTTCAAGGGCTTTTAACGTTTTTTGGAGAAGTTGAGATTGATTTTTTAGTGGGTTTTGGGATAGTGATATGAAAATTTAGTTGATGAAATGCACACACCTTAGGAAAGTTTATAGGGGTGTGCATTTTTTTAGTGGTGTGTGCACAATTTAGCGGAAATAAAAAAGATGATAATATTAATATAGTATATTTAAAAATTTATGAATCTAATAAGGAGGTAACTATAGCTTATGGCAAGAGGTGGCAATACTGTTGTTGCAAGAGTTGGACTTGATGATAAAGGGTTTCAAGAGGGTGTAACTAAAATACAAAGAAGTCTAAAAGTAGTTAAAAGTGAATTTGCAGCAGCTAGTTCAAAACTTAAGGATTTTAGTAAATCTACAGAAGGCTTAAAACTTAAATCAGATAGCTTAAATAAACAAATGGAACTTCAAAAGCAAAAGGTAGCGGCTCTGACTAAAAGTTATCAAGAAAGTGTAGAGAAAAAAGGTGCAGATGCTAAAGCTACAGAGAATTTAAAAGTTAGACTTAATTATGCTACGGCAGAGATGAATAAATTACAGCGTGAACTAAATGAAACTAATGAAAGAATAAGAGTACAAGAAAGCAGATGGACAAAATTAGGTAATAAGCTAAATGAAGATGGTAGCAAAATGCAGACAGTAGGTAAAAAGATGCAAGATGTAGGAAAAAGCTTATCTACTAAAGTTACTGCTCCAATAGTTGGAGTTGGAACTGCTGCTGCTAAAATGAGTATAGATTTTCAGGATTCTCTAGCAAAGGTAAGTACAATAGTGGATACTACTCAGTTAAGCATAGAGAATGTTAAGAAAGGTGTTTTAAACTTATCCAATGAAACCGGAGAAGGCGTAAATGATTTAAATGAAGCACTATATCAAAGTATTTCAGCAAGAGTTGAAAGTGGTAAGTCAGTTGAATTTTTAGGTAGTGCAGTAAAACTTGCTAAAGGTGGATTTACAGAAACGAGCTCCAGTGTTGACCTGTTAACTACAATACTAAATGGTTATAAATTAAAAGCAGAAGAAACTGCTAATGTAAGTGATATTATTATTAATACACAAAACTTATGTAAGACAAGTGTAAATGAACTTAGCAGTAGTATGGGTAAAGTTGTACCAATAGCTAGTGCAGCTAATGTAAATTTAAAGCAGTTATCAAGCGCCTATGTACTTTTGACTAAAAAGGGTATTGCTACAGCAGAAGCTGGAACATATATAAGAAGTATGTTATCTGAACTCTCTAAAACAGGAAGTACAGCAGATAAAACTTTAAGACAAATAAGTAGAAAGAGTTTTGCACAGCTTATGGCAAGTGGTAAAAGTGTTAGTGATGTACTTAATATGCTAAATGAGCATGCAAACAAAAATAATCTAACACTTAAAGATATGTTTGGATCATTTGAAGCTGGAACTGCCAGTATGATTTTAGGTGGTGCTGGAGGACAAGATTTCAATAAAGTATTGGATACTATGAGCAATGTAGCAGGTGCAACAGATACAGCTTTTAATAAAGTTAATGAAACTACAGGTGCTAGATTAAAAAATCTTTTAATAGCCTTAAGAATGCTGGAATACAATTGGGAGATAGCTTAGCACTAATGATAGAAAAAGTAAGTGGAGTAATACAAATTTTAGCAGAGAAGTTTAATAATTTAACTCCAGCACAGGCAGATATGATAGTTAAAATAGGATTAATGGTAGCTGCATTAGGTCCAGTCATAAGTATTATAGGTAAGCTTATAAGTACAGGTGGTACTTTGTTTTCTACGCTAGGAAAAGTTTCAACGGCTTTAGGAAAAGCTGGTGGTGCCAGTGCAGTATTAGGAAAAGCTTTTGCTGCCTTAAAAAGTCCAATTGGAACAGCATTAAAAGCGTTACTACTTCTGTTTGGAATGGCATAAAAACAGCCATAACAACACCCATTAATTCAGCGAAAAATATAGTTAAAAAAGCAGTGGATTCTATATATGGTTTCTTTAAGAATCTTAGAATACCTGAGATAAAAATACCTAAAATAAAGCTTCCTCACTTTAGATTAAGAGGAGAGTTTAGTTTAATGCCACCTAAAGTACCAAAGTTTGATGTTAATTGGTATGCACAGGGTGGCATTTTTAATGCACCAAGTATTATAGGAGTAGGTGAAAGAGGTACAGAAGCAGTTCTACCAATAGATAGATTAGATGAAATTATAGCTAAGTCTATAAAAAAAGCACAAGGATTAGGAGAAACTAATGGTTTAACAGTACACATAGAAAAATTTATTAATAATACAGAAAAAGATATAGAGATGTTAGCCTATGAACTAGAGTTTTACAGACAACGTATTTCAATGGGGAAGGGAGGTAATTAAAATTTTAAGTTTTAATTTTGGAAATAAGAACAGCTATGATGATTTTGAAATAATAATATCAAAACGACCTTCTATTCCTTCGCCAAAAAGAAGAATTACCTATATAGACATTCCAGATAAAAGTTCTAATCTAAAATTTGATGAGAGCACTTTTGAGGATATAACAATATTAGTTGAATGCGGAGTAAAATCAAAAGCTAATTTAGTAGACAAAATAGATGAAATAAAAGCATGGCTTATAAATACAGGAGAAAGTGATTTAATATTTAGCTTTCAATCTGATAAAAAATATATTGCCCAGGTAGTAAATATGATTGATTTTAAGCAAGTTTTAAAATATACATCGAGGTTTCCAATAATATTTAACTGTAAGCCTTTTAAGTATGCTGTTAAAGATAAAATAATTACAGTAACTAAAAACAATTCTACTATATACAATGAAGGAACTTTTCAAAGTGAGCATGTGATTAAGGTTTATGGAAGTGGAGATATAAAACTAAAGATTAATGATAATGAGATTACTGTAAAAAAGGTAGATGGATATGTAACAATAGATTCTGTTTTAAAAGATTGCTATAAAGATGATGAATTAAAAAATGGAGATATGATTGGGGAGTTTCCTATTCTTATAGTTGGAGAAAATGCTGTAGGGTTTAGTGGAAATGTTAGTAAGGCTGAGGTTAGAGTTAATGAGGTATGGATATAGAAATATAAACAAAAATAAAATTACTTTTATTTGAACTATTTCTACTAATGAATTAAAATAGAGATATAATTAAGGAGCTAGGAAGGTGAACTAATGAAGCCTACGAATTATGAAGATTTAATCATGAAAAGAGCCATGGATCTTTTTGCGCAGGAAGGACTAAAATTCTTTGGTATAAACAAAAAAGTTAAGGAACTTGGACCAACAGAGTTAGTAGTTTTAGAAACTAAAAATATGTTTATGGACTATACTTTCTTAATGGAAGATGATACTTTTATACATTTTGAATTTCAAACAACTAATAAAGGAAAAACAGATTTAAGAAGATTTAGAGCTTATGAAGCACTTCTAAGTCATCAGACTGGAAAAGATGCAGTTACATATGTTGTTTATTCAGGTAACATAAAAAATCCAGGAAATACTTTACAAACTGGAATAAGTGAATTTAAGGTTAATACAATATCTATGGCAAGTAAAGATGGAGATAAGATATATAATGATATTGTAAAGAAAATAAAATCTGGAATTGAGATTACAAAACAAGATATAATATCTTTAACATTTACGCCTATTATGGGTGGAAATGTAAGTAAAGTAGATAAAATACTTAATGTTATAGATATAGTAAAGGATATAAATGAAGATTATAAGTATGACGTGGAATCAATACTATATGCTTTTGCAAATAAATTTTTAAGTGGAAAAGATCTGGAAAAAGTAAAGGAGGAATTGAGAATGACTGAACTTGGTAAAAGTTTAATACAAGAAGGAATGGAAAAAGGAATAAAGAAAAAAACTTTAGATGTAGTTAAAAAAGCAATAAAAAAAGGTTTAGATAATGAAACGATAAAAGAATTAACAGATTTAGATATTGAAAAAATTCAATTAATAAGAGAAACAATAGAATAAGTAAATATATATGATTAAATTAGCAAGGTTATATTGAATTTGTAACTTTGCTTTTTTCATACCTAAATTAAAATGACAGGAGGTGATAGATTGATATGCATCTATGACAAGAAAACCACAAAAGGCAACTTTGAAACTAATGGTCTTGGAGTTCTAGATGAAGTTATAAGTTGTTTTATTACAGAAGAACTTAATGGAGATTATGAGTTAGAACTTGAATATTCAGCTAAGGGAAGAAAATCAAAATACCTAGAAGAATGGAACATAATTAAAGCAGATGGGCAGCTTTTTAGAATTTATAGAGTTGAAAAGATAAGTAAAGAAATTAAGACAATAAAAGTTTGGGCAAAGCATATCTTCTATGATCTTCTGTACTATTTTATTGAAGATAGTAGAGCTGTAAATTGTAGTATAAAAACTGCTATGGAAAAAGCTCTGCCGGGAGATGTTAGTACTATATACAAAGTTGATAGCGATATTATTTTAGCTAATACCATTTACTTTGTTCAAACTAATCCTGTTGAAGCTATGTTTGGAATAATTAAAAGATGGAAATGTGGAGAAATTAAAAGAGATAATTTTGATATAAAAATATTAAAGCAAATAGGAAAAGATTCAGGAGTTTTAATAGCTCAAGGTAAAAATATTTTAGGAATTAAATTTAATTCTGATACTAAAGATGTTGTTACAAAGCTTTATCCAGTAGGTTACAATGGAATAAAACTTACTAAGAAATATATAAACATACCTAACTGGAATAGTGATAAGTATCCACCTTTTCCTATAGTTAAAAAGATTCAATTCAAAGAAGCTGAGGATGAAGTAACCTTAAGAGTTATGACAAAAGAAAGTATAAAAACCATAGGACTTAGTAAAGTAAATATTGAAGTGGATTTTATAGAACTTAGTAAAACTAAAGAATACGAAAAATATAAACATCTACAAAAGGTTAATGTAGGAGATAGAGTTATTGTAAGATACAAAGATTTTCATATAGATATTAAAGTTCCAGTTATAAAAATAAGGAAGGATGTACTTAGAGGATTAAACGCAAAAGTAGAACTAGGGCAACCTAAAGATAATATTTTAAATAAAATGGATACATCAGAAATTAAAACAACTGTAGATGAACTTGGCAACAAAGTGGCAGAAACACTAACATCCATGCTTTATTATGCAAATCCAGTAGAGTTTATAGTTGGAACAAGCAAAATACAACCTGTATATTTAGGAATATCTGCAGTAGCATCAACAAATCTTTCAATGAATCTTTCATTATATTGTATAGCAAATGAAGAATGTACAATAACAATTCAAATTCAACTATATAGAGAAGACATCACTTTTACCCCAAAGCAAAAACTTTTAAAAGGAGATAATGTTGTAGGAATACCTATAGGAATACCGCAAGTTAAATGTGGTGCTCACTATTTAGGTGTTTTTTTATGCGTTGATACAGGAAGTATAAAAATACCAAAGTTTAATTTGCAATGTATGGTGGATGGAAGAAATCTTCAAGGTGGATTAAGTTCAGAACCACCACACGCAGAAGTTAAAGAGTATCAACCACTTGTTAATATTCATGGTTTGTATTTTCAAAAATTACAAGTAGTAAATAAGTTTATAACTTTAAAAAAACCTATACCAGTGATATTTGGTGAAGGTATAACGCTAAATAATCATTTATTTATTAATAAAGGAATTACAACTAATTATAATATAAGCTTTAAATAAAAAATCTCTATCTATTATATATATCTAAAACTTAATATGAAAGGGGATGATAACTTGAGTTTTAGAGAAAGTATATCATACAGTAAGGATTTCTTAACAGGTAGAAAGATTGAAAAGGTAAAGAATAAGTTAATAATGCCTGTTCAAGGAATAGCTACAGTAAAACTTTATGACGATTTAACTGGAAAGCAAGTTTATGAGGCAAAAAGTGAAAATAGAATTACAGCAGTACTTACAAATATAGCTTTTTTAGATGAATTTTATTACCCAATGCTTGATAATAAATAGGAGAGATTACTTGAGGATATATTTAAAACTTATCCTTTTAGGGTTTTAGCTCTAACCACAGGAGATATAGAAGAAAATCCATATGATTATTTTACATGGGGAAGTTTAATAGGTTATGCTGATGCGTGGTACACATATAGTGGAGATTCAGAATTTAGGGGAACTATAAATAAGGGGGAATGGTCAAGAGAGAATAAAGATGGAAAAGGAATAAAACACTTTGTCTTTGATTTCCCAACTCATGCTGCTAATGGAACATTTAAAAGTATTTATTGGACAGGAGGACAAGCAGATAGAAGTGAGGCACAAATGCCAAGAATGAATTGTACTTACAAAAAGAGAACTATAGTGAAGGAGTGCTACTCAGTATCTTATTATAATTTATGCACAGATCAAAAAAATATTTATACTTTAGAGCCAAATAAAACTATAGTTAATGTATATGATAAATTTACTATTGAGAAGAAAAGTAACATAAATCTTAAATGCGAAGTAAAAGCTATAGATCATGATGGAGAATATTTTTGGATACTTATAAAAGATGGTTCATTTAAAAAGTTAGATAAGAGTTTTAATATAATAGAAAATTATTCTAAAAGTCCTAAAGTTCCAGATAATTTAGTTTATAATGTTCAATATTATGATATAGCTGTTACAGAAAGTAATTTATATATAACCTATAATGGATGTATTAATAGAAATGAAAACAGCAAAGATTATCGAAGTTGTGTAGCTATGTATGATAAGGATGGTACATTTGTTAAAAAGGTTGAAGTTTATACTGGAACTAGTAGCAGATTATTTATTACTAGAATTCCTAATAATAAGTTATATGCGATAGTTAATGATAATAGAGGAATACAGTTAAATAGTAATCTAGATATTTATGGTAGTACAAGTCTTACTTCAACGTGGTATTACAGTATAAGTTGGGATTTTGATACTCAAACTTTATTTGCTTATAATGATTATAGTAATGGAAGTATAGATGAATACTATATAGTTCCAGCTTCAGCGCATACACTTCTCCCAGAACCAGTAACAAAAACGCCAGTAAATACAATGAAAATTCAATATGATTTTACTTGTGATTATGTTTATCCATTAGATATGCCTGCTCATTAATTTGAGTGGGCTTTAATTATGTAAAAAGGAGGCTTTGACAATGAAAAATATTATCGAAACAATACAAATAGTATTTGCTACTATTGGTGGCTATATTGGATGGTTCTTAGGAGGAGTTGATGGCTTTATGTATGCACTCATAACCTTTGTTATCATTGATTATTTGACAGGACTTATGGTAGCAGTGCTAGAGAAAAAGTTATCAAGTGAGGTAGGCTTTAGAGGGATTTTCAAGAAGGTACTTATTTTTGTATTTGTGGGGATAGGAAATATAGTAGATGTTCATTTGATTAAGAAAGGTAGTGCAATTCGTACTGCTACTATATTTTTTTATATCTCCAATGAAGGAATAAGCATTATAGAAAATTCAGCTAAGATAGGGCTTCCAGTACCTAAAAAGCTTCAAGATATTTTAGCACAACTAAACAAGGAGGAGAAAAATGAGTAGATTATGTTTTGATTATGGACATGGTGGAGAAGATCCAGGAGCAACTTATAATGGGAGAAAAGAAAGTAATGATGTATTAAGCATTGGTAGAACTGTAGCAGCAGAAGTTAGAAGGCATGGAGTTATTGTAGATGAAACTAGAACTTCAGATGCTACAGTAAGTCTTAATAATAGAAGTAACTTTGAAAGTAGAAATTCATATGATTATTTTATATCATTTCATAGAAATGCTTTTAAGCCCGAACAGGCTAGAGGTGTTGAAACTTATACTTATTTAAGTGCAAGTACAAAAGCTAAAGCACTATCAGAAAAAATACAAGCTGGACTTGTAAGTGTTGGCTTTGTTAATAGGGGAGTAAAGAATGCTAATTATCATGTGTTAAGAGAAACTAGATGACCAGCAGTTTTAATTGAAATAGGTTTTATTGATAATAGCAGAGATAACAATATTTTTGATAGCAAAAGGAATGAAATTATTAGAAAAATAGTTAAAGCTATATTATCTCAGTTAGGTATAAGTTATAAAGAAAATGTAGTTAACGAATCAACAACTTATAAAAAGCAGCAAGCTACAGGTGGACAAACTCTTTATAGGGTTATGGCAGGATCATATGCTCTGAGGGATAATGCAGAAAAGCAAGTTAAGAAGTTAAAGATAGCAGGATTTGATGCTTGCATTATGATTTTTAATAAGTAGTTTTTTATAACTCTACAAACCTTGACTTCTATCACCTTTAGAGTGATATATAGTAGTACAAATTTGATAGAAAGGAGTATTTACATTGCGTGTAAGAATTATTGAGCCTACTTTAAAAGTGCAAAATCAAAAGAAAAGAGTATGTGCTTATGCAAGGGTTTCAACAGATAGTGAAAAGCAAGAAGAATCTTTAGAAAATCAAATATAATATTATGAAAATCTTATTAAAAAGAGAGCAAAGAAAAAGGGGATTATTTCAGGAGATACAAAAAAGTATAAGAGAAGATATCCACTAACAGGAATGCTTTACTGCAGTAAATGTGGAGCTACCTTAAGGAGAAGAACATGGAATAGTAAATTAAGCTGTAGAAAGATAGTATGGCAGTGTAGCAACTACGTTAAAAATGGAAAGAATGCTTGCAGGGGAACTTAAATAGATGATGAGGTTATAAGCAAGCTTAATATAAAGGAAGAAACTGTAGTAAAGGAGGAAATTGGAAATGGCAAGAAGTATTACAGTTATACCAGCAAGAGAACACAGAACCAACATAGCACAAACAATAGAGCCGCACAAAAAGAGAATGGCAGCGTATTGCAGGGTATCAACAGACCAAGCAGAACAGTTATCAAGCTATGAAGCACAGGTAAATTACTATACTAATTTTATAAATAATAGTCCTAAATATGAAATGGTAAAAGTCTATGCTGATGAAGGAATTTCAGGAACTAACACAAAAAAGCGAGAACAATTTAATGAAATGATTAGAGATTGCAAGGCAGGAAAAATAGATGTAATTATAACAAAATCCATATCAAGATTTGCTCGTAATACCTTGGATTGTTTAAATTATGTAAGAACCCTTAAGGAACTTGGCATTGGAGTCATTTTTGAAAAGGAAAATATAAAAACATTAGATGCTAAAGGAGAGGTGTTAATTTCCATTTTAGCAAGTTTGGCTCAAGATGAAAGTCGCTCAATTTCTGAGAATTCAACATGGGGAATAAGAAGGAGATTTTAACAAGGAAAGCTTCATATAAACCATAAAAAGTTTTTAGGATATACTAAAGATGAAGAAGGTAATCTTATAATAGATGAAAAACAAGCCAAGATTGTAAAAAGAATTTATAAGGATTACTTAGATGGAAAAGGTTCAAATAGAATAGCAAAAGAATTTGAAGAAGAAGGGATTAAAGGTTGGAATGGAAAAGCTAAATGGTATGAAAGCACTATAAGAGGAATATTAACAAATGAAAAGTACAAAGGAGATGCGCTATTGCAAAAAACTTACACAGTAGATTTTCTTACCAAGAAAAGGGCAGAAAACAATGGAAAAGTTCCACAGTATTATGTTGAGGAAAGCCACCCAGCAATTATAGATAAAGAAATGTGGGAGGCAGTACAACTCGAGATGGAGAGAAGAAGAATTTTTGCTAAAGAACATGATATTGTAAAAGTAGATTATGCTACAATAACTAATCCTTTTGCAGGAAAAATTATTTGCGGACACTGCGGCAGTGTTTTTGGAAGAAAGGTTTGGAATTCCACAAATGAATTACGCAGGAGGATTGTTTGGAGATGTAATAGAAGATATATTAAAAAAGGTAAGAAAGGCTGTAATAATAAACATATAGATGATAAGGTTTTATACCAAGCCTTCGTAGATACATTCAACGCCATGATTGAAAGTAAAGATTACTTCATGGAGAAGTGGAAGGAACATTTAAAAAGTGATAATGTTTTAGTAAGGTATAAGGCAAAGCAATTCATTGGTATTTTAAAAAATGCAAAACCAATAAAAGAATTTGATGAGGATTTATTTTTTAAGATAGTGGAGAAGATGACAGTATTTAATGGAGAGAAAATTATTGTAAGTTTGCTTGATGGGACGGAGATTGAGGTTATAATTGAATAAATAAAGTTAAAGGAAGAGCCAGTTGAGTAATTTTTGCTGAAATTACTCTGACTGGCCCCTTTTTGTTTTAAAATGAGATTTTATGGAATGTTATTAATGTGTAATATATAATATAATTGTTAATATATTTAGGAAATTTATAGGAATAGAGGAATTTAGATATGACTATGTTATTTTTTAATACTGCATGGATGGATTTTTATGAGTGAATAAATGAAAATACAGAAATTCATGGTGGGGGTTCATATGTTGAAGAGTATGGGTATGGACATGAAATATATAATTTTAAAAATATAAAAGGCAAGGTTTATGGATATGCTCAGCCAAATGGCAGGAATAATCTTGAAAGATTAGGTGCAAATAAAGATGCAGAAAGTTTATCAGGTGTATTATTAATTTTTACAGCAACTCATAAAGATGGCGGAACATTTATTGTAGGGTGGTATAAAAATGCTACAGTATATCGTGACTATCAGGAAACTACAATGGAAGAACGTATATATTATGATGAATACATAGGTTATTACGCAGTAGCTGAAGCAGAAGATGCAGTCTTATTAAATAGAGATGAACGTGTTATGCTTTTTGAACCGATACCAAGAGGAAAAGGTGGTATGGGTCACTCCAATGTTTGGTATGCAGATTCAGATAATATGAAAGATTTTCGTAATAGAGTTGTAAAGTTTATTGAAGCTTATGAGAAGAAAAAAGTAAGAAGAAAAACTGTATCAAAAAGGTGTAAAGATGCTGATTTAAGAAAGAAAATTGAAATGGCAGCTGTTAAGAAAGTCACCGATTATTATAGAAATTTAGGGTATGAAGTGAAGTCTGTTGAAAAAGATAATGTTGGATGGGATTTAGAAGTAAAACGAAAAAGAACCTTGTTTAGGGTTGAAGTTAAAGGAACATCTAGCAGCAATATATCGGTTGATTTGACTCCAAACGAGTATAAGAATATGCAGGTGTATAAAAACAGTTATAGATTAGCTATTGTAACTAATGTATTGGATGAAGCAATGTTGTATAGTTTTTCATATTCTCCAGAAAAAAATGAGTGGATTGACGATGATGGTAACATTTTAGAAATTGAGAATATCATTTCAGCTAGATGCTTTGTATAGGTATAGTTAATTAAAGTGCAGTAAATACATACTTAGTAATTATAAATAACAATCTGAAAAACTACTGAACGAAGAGGAGAGATGAAATATGAAACTGTTTTCAGAATTAAGTAAAAATAAAAATAATAAAGCACGTATCGAAAGAGAAAATCAAAATAGACAGCAACTAAAAAATATCCTAAGTGTTGCAAGAAGTATTATTTCAAAGACAACTACATACGAAGAAAAACATCCCGTTTACTTACTAATAAAGCAACTAGTAGACAATGAGCTTAATAAAAACATCTATAGTTGTATTTCAACCTTCGATGAGAGTAAAGTAAAATATTTCGATATACATGACATTCTACCATATAATAGAAATAAATCATTTAATAAATTTAATGTACTTGATAAAAGTAAAGAAAATGAATACTTGTATGTTGATAGTTTAGGTAAACAGATAAAATATTATGAATTTATCCAAGAATCGAAAGTTGAAGGGAAAAGTGTCACAATAAAACTTGGACAAGACCCTGTTATAACAAGGCCATGGAATGTGAACAGATTGATAGGAGCATATTCAAATATTGGTAAAGGTAAAACATCTGGGAATTGGCAACAAGATAGCAATCATAGAACGGAATTGTGGCTCCCTTTTGGTATTACATTTGTTAATTCTGGTAATCATTCAATAACAACTGGGATTTTAAATAATGAAGGATCATTAGAAGTTACAGAAATATATGATATGAGTAATATATTCCATCACATATACTGTGATGGAGTTAATTTTTTTAGAACAAAAGATAATAGTCTTTATGCATCAGTTGAGAATTTTTCATTAGCAATTGTATACGAAATTGGCCGCTTGATAAATAGTTATAAATTCAGTGAAAAAAATATTAAATTTAAAAATCTTGAATTAGTTTAATTTTTACAAAATGAATAATAGACACTCCGGGTAGTTAAATATTAACTTCATCACTGATGCCATAAATAATGGAGGTATTATGAGCTATGAATTTATGATTTTTTCTAGCAGAAGTTTTTGGCAAGAACTTAGTATATCATATAAGAAGTTCCGCAATACTATGTAGAAGAAAGCCATCCTGCAATAATAGATAAAGAGATGTGGGAATCAGTACAGCTAGAAATGGAAAGAAGGCGAGTATTTGCTGAAACTTATGGGGTATTTAAATTAGACTATGTAACATTAGATAATCCTTTTGCAGGAAGAGTTATATGTGGAAGTTGTGGAGGAATATTTGGAAGAAAAACATGGCATTCCACAAATGAAAATCTCAGAAGAAAAGTTTGGATGTGTAGCAATAGGTATAAAGTAAAAGGTGAAAAAGGCTGCCTAAATAAACACGTTGATGATAAGGTTTTATACCAGACTTTTATAAATATTTTCAATGCCATTATTGAAAATAAAGATTATTTTATAGAGAAGTGGAAAGACGGACTTAAAAGTGAGAATGTTTTAGTAATATATAGGTCAAAGCAGTTTATAAAAATTATTGAAAAGGCAAAGCCAATAAAAGAATTTGATGTGAATTTATTTTTGAAGGTTATAGAGAAGATGACTGTGTTTGAAGGAGAGAAGATTATTGTAAGTTTGCTTGATGGGACTGAAATAGAAGCTGTAATTGAATAATAGATTTAGATTTAATTGAAGCCAGTTTTATGTAATTTATATTTAAATTACATAAAACTGGCTTTTGTTTTGTTGGAACATGTAAAAAATTTGTAAAAATAGTTAATGTTAACCTACTACAAAAAGGTGTATAATTGGAGTTAGAATATATTTTTAGGGAATAAGCAATTTAAAAATAAATTTATAGATAATTTAGTGTGGAGAAGGGGTGATACTTATGAAATTGAAAAATAGTAATGTGACTATTGATAAAATAATGCTGGATCCGTTTAATCCAAGATTTAGTATTCCAAACTCTCAACAGCAACAATTAATACAAAGAAGGCTTATGGATGACCCAAAAACAAAGGACTTATTGTATAGTATGCAAACAGGATTAACGTGGGTAAATAAAATTGTAGTAAGAAGGCTATCAACATTTACGGATAAAGAAAAAGAGAAGTTAGGAGATAACATAGATTTATATGATTATGTTGCAGTTGAAGGTAATACTAGATTAGCATGTTTGAAAGATGAAAAAATGATCAAGTATTTTGACAAAGTGAATGAAATACCAATTATTGAAGCTGAAAAAGAGTTGAAAGAAACTCAAGAGGAGTATGAGCGTCAAATTAGAAGATTACAAGGTATTGCTAATGTAATGGCTGTAAAGGACTGGGATGTAATACCAAAAGCAAAACATGTTTATAGATTATATGAGGATAAAAGAAATCTATATAGTGACAAAACAAATCAGCAAATTTTTAAAGAGATAAGTATGGAGATAGGTGTTAAACCAGGAAAAATTAAAACATTTGTGTATAGATATATATATTATAAAGAATTAATGGAAAATGTGGGAAATGTATCCGAAGATGACTGGAAGTTTTTTGAGATATTCGAGCAGAATGAAGGGATAAGAAAGATATTTGGATGGAATAGTGAAAAAAGTGATTTTGAATGGAATAATGATTCTTATGAAGATGAAGAGATTCTATTAAAACAAGAACTATTGTATTTATTTCCTGAAATAATAAAGAGTGCGAAAAGAGAAGAGGTTAGTTCAAAAGATATACGAGACATTATAAGAAAGGAATATGATAAAAAAGAAGTAGAAGAATTAATAGTTGATTTTAAAGAAGTTATAAAATGTGACAATGATGACTATGCATATAATAAATGGAAGACTAAATATTTAAGTAAGCAAAGTGAAATTGACAATGAAATAGAGTGGAATTCTAAATTGGTAAATATTTCAGCACAGTTAAAACAATATCCAATAAATGAAGATTGGCCTATAAATCAAAAGGACAAACTATTAGAAATACAAAAAAAAGTATCACAACTAATTAAGTACTTAGAGACTATGGGTTAAAGTAAGATGGATAGGATTAGTACAAGGGATTTAAAAGCAATATGTAAATATATATCGGAAAATTATAAATACGAAGAAATGGAATTTGACAACTATTTAAAAGATTATGCTTTTAAAATTAAGAACGATGTTACTATAAACATAAGTGAGGAAACAATAATCGATACATTAAGCGATATTCAATCCAATTACTATAAAAGACTGGTAGAACTGATTTGTAAAACAATTGAAAAAAATGGTCCTATTTCAAAAATTAATTTAAAGTATTCACCGCCTATTCATTTGATTTCAAATACTAAATTTGGTGAAAATGTTGTAAATGGTGATGTGGATAGATATAAACTTCAGCTTAACTATATTTTAAATAACGATAATTATAGTGGAGTTTTTTATGAAAAATTTTGTTACTTGTTTTTGGAGGATATTGGTATTTTAGGTGTAGAAACAAAGCATAGTGGTGATGCTGGCATAGATATTATAGCGACGACTGATATTTATTCAAATAAACAATTAGCAAATCATCTTTTTGTCAATAAAATGCTTATGTTAGTACAAGTTAAATTTTATAAGAATAAAGCAGATAGCTCTATCATTAGACACATTATTGGTGATGGTATGCTTTATAGATTTGAAAATGAAAAAATCTTGTTTAATCCTATGCAATTAATTGTTGTTAATCATAGTGGATTTAATCCAAGTGCTGAAATGTATGCAAAAAAAATGGTGTTAAGTTATTAGATTCTGAGACTATGATAAATATAATAATGAACTCTGATAAAAGATACGATTTTGAATGTTTAAAGTACCTAAATAGATATTATAAGGATATTATCGATAAAAACAAATAATATTTAAATGTATATATAGGAGGCTTATATGAGTATTTTAATTGACACTAGGCTAAATAAATTTCAATTGCCTGTTACAGTAAAATTTGATAAAGACTATTATACTGAGTTAAATAACTTATTAGAAAAGTATTATGAGCATATATCTAATATATCAAATCTTCCAAGTGAAACTATAAAAAGAACACTATCAAACATAAAATACATTCGTGAAAGTTTAGAACATTACAGCAAAGCTGATATAAGTGCAGCTAAGGAGTGCATCAAGAATATCATTAGGGATTATATTAATGATCCATACATTGTTTCAGAGCTTGATAAAAACTATGCTTTTCGTGGGATTGCCCCATTAAAAATGCAACAAAAAAAATTTGGTTATGATGTTGCATATAGTGAAACTTATGAGAAAATGAATGTTAAAGAGTTAAGTTTTTTTAAAGCTAGAGTTTCTATAGATAGTATTAAAAGAAAAGATATGTTACATATCCCTTTTGATAAAAGAGGATTAATATCAACACAAAGATTTAGTATGGCTGGCATACCATGTATGTACCTGTCAACGACTACTTTAGGTTGTTGGTTAGAAATGGAAATGCCGGAATTAGAATTGTTTTACGTTTCGTCATATAAATTACCAACAAATTTAAAGGTATTGAATCTGTGCATCAGCCAACATACCATTAATGGAAGCACAGGCGGTGGATATGTTGAAAATTATGAAATTGAGCATGTTTGTAGTTTGATTGAGATTTTTCCATTGGTGTGTGCAACATCACTACGTGTTTTGGAAAAGGATAGAAGTTTTAAATCTGAGTATATAATATCTCAAATATTGATGCAAGCTGTTAATGAATTGAACATTGATTCTGTAGCATATTTATCAAAGAAAATGTCAGATTACTATGCGTATCCTCAAACGGTAAATATTGCTATACCTATAAAATCTAATAATATACCTCCATTTAATGAAAATTCAATGGAGGTATATTGGGATAAGGCAAAAGAAATTAAACTAAGTGATGCTTTTAACTATGGTGAATATATAAACAAAAGATTATATTCAAACTATCAACATATAGCTCCTTTTAATAGTTATGTAAATGAAATTTATCATGACAGTAAGGAGAGTAATAAAATTATGTTTGCCGGAAGTATATGTAATTATACTGAAACAAGCTTTTCAAAATTTGATGAATATTTAACTAAACAGATTCATCATAAATTTGAATAAAATTTAATTAGTTACAGTTTTACATACATTAGTACATACATTAGTACATAAATTTAAAGATTGTAATTGATGAATGAAGTGTATATTCTGGATTGAAATACAGTATAAAGAAGATGGGGGATTTAAAAGTGCAAAGATATGAAATTTTGGAAAAGTGCCAAGAAAATATGATTAAGGCTAATGAGATTATAGAAGGTAAGTAAATAAACCCAATTGTTAAGGCTATGACAATACCATTAAAAAATAGGATAGCAAGAATAAAAGAAATATGCTCTATTGAAAAATATAACTTATGTTTTATTGGAAATGTTGGTGTTGGTAAGTCAACAGCAATTTTATAAGAACAATATAAGTAATTCTCATAAAGAGAAATTAATGGAGATTAGAATTACAATTGAATCTTGCTTAAGCGACATAAATAATAATTATAATTTATTCATTGAACGTTTAGAGGATGAGGTAAGATATGGTACATCAGCTAGTACAATAAGGGCTTCAGTTAATAGAAATGGTATATATTGTAACTATAACATTTATGTTCAAGCAAAGGATGTGTCGTATGAACAATTTGATGAAGCTTGTAAAAAACCTCTATACTATATTGAAAAAGAAATTTGCAGGGTTCTTGATGACAAGGATGTGATGGAAGAAGCTTTGCAAAAAGCGATTATGTATAGCATAACTGATTTATTTAACAAATACAGAGAAAAAAATGCTAATGATTACTATACAATACTTAAAGGAAACATCTATCAAGATAGTTCTTGGGCAGTTATGCAGAGTTTTTGGGGAAATAAAATAAAAGGGTTAAAATATAGAGATAGAGTTGCTGATCTTTTATTCAATGTTATTAAAAACAAAAATGTAGTTAAATCAATAATAGAAAAAGAGAATACAAATAATTTCTTTAGTCAATTATATAAATTTATATCCCTATAATTACTGGAAAAATACTATAGCATGAATATTATGTCAAGCTAAGTATATTATTAAAAATGATTATTACGAAACTATTCCTTGACAAGTCAACGCTTAAGAGCAATTACTTTAGTTATGATTTATTAAGGAGTTGAAACAAGATGACAGATGAGCAAAAAGAAAAAATTAAACAATTGCGGCAGCAAGGAATAGGGTATAAACAGATAGCAAATGAAATCGGCTTATCAAGAGATTCGGTAAGAGGATATTGCAGGAAACACGGATTAGATGGTTTCGGTGAAGAGTTAGCAATGAAACATAAGATGTTAATGCAAGAAGAATTCATATATATACTTTGTCTCCAATGTGGCAAAGAAATTAAGCAGAATGCTACAGGGAGAAAAAGAAAATACTGTTCCATGGAATGTAAGAGATTGTGGGATAAAATACATCGAAAAGCATTTGAGTTAAAGTGCTCATACTGCGGAAAAGAATTTAAGTCTTTAGGTATTAAACATCTTAAATATTGTAGCAGGACTGCTATATTAAAGATAGGTTTTGGAGAAATGAAGATGCTAAAGAAATTGCCGATAAAATTCTAGAGTTTAAAAAGGTTAATAAAATACCTAAATGACTTAAAGAATTATTGATTGGAGATGAATATGTATAGGCATATAGGGGGGCATAGTTGGGACATTTTGCAATATGTTAAACTAAAAAAGATAACAAGATGGGTATTGCAAATCGAGTATTTGCATGGGTTTCAGGCATAGCCCCCTTTACTATAAAACGACCTAGGGGGTTGTTAAGAAATATTTGCCAAAATGTATAAACGGCTTGTCTAAACACACATCGAGTGCATAGTAAAGCTTAAAAGGAAACACAGTTAGAGGTATTGGTATAGTTGGGGTTACAAGATGGTGGAAATGAGAGATGTTTCTTAATACGGGGTTAGGAAACAGGTAGAAAAAGAATTTAACATAGTTATTAGAGCTCTTGAGTGTAAAGGATGCACTTGAGGGCTTTTTAGCGTGTATATAACCAAATATAAAATTAATTACATAAATTTTAAAAAAAATGATTGATTAAGACAAGAAATACCAATATAATAATATTATATTGACTAAGACAATAAAAATAATTGGGGGTGAATATTTGATAGGATTAGAGTATATTCTGGGATTGTACAATATGCAGCACATAGAACTTGCAGAAAAACTAGGTATTAAGAAACAGAATATAAACATGTGGATAAAAAAGAAACAAAAAATTCCTAAAAAATATCTCCCTGTGCTTGAGAAACTTTTTGGATTAAACCAAAAATATTTTGGTGAAGATTTATCTGAAATAGAAAAATTAGAAATTCAAAAAGAAAAACTTAAGAGGGATTTAAAACCAATCATTAAAAAGCAAGAGCAACAATTTATGATTGGAAAAATAAATGATATTGTAGAAGTTCCTATTTACGATAAAGAAGAAGTAAACAGAATTGAAAGGAGTATAGAAAAAGCAAAACTTGTTTCTAGATTTAAAGAAGCTTTAGATGTGATAGATAATAATCCTTATATTGATACTTATAAGTTAATAGTTGAGCTCTTGGAAAAAGCACAACATGAAGTTTTAGTTCATAAAACAATAGAGGCATTAGGGCATTATTTTGAAATATTGCCTGATTGGGTATCTACAGGCCTAGAACAAGATGAGTTTGAAAGTGAGATATTTGAAGTTTTTGATGATAATAATTTTTAACACTGAACTTAAAAGATGGTAAGATGAGGGATGCAAAATGAAACTTTATTATGAGTATGGAGCAAAGATTTATAAGATTAAAGCTAAGAAACATGACAAAGTTATTTTATATAATACTAACTTCAAAAAACATATTAAAATTAGCCATCCAGAAATGACTATAAAGAAAATACAAGAAATTTTAGAAAATCCAGATTATGTATACACACCTTCTAGAAACAGTACACTTTATTATTATGAGAAAAATTTAAAAGATGGTACATATAGAGTGGTTATTAATAAATATAAGATAAAAAACACTAAAGTAGTTGTAACAGGATATAGAGTAAATAATGAAGATAAATTTACAATAAAGCACGTGCATTGTGTATATGATAGGAAAACTCATGTTTCTTATGAAGATATAGAAATAGAATTAGAAAATGATATAGATTATTTTTATGAGATTTTTAATATAGTAGAGTAAAATATAAGGAGGAATATAAAAATGGCAACAGCGAATATAGGTTTTGAAGAAACCTTATGGAAATCAGCAGATAAATTAAGAGGAAGTATGGATTCAGGGGAATATAAGCATGTAGTATTAGGACTTATATTTGTTAAGTACATATCTGATAAATTTGAAACAAAGTACAACGAACTTTTAGAAGAAGGGGAAGGATTTGAGGAAGATAGAGATGAATATACTTTTGAAAATATATTCTGGGTTCCTAAAGAAGCAAGATGGAATTATATAAAAGATAATGCTAAAGACCCTAAAATAGGTCAATACATAGATGATGCAATGATTTTAATAGAAAAGGAAAATCCAGCATTAAAAGGAGTTCTTGATAAAAGATATGCAAGACCAGAACTAGACAAGAGAAGACTTGGAGAACTTATAGATTTAATATCAACAATAAAGTTACATGAAAATGGAGAAAAAGATCTTTTAGGTAGAGTATATGAATACTTCTTAGGAAAATTTGCAGCCAAAGAAGGTAAAGGTGGTGGAGAGTTTTATACTCCAACTTCAGTAGTTAAAACATTAGTTGAAATGATAGAGCCATATGAAGGAAGAATTTATGACCCAGCCTGTGGTTCTGGTGGAATGTTCATTCAAAGTGAAAAGTTCGTAGAAGAGCATCAAGGAAAAGTTGAAAACTTATCAATATATGGACAGGAGTTAAATTCAACAACTTGGAAACTTTGCAGAATGAACCTTGCAATAAGAGGATTAGATGGAAATATAGGACCATATCACGCAGATACATTCCATGATGATTTACATAAAACATTAAAGGCAGACTATATATTAGCAAATCCTCCCTTTAATATTAGTGATTGGGGTGGAGATAAATTAACAGAGGACGTTAGATGGAAATATGGTGTGCCACCAGAAGGAAATGCAAACTATGCATGGCTTCAGCATATGGTATATCACTTATCACCAAATGGTTGTGCAGGAATAGTTCTTGCAAATGGAGCATTAAGTTCAAATACTTCTAATGAAGGAGAAATAAGAAAGAATTTAATAGAATCAGATTTAGTAGATGCAATAGTTGCACTTCCAGATAAGTTATTTTACTCAACAGGTATCCCAGTTTCATTATGGATATTAAACAGAAATAAAAAAGATAATCCTAAATTTAGAAGTAGAGAAAATGAAATATTATTCATAGATGCTAGAAACTTAGGAGAAATGATTGATAGAAGACACAGAGAATTGAGTAATGATGATGTCAAAAAGATAGCTGAAACTTATCATAATTATAGAAACTTAAGTAATGGAGAAGTGAGAAATGAGAATGGAGAATCAAAAGAGTATAAAGATATTAAAGGGTTCTGCAAAGTAGCAACATTAGATGAGGTAAGAGAAAATGAATATGTATTAACTCCAGGTAGATATGTAGGTATAGAAGAAGCAGAAGATGATGGAATTCCTTTTGATGAAAAAATGAAAACACTCACAAGTGAATTAGGAGAACTATTTGAAAAGTCAAGAAACCTAGAGGAGGAAATAAGAAAGAATCTAGGAGGAATTGGATATGAGTTTTAGGGAAACACAGTTGGGAAGAATACCTATTGAATGGAATATAGATACAATGGAAAATTCATTAGGTTGTATAATTGATTATAGAGGTAAAACCCCAAAAAAATCTGATTTAGGAATAAAAACGCTTAGTGCTAAGAGTGTTAAAGATGGATATATAGACTATGATAGTGCTTATCATATATCAAGAAAAACTTATGATAAATTTATGGTAAGAGGTATACCACAAAAAGGCGATATACTTATGACAACAGAAGCGCCTTTAGGATTAGTTGCAAAACTTGATAGAGATGATGTTGCTATAGCACAACGATTACTTACATTAAGAGGAAAGTCCAATTATTTAGAAAATGATTTTTTAATGTATTATTTAAAATCCAAAATAGGTCAACATCAACTAAATATAAGAGCATCAGGAACAACAGTGTCTGGAATAAAGCAGTCAGAGTTTAGAAAGGTTCTAATAACCTTACCTTCAATAGAAGAACAAAAAGCCATTTCAAAGATTTTATTAGACTTAGATTATAAGATAAAAGTAAACAACCAAATTAATAAAAAACTAGAAGAAATGGCACAAGCTATTTTCAAACAATGGTTTGTAGATTTCGAGTTTCCAAATGAAGAAGGAAAGCCTTATAAATCAAGTGGTGGAGAAATGGTTGAGAGTGAATTAGGGATGATTCCTAAGGGATGGGAAGTACAACAACTTGGCAATATAGTTAATACTTATAACGGATATTCATACAAGGGAAATGAACTATCAGAATCAAATGATGCTATGGTTACTATAAAGAATTTTGATAGGAAGGGTGGTTATAAATTAGATGGATTAAAAGAAATTATTATATCGGAAAAAGTAAAACCACATCATTATGTTGAATTAAACGATATAATAGTAGCACACACAGATTTAACGCAAGGAGCAGAAATAATAGGGAATCCAATAATTATCTTTTCAAAAGGTAAATATGACAAGTTAATAATGTCTATGGATACTGTAAAGGTAAAATCAATAAGTAATTATATTGATGATAGTATTATTTATTTTATACTTAAGAATGAGAAATTTAAAAAATATGCATTAGGTTATGTAAATGGAACGACTGTGTTGCATCTATCAAAAAATGCAATACCACAATATACTACTGCGATACCTAGAGATAACAGTATATTGATAAAATTGAGCAAAATTCTATCTAATATATTAATTAAAATTGGATATAATTTAAAAGAAACTGAGAAATTAATAAGTTTAAGAGATACATTATTACCAAAACTAATGTCAGGTGAAATAAGAGTACCATTAGAATAATAAAGAATTGAGAATGGAAAATTAGTGAATAATTTAAAAAGTTAATTCTTGATTCTCAACTCTTAATTCTCAATTAAAAAAGGGGGATATGTTTTATGAAATTTGGAATGAGAAAACCAAGTTTAAAGAAAAGAATATCAGCAAGAACTAGTATTAAAAGGCAAGTTGTTCATAGAGCAGGATTTAAAATGCCAAGAGGTTGGGGATGGCTTAGAAATCCTAGGAAATATGCTTATAACAAGGTTTATAATAGAACCACTTTCGATATTTTTAGATTAATTAAGAAATTGTTTAAGTAAAGGATATTTCTCAATTTAAAAAGGAGGTCACAGTTTGAGTTTATTAGAAAATTTTACAGAGGATTTATTAGAAGAAGCAGCTATAGAGATATTTAAAGAAATGGGATATAGTTATGCCTTTGGTCCCGATATTAGTTATGATGGAGAATATCCAGAAAGAAAAAATTATAAAGATGTTATTTTAGAGCAAAGAGTTAAAGATGCTTTGTTTAGTATTAATAAGTCGCTTCCAGAAGAAGCATTAGAAGAAGCTTATAGAAAGATAATTACCTTTAATAGTCCAATATTAGAGGAGAATAATAAAGAATTTCACAAGTTTTTAGTTGAAGGAATAGATGTACCTTTTACGAAAGATGGACAACCTAAAACTGAAAAAGCTTATATAATAGATTTTAAAAATCCTAAAAACAATGACTTTTTAGTAGTTAATCAGTTTACTATAATTGAAAACGAAGAAAGAAGACCTGATTTAATAATTTTTGTTAATGGTATTCCAATAGTAGTTATAGAACTTAAATCAGCCACTGATGAAAATGTAGGAATATATAGTGCATATAATCAAATACAAACTTATAAAAGAGATATTCCTAGCCTTTTTAACTATAATGCTTTTTGTATCTTATCAGATGGAATAAATGCTAAGGCTGGAACTATTACTTCAAATGAAGAAAGATTCATGAATTGGAGAAGTATTGATGGTATAAATGTTGCTAGTTTAGATGTACCTCAATATGAAGTAATGCTTAGAGGAATGCTAGATAAAGAAAGAATTTTAGATATAGTAGAAAATTTCTTATTATTTCAAGAATCAACTAAAGCAGAGTATGACAGTGAAGGTAATAAAATTGAAGATAAAAAAAGCATAATTAAAATATTAGCTGGGTATCATCAATATTTTGCAGTTAAAAAGGCAGTTGAAAAAACTAAAATTGCAACCAGTGAAAAGGGCGATAAGAAAATAGGCGTTGTTTGGCATACACAAGGGTCAGGTAAGAGTTTTTCTATGGTATTTTACGCAGCTCAGCTTGTAAAAGAACTTAATAATCCTACACTTGTTATATTAACTGATAGAAACGATTTAGATGATCAATTGTTTGGAACATTTTCTAAATCAGCCCATATTTTAAGACAAGCTCCAAAACAAGCCCATGTCAGAAAGCTTACAGATGAGCAAAAAAAAGCACAAGCTAAAGAAAATTCCAAAGAAATAAATGGATTATTTGATTTGCTTAATGAAAGAGAATCAGGCGGGGTAATATTTACTACTATTCAAAAATTTAAGCCAGAAGATGGAGAAATGCCAGTACTTACGGATAGAAGAAATGTTGTAATTATTGCAGATGAAGCTCACAGAAGTCAGTATGGATTAGAGGCAAAAACAAACACAAAAACTGGAGAGGTTAAGTTTGGCTATGCAAAGTATCTAAGAGATGCTCTTCCCAATGCTTCATTTATAGGGTTTACAGGTACTCCAATAGAATTAGAAGATAAATCAACACCAGCAGTTTTTGGTGATTATATAGATATTTATGATATGACAAGAGCTGTTGAAGATGAAGCAACTGTTAAAATATATTATGAAAATAGAATTATTAAGTTGGAAACTGATGATAAAGAACTTGAAAAAATAGATGATGAATTTGAAGAAATAACAGAAGGACAAGAGGATAATGACAGAGAGAAATATAAAACAAAGTGGTCAAGATTAGAAGCTGTTGTAGGTTCACCAAACAGAGTTAAAAAGCTTGCAGAAGATATAGTTAATCACTATGAAGAAAAAGCTAAAACTGTTGATGGTAAAGCTATGGTTGTATGTATGAGTAGAAGAATAGCAGTTAATTTATACGATGAGATAGTTAAGCTTAGGCCAGATTGGCATAGTGACGATGTTAATAAAGGTAAGATAAAGGTCGTAATGACTGGTTCAGCAGCTGATAATGAAAGACTTCAAAAACATATAGGTGGAAAACAAAGACGTGATACTTTAGCTAAAAGAATGAAAGATAATAACGATGAGCTAAAAATAGTTATTGTTAGAGATATGTGGCTTACTGGTTTTGATGTGCCTTCAATGCATACCATGTATATAGACAAGCCTATGAAGGGACATAACCTAATGCAGGCAATAGCAAGGGTAAACAGAGTTTTTAAAGATAAATCAGGTGGTGTTGTAGTTGATTATCTTGGAATTCTTGAAAGCCTAAAGAAGGCATTAAAGCAATATACAGATAGTGATAAGCAAAATACAGGTATAGATACTTCAGTTGCAATATCTGTAATGATTGAAAAGCTAGAAATTCTTCGAGGTTTGGTTCATGGATTAGATTATTCAGCATATATGGGGACTTCTCAAGCTGGCAGAATAAGAGCTATAACTAGTGGTATGAATTTTGTTTTAGGAATGGAAGAAAAAGATCAAAAAGAATTTAAACAGTTTGCAATTGAACTTGCTAAAGTTCATTCTTTATGTGCAGCAACAGAGGAAGGCAAAAAATTAGCTATGGAAGTAGCTTACTTTAAGGCTGTTAAAGCAAGTTTAGCAAAACTTGATTCAAAAAATGTTGTAAAAAAATCAAAAAAAGAAATTGAATCAAGAGTTAACCAGATGCTTGAAAGGTCAATTATATCTGAAGATGTCATTGATGTTTTTGATACACTTGGTATTAAAAGACCAGAAGTATCAATTCTTTCAGAAGAGTTCTTAGAAGAAGTAAAGAATATTAAACATAAAAATTTAGCAGTTGAAATGCTTAAAAAACTTCTTGAAGGAAATTTGAAGTCTATGGAAAAAAGAAATTTAGTTAAATCTGAGAAATTTTCAGAAAAACTAAAAAAAGCCCTTAACAAGTATAGAAATCAAGCTATAACTAATGCAGAAGTTATAGAAGAACTTATTGCAATGGCTAAAGAAATAAAGGGTATGAAAGATAAGGAAAAGGATTTAGGACTTAATGATGATGAAATAGCTTTTTATGATGCATTAACTGCTGATGATATAGTTAAAGAATTTATGGATGATGAAACCTTAAAGAAAATAGCTCATGAATTAACAATGTCTATAAGAAATAATATTACTATAGATTGGAGCGTGAGAAAAAGTGCACAAGCAGGTATGCGAAGAATAATAAAAAGATTACTAAAAAAATATGATTACCCACCAGAACAAGCAAAGCAAGCACTACAGGTAGTTATGAGACAGGCAGAGCTTATGTGTGGGAATTTTGATATGGATGAGGTAATTTGTGATAGAGTTGCTGAAAAAAATGGGGAGTATGTTTATTAAGAGAAAAATATAGTATTGGGGGATTTTATTTTGAAATTTAATGATATTTATTTAAAAGCCATTAATGAAGTTTTTGATAATATTTCAAATGAAAAGAATGTTTGTTTATTTTTTAAAGGATTTAATGCTGAATTTTTTTCAGCATTATCCTCTATTAAAACAAATCGAATTAGTAACAGTGTATATTTAAATCATAATCATTCAATAAATTTACAATTATTAGAGAAAAATAAAAACTTGTTGTTAATAAAATTTTTACAACAAACAGAAGGTATTTCATGGGGATACTATGAGGAACTTATTGCACTATGCAATACATGGAATGATATAGAAAAACAAGAAAATATCAAGATTATAGTAGTTAATAATAATTTATTTAATAATTCATATCCGTTAACTTTAGATGAGAAGCTACAAAAAAGATTGGCTAATTATGTAAATAATGAAGAAAAAGAGGATTTAGAATTAGAAGTGTTAATGAATTATTACTCAGATGTGATAATTCATTCAGACAGAACTTATGGAATCGTATACAAAGATAGTAATACTAGCTTTACTAAAGTTAATATTTATAAGGAAGAGGAACCGGTAATAAGTACAGATGATAATGCATCAAGTAATATAGTTACACAACTAAATTTATTTGAAATAAAAGCTAGACTGCAAAATGGAGAAAAAATAGAAGAATTAAATTTCGTAATAAATAATAAACAGGAAGCTAGGAATTTGTATTCATTTGTTTATATTATGAATGAATTAAATGTTAAATATAGCATTACATTTAAAGATAGGTTTTCTAGTGAAGATAATATAGATGATAATAAATATTTATCAATTCTTAAAAAGTATTGGGGAAAAGATAAGGAATTTAGGAAAATAAACTTCTATAAAAACCCTGATGAAAGTAATGAAGTTATTGAAATTTCTCAAGGCCATATTATCAGTTATATAATTAATCAGATTAATATAGCCATTGATAATAAAGAAAATTTCAGAGATGTATTTATAACTGCACCAACAGGTTCTGGAAAGTCTTTGTTATTTCAAATTCCAGCAATATATTCAGCTACTGAAAGTAAAATAAAAGCTGTAACAATAGTTATAACGCCCCTTATTGCTCTTATGCGTGATCAAGTAGAGCAACTAAAAGAAAAAATGGGAATAGAATTTGCAACATTTTTGAATTCTGAAATTTCTTTTGAGGAAAAAGAAAGTAGAATAAGAAAAATAAAAAATGGAGAAATTTCTATAGTATATATGTCACCAGAATTGCTATTAGGATCTTCTTTAGAAAATATAATAGGTTCAAGAACAATAGCACTATTAGTAGTTGATGAGGCACATATTGTAACTACATGGGGGAGAGACTTTAGGGCAGATTATTGGTTTTTAGGAACTTATATAGAAAAGATAAGAAGAAATAAAGAAAAAAAATTTCCTATAGTATGTTTGACTGCTACAGCTGTTTATATGGGTAGTGAAGATACTGTTAATGACACCATTACTACATTATCATTAAATACACCAAAAATATATTTAGGAAATGTAAGGAGAAACAATATTAATTTTGATATTAATTTTATAGAAAGAAAAAGTATTAAAGGTGGATTCGAAGAATTTAAATTAAGCAAGACCCATGAAAGAATTATTCAATTAATAACTAAAAAACGAAAATCTATAGTGTATTGTCCATTTACTACTCATATACAGCAAATTTCAGATTTAATAGAAAGTAAAGTTAAGAATAAGATAGGTATTTATTATGGAGCATATGATAAAATTAAAAAGATAGAATCACAAAAAAAATTTAAAAATGGTGACAATAAGATAATGCTATGCACAAAAGCTTTTGGTATGGGAATAGATATAAGGGATATTGAAACAGTATATCACTATGCTCCTACTGGAAATCTTTCTGATTATGTTCAGGAAATTGGAAGAGTGGCAAGAGATGAAAATATAAAAGGTTGTGCGGCAACAGATTTTACAGAAAGTGATTTGAAATATGTTAGAATGCTTAGTAGTTTATCAAGCATAAAACAATATCAACTAAAAGAGGTTTTAAGAAAATTATATAATATATATAAAGAAAAAAGAAAAAGAAATATACTTATATCACCAGAGACGTTTTCATATTTATTTGGCAATAATAATTTAGAAAATAGAGTTAAGACAAGTTTATTATTGTTGGAGAAAGATTTAAACAGACATTTTAATGTATTAATAGTAAGACCTAAGAGTATGTTTACTAAAAATTTTGTAAATGTACCTTTTGAAGTAAAAGATATATTTATAAAAAAATATGGAAAATATTCAAAAGAAATAAAAGAAAATACTAAACGTATCATACCAGGTTGCTATAGAAATGGTGATATCGAAATAAGTAATACTGGAACAATATATGAAGTGAATATGTCCGAATTGTGGGAAAATAATTTTTCAAATTTAACATTCCCAGATTTTAAGAGAAGATTTTTTAATGGTGAGTTATTTGAACTGGATAATGATAAGTGTAAGTTATCACCAAGAGTACACTTAATCATTACTTATAGGAAAGATTATGAAGAGTGTAAAATTTTATTAAAAGATTATTGTAATAAACTAAGTTCAATATTTAGTTATTTTAAACATCAAAATAAATTTTTTACTAAAACAGAATTTAAGAAAGTATTTAAAAGTAAGTTTTATGATACTTTTGCAACACAAGATTTATCTGATATAATTCTTAACATGTTTATAGCAGATATATCGGAAAATATAGGATTTAATCAAAATAAAGATAAATATAGATTTATACAACAAAGAAAGAGTCAAACTAATGATATGGAATTAGAGTACAGAATAATGAATAATAATTATTCTACATTTGGAAATTATTTAATAAGACAAATTACACAATGTGTTCCAAAGGGTTCAGATAATATACATTCATCATATATTGCAATATGCAGAGGTGAACATAAAACAGATATGCTGCAACTTTCAATATTATTAGAACTTTTTGGATTAGCAACTTATGAAGTGATAGGAGGAAAAAACATAGAAATATTTGTTAGAATAAATGATCCTCTAAAAATTAAAAAATTATCTAATGTAAACTATAGAAATAATATTTTAACTCAGATAGAAGATAAAAGAAGAAAATCACAAGATATTCTACAAAAATTTATGAGTAGTAAATTATCAGATGAAGAACGATGGGATGTTATTGAAAATTATTTTTTAGGTAATGATGAGTATGTTAATCATAAGTTGGGAATTTTATAAGATATAAATATTTCATAGCAGCTAGGAAATAATGTCAGTTCACCATATAACCTTTTAGTGATTTTTAAGAAATTTTCATATAAAAAACACACCTCTATAATTGTTAATCAAGGGGTGTGTTTTTATTGTTAGCATATTCCAAGTAATCCTAAGAGTATACCTAAAAACATGATACCAAACATTACTATATTAATATTTACTTTTTTACGTAGTAAATAAAATGCTAATAAAGTAATACATAAAGGAACTATTCCTACAAATAATTGATCCAAATATTTTTGTATCATCATAACCTTGTTACTTCCATCAACACTTACTTTAAGGATTGTTTTGAATTTTACGTTAGATGCAGTCATTGAACCCATCATTATTAAGCCAAGCATACTTGATGCTTTTGTCAATATTTTCATTCCGCCACTTGCATATAATTTTTCAATAAAATTTGCACCTACGGAATAACCACTATATAGTGAATAATAATGTATTAAAAATGCTGGAATATTGTATAATAATAAGAATACAATTGCTCCTAGTGCTGAACCTGAACTTGCTAAGGATATACCAATACCTGCTGCAACAACCCTTAATATGCCCCAGAAAAAGGAGTCCCCTATACCTGAAAGTGGTCCCATTAAAGAAGCTTTAACTGCTGTAATAGAATTTGCGTCAAAGGTTTTATCTTCACTGTTTTGACGTTCCATTGATGATACAAGTCCTATTATAAAATTATTTAAATGCATAGTAGCGTTAAACCAAGTAGTGTGACGAACTAAAGCAGTAGCCTTTTCTTCATTTGTTTTATAAAATCTGTTAATAACAGGTAAAAGAGTATACATAACGCCTACTGCGTGATATTGAGTAGCACCAGTACGACTAGCGTTAATTGTCCAAGAACGCCAAAATACTGATCGTAACATTTTTTTATCTTCAATTGATAAATTTTCTTTAACGTTCATCATGAAAAAAAGTCCTCCTCTTCATCTTCTTTAGTCATCTGTCCAGATGTTTTTGAACCAATGGCAGGCAGATTTGCTATTTGTAAATCACGTTGGCTTGTTGTAATGCATAAAATTATTCCAATAGCAGCTACAGCAACTGCAGGTAATTTTAAGTACGCAGTAAGTACAAATCCTAATAAATAAAATACAGCAAGTTTATTATCCCATAATAATTTCATTAACATTGCAAATCCTACTGATGGAAGAAGTCCACCAGCTGCACTTAAACCATTCATTAATCTAGTTGGTATATTGGTTACAAGAGCATTAATAGGACCACTACCTGCTAATATTCCGAAGAAAGATATAGCTGATATTATTAAATAATATAATACCCAAGTACCATAGTGTAATGCTACAATCTTCTTTTGATTATTTTCTCTGGCTGCCTTATCTAGTGATGGAGCAAAGACATTCATAAGTACATTTTTTAAGAACATAACTACAAAAGCTGCTAACATACCAATTGGTATAGCAAGTGTAATAGCTGCCTTTGTTTCAACATGAGATATAATGGCAAAGGTTGTTGCTAATGTAGTAGCAGTAACCGGTTCAGCAGCTATTACACCACCAATGTTTACATTACCTAAAAATACGGCTTCTAATGAAGCTCCCATTAAAATACCAGTTTGAATATCGCCCATTAGTATACCTGTTACAAGACCAACTACTAATGGGCGTTCCATCATACTTTGACCTGTTATATAGTTGCCAGCAAAGCAAATAAATACACTTAGTGCTGCCATTAAAGCATGCATTAACATGTTTGTTACCTCCTTGTACAATTTAGTCATAACATTAATTAGAACTCATACAGTTAAATATTGAATTATACTATCTTAAATAAAGGATACAAGTGTAAAGATTGCAAAATCAAACAAGTCAGTCTTTATGATATAAAGAGTTTAGATTCTAGTATACTTATATTAAGAAAATATTTTTAATAATAACTTTATTATAATTGAGATAAAGCTTTCTTTAAATCAATTTGAGGATTGCTTGGTAGTACTTGGTTATAAGTTTTTATATGAGTTAATTCAGAAAGTTCATGTGCAGCATTTAATTCTTCGGAACTTAACTGAACACTTGGAAATACCATCACTTTATCTTTAGGATCACACTTATCAAAACGTCCTGCATTTGCAACGTTTACAGTTTCTATATCTTTTACATTCTTAGCTATTTTAGTAGCATCAGATACCTTGTTTACTATTACAAACATTCTTTTATCTTTACCACGTGGATCATTAAATATTTTTATAGCTTCATCTACAGAACGTATAAGAAGTTTCATTCCACTTGGAACTGCCATCTTTAATGTCATTTGCATAACTTCATTTTTAGCTGCATCATCATTTGCAACTACCAATAGTGGAGTATTAAGTTCCTTTGTCCATACTACTGCTACTTGACCATGTATTAAACGGTCATCAACACGAATTTGTGTAATCATATTTTTATTCCTCCTTGTTGTTTTCATTAATATTTATAGAATTTTGAAAATATTTTAATTATTTGTGTTTCATTATAAAAAGGTTTTAGAAAAAATCTTCTTCAGAATCATCATTAGATATTTTTGTTGATACGAGAGTAACTTGACTTTCTACAATAGATTTTTTAATGTATTCTTCACTAAACACATCCTCTACAGAAAATAACAGTGAAAGTACTATTGCCAAATTTACATTTGAAATAATGAATACGTTTTTATTTTTGTTAGTTAAAACTTCAGTTACTGATTTTTGATTAACACTACCACCAAATAAATCTGTGAATATAACACCTTGTTCATCATCACCGATGCTTTTTATAAAGTTAACAATTTGAGGAGTATAATCTTCATCAGTAATATATGCATTTATTACTTCGATTTCATTACCTTTGTTGGCTAATATATCTAATGAGCTTTTAATACCATTTGCTAATTCGCCATGACTAGCTATTAAATATTTCTTCTTCATATAAATTACCTCTCTGTTTTTGGATTTTTTAAGTTATTTATATAATGTTTTTTATGTTATAATATACCATATATGATATATTTTATTATAACATAAAAAGGAAAAAGGACAAGTCAAAAATTTACATATGTTGCAAGATTCTTAATTTTTAAAATATTAAAAATATAATCTAAATCCTTATTAGAGCTACTTAGTATTATGATAAAGATTTAGATTATTTTTTATAGTTTCAAGATGCTGCCCCTATCTATTAATTTACCTTCACTTAAAAAAATAGGTTCAACTTTATGTTTTTTTAAGAAACTTAGCACTTCTTTTCCGTAAGCATAACATTCTAAGCTCCCATAAAATGCAAGGACGTTTTTTTCGATTAGTCCACAGGCTCCTCCTATAAATCCGTAATTTAGTCCAGGAAGAATTATATCTCCAGGAGGAAGTAATAATATATCTATATTTTCCTTTTGTAAAGATTTAGCTATATTTTTATCACTAGTTATTATAGAGTTATTATTTACTATAGCTGTGGAGCATTTTGTGTACCCCTGTTTTGTATTAATTAATTTTTTGTTTGATAATTTAATCAAAGATAAAAGATTTTTATCAGTGTAATTTAAATAGTGTATAAAATAGTTAGAAAAATTAACAGCATTTAAAATTATATCTTGAGGATATTTACTTGAGAGAGAAGATTCAGATGTTATTACGTTGATATTTAATTTTTTTAGATCTTCAATAAACTTAGGGGACATATCTTTATGAACAATAATATTTTTTTTATCAATTATGTGAATTTGTATATCAGGATGCCCACATATAGCATAATATAATTTATAAGAAGAAGGACAAGCTAATAAATCATAGCCTAGTTTTAATAAAGAGGTCTCTTCTGTTTTAGATATTCTATAATCTACAATTAATTTTTTCATATTCATCACCAAGATTAATATAGCATTTTTAAAATAAATAAGTCTACAAAATATAAAAATTTATTTGTATTGAATAGCCTTTTATTTTAAACACATACTAATTCCAGGAAGGAGTGTATTGTGTGTTATTATTGACAATAATATGTGACGATAAAGAAGATATAGTTGATGGGCTAAATGAAATGAAAAGATACTTTGAAGAGAAAAATATCATACTTGGAATTTCAGAAAGTATGAGTTCTAGATTACACTTTATTAAAATATTTTGTAGTGAATTTGAATTAAGTTCTAAACTGAAAAATAAGTTTAGTTTATATATAGCTAATATTATATATAACATTGTTGTAAAAGAATTTTATAGAGAAGAAATGTACTCATATTTAACAGACTCATATTTCTTCTTGAAATACGAAGAAATGCAAGAAGTTATAAATAGAAGTATAGAGATTTTAAGCAATTCAGAAAAAATTACTGATGAAGATACAATTTATTGTATGAATAAAAAAAATGATATAATAGATAAGATAAAAGAATGTATAGATGAAAATGATACTATAAATATAAGAGGCTTTATTACTTTTAGAATGAAGCAATTAAGAAAAGACTTTGAGTGTATAGTAAGTAAAGTTGTAGAAAAATATATAGCTAAAAAAGAATATGATGAATTTATAAAATTATTAAAATATTTTGTTGATATTCAAGAAAGTAAGATAAAAGAACTTAATATCATAATACAGAATGATGGAAGTTATTTAATACAAGATGAAAATAAAAAAGATATAATGGAAGATATGTTTAAAGAATTAACAGGAATTAATTCTACACAGGATGTTGAAGATGACGATTTAATTATAAGTGGTCTAATAACGTACTGTCCAGAAAATATAGTAATTTATAATAAGGAAAACTCTAAAAATAAGGAAATGATAAATACTATTGAAGAAGTTTTCAAGGGTAGAGTGAAATTTTGTGAAGAAAATAAAAAACTTGATAAAATAAAAAATACAATAAAAGTATAAATGATAAATTTATTGACAGTTTAAAATATTAATAATATAATTTATAAAAAAGATATATTAAAGACAGTGATAAGGAAGAGTAAATAAATTACTGTTCTAAGAGAGGAAAATCCATAGGCTGTAAGATTTTCTGTTCAAGTATTATTGAAAACCACCTTTGAGTCGAGTATTGAATTTTAGTAGATATTTCCGCTATAAGCGTTAAAAGTAATGAGATAACAGTAGTGGTATATGTTTTACACATATATAATTTACTATTGTTAATTTGGGTGGAATCGCGATACTACTCGTCCCAGTTTTGGGGCGAGTTTTTTGTTTTTTGATTATTCTAATTAATATACATAGTTTAGCAAGGAGGAATAAATATGATAAAAATAACATTAAAAGATGGAAAAGTGTTAGAGATGGAAAAAGGCTTAACTGTTTCAGAAATAGCTGCAAGAATAAGCACTTCATTAAGAAAAAAAGCTTTAGGGGCTAAAATAAATGGAGAAAAGGGAGAACTTATGGATGTTATAAATGATGATTGTTCTCTAGAGATACTTACTTTTGAAGATCAAGAAGGTAAAGATACTTTAAGACATACAGCATCTCATATACTTGCTCAAGCAGTAAAAAGATTATATCCAGATGTTAAATTAGCTATAGGACCTTCAATAGAAAATGGATTCTATTATGATTTTGATGCAGAATTTTCTTTTACACCAGAAATACTTGAAAAAATAGAAAAAGAAATGAACAAAATAGTTAAAGAAAATTTAGAACTTAAGAAATTTACTCTTCCAAGAGATGAAGCAATTAAATTTATGAAAGAAAGAAATGAGGACTATAAGGTAGAACTTATAGAAGATTTACCTGAAGATGCTGTAATTTCTTTTTATGAAGAAGGAGAATTTGTAGACCTTTGTGCAGGTCCTCATGTTCCATCAACAAAAGAAGTTAAAGCTATAAAATTACTTTCAGTAGCTGGAGCTTATTGGAGAGGTAATGAAAATAATAAGATGTTACAAAGAATTTATGGAACAGCATTTACAAAAAAAGCTGATCTTGAACAATATCTTCATATGCTTGAAGAAGCTAAAAAAAGAGATCATAGAAAATTAGGAAAAGAATTAGGATTATTTGATCTTAAAGAAGAAGGTCCAGGATTCCCATTCTTCTATCCAAAGGGAATGACATTAAGAAATACTTTAGAAAATTATTGGAGAGAAATGCATGAAAAAGCAGGATATGGTGAAATAAGAACTCCAATTATATTAAATGAAAATTTATGGCATCAATCAGGACATTGGGATCATTATAAAGAAAATATGTATTTTACTAAAATAGATGGAGAAGATTATGCAATAAAACCAATGAACTGTCCAGGATCTATATTAGTTTATAAGAGTGATCTTCATTCTTATAGAGAATTACCTATAAGACTTGGAGAATTAGGTCTTGTTCATAGACATGAATATTCAGGAGCATTACATGGTCTTATGAGAGTTAGAAATTTCACTCAAGATGATGCACATATATTTATGACAAAAGAGCAAATTACTTCTGAAATATTAGGAGTAATTAAAATGATAGACAATTTCTATAGTTTATTTGGATTTGAGTATTTTGTTGAACTTTCAACTAGACCTGAAGATTCTATGGGAAGTGACGAAGATTGGGAAGCTGCAACAAATGGTCTTGTTAAAGCATTAAATGAGGCAGGGCTTGAATATAAGATAAATGAAGGAGATGGAGCTTTCTATGGTCCTAAGATAGATTTCCATTTAAGAGATTGCTTAGGAAGAACTTGGCAATGTGGAACAATTCAATTAGATTTCCAAATGCCAGAAAGATTTGATTTATCTTATGTAGGAGCAGATGGAGAAAAACATAGACCAGTAATGGCACACAGAGTTATATTCGGAAGTATTGAAAGATTCATTGGTATTTTAACAGAACACTATGCAGGAGCTTTCCCAACATGGCTTGCACCAGTACAAGTTAAAATAATGAATATTACAGATAATCAAATAGAATATTGCAAAGAAATAGAAAAGACATTAAAGGAAAATGGAATAAGAGTGGAATTAGACTTAAGAAATGAAAAAATAGGATACAAAATAAGAGAAGCTCAACTTCAAAAGATTCCTTACATGTTAGTTCTTGGAGATAAAGAAATGAATGAAAATACTATAGCAGTAAGATCAAGAAAACAAGGTGATTTAGGAGCAATGCAACTAGTTGACTTTGTAGCTATGGTAAAAAAAGAAGTACAAGAAAAAACTAATAATTTATAAAAGAAAAGTGTTGACAATATAAAAATATAATAGTATAATACTATTTGTTAAGAAGAGACTAAGCTGTTTCTCACCTTACAGCATTGCTAGTAAGGTTATACATTCATTTTGAGTTTAAGAATTATTAGTATGAATTGTATAGGACGGCTTTAAGCCGTCCTTTTTATTTGTATTAAAATTAATATATAGTCTATAATTGATGAATTGTAATATATATGTGAATTATAGAAGTTTTAATTTTTTTCGGAGGTGAAAGAATATTAAAAAAGAAAGCCTTATCAATGAACAGATAAAAGATAAAGAAGTAAGACTTATAAGCGATGATGGAGAGCAATTAGGAATTGTAAGCACTAAAGAAGCTCTAAGAATTGCAGAAGAAAAAGAGCTTGATTTAGTAATGATATCAGCAAATGGTAATCCATCAGTTTGCAAGATAATGGACTATGGTAAATACCTGTATGAACAAACTAAAAAGGTAAAAGAAGCCAAAAAGAAACAAAAAGTTGTAAGTATAAAAGAAATTAGACTAAGTCCAACAATCGAAGAACATGATATAGAAATAAAAGCTAATAGAACAAAAAAATTCTTACAAGATGAAAACAAAGTTAAAGTTACAGTAAGATTTAGAGGAAGAGAAGCTGACTATTCCTATAAAGGAAAGAAGATATTAGATCTATTTGTATCTAAAATAGGAGATGTTTGTGTTATTGAAAAACAAGCAAAACTTGAAGGTAGAAATATGATTATGATATTAGCTCCAAAAAGAGCTTAGATTGAAAGGAGGAAACTAATATGCCTAAAATGAAGACACATAGAGGTGCAGCAAAGAGATTTAAGAAAACTGGAAGTGGAAAACTTAAGAGAGCTAAAGCTTTCAAAAGCCACATATTAACAAAAAAATCATCTAAGACAAAGAGAAATCTTAGAAAAAGTGGACTTGTATCTGAGGCTCAAGAAAAAGTAATGAAGAAATTATTACCATATATATAGTATAAATCGTACAAAAGGAGGTTTGTTTAATGGCAAGAGTAAAAAGAGCGATACATGCTCGTAAAAAACATAAAAAGATATTAAAACTTGCAAAAGGTTACTATGGAAGAAGAAGTAGAACTTTTAGAAATGCTAACGAAACTGTATTAAGAGCAATGAATTTTGCTTATGTGGGAAGAAAGCTAAAAAAGAGAGATTTTAGAAGACTTTGGATAGCTAGAATAAATGCAGCAGCAAGAATGAATGGGTTATCTTATTCAAGATTCATGAATGGATTAAAACTTGCTGGAATAAACATGAACAGAAAAATGCTTTCAGAAATTGCTATAAATGATGAAAAAGCATTTACTGATTTAGTAGAAGTAGCTAAAAAGCAATTAAACGCTTAGTAAAATGCGGCCTTAGAGCTGCATTTTATTTTATTTTGACAAAAAAATTTTAAGTGGTATAATTTTTAATAAATGTGTATATTAGGGGTGACAAATTTGAAAAAAGGGTATAAAAAAAGGTTAACTCCTGTTCAAACATTAGCAATAGGATTTTTCATAGTTATTATGGTTGGAACTATGTTATTGATGTTGCCTATAGCATCAAAGTCAGGGGTTATAACTCCTTTTGTTGATGCATTTTTCACCTCAACTTCAGCAGTTTGCATAACGGGACTCACTACCTTGAATACAGCTGGATATTGGAGCTATTTTGGTACTACAATTATTATCATACTTATACAAGTAGGTGGACTAGGCTTTATGTCCTTTACTACTTTAATAGCTTTACTTTTAGGTAAAAGAATTACATTAAAGGAAAGACTAGTCATGCAAGAAGCAATGAACTCATTTTCACTTCAGGGACTTGTAAAGCTTGCAAAATATATACTTATTTTCACATTTTCTGTTGAAGGAATAGGTGCACTTTTCTTATCTACTAAATTTATTCCTAGATATGGCTTATTAAAAGGTATATATTTTAGTTTATTTCATTCTATTTCTGCTTTTTGTAATGCGGGTTTTGATCTTACAGGAGATAGCTTGGTTCCATATGCAAATAATACAGTGGTGATACTTACAATATCATTATTGATAATTGTAAGTGGATTAGGATTTGCAGTATGGGCTGAAATATATAATTATAAAGGTGTAGAAAAAATTTCTACACATTCTAAGGTTGCAATTTCAATGACTATGTTTTTAGTTATAGCTGGATGGGGACTTATGTATTTATTTGAGATGAAAAACCCACAGACTATTCAGCATATGTCTATAAAAGGAAAGCTTTTATCTTCTTTATTTGCATCTGTATCCCCTAGAACAGCGGGCTTTTATTCAATGTCTTTACCGGATATGACTTTGGCTGGAAAGGTTTTAACAATGATATTTATGTTTATTGGAGGATGTCCAGGAGGAACAGCAGGAGGAGTTAAAACAACAACTATAGGCATTTTGTTAATGACAGTGATATGTGTAATTAAGAATAGAGAAGATACTCAAATTTTTGAAAGAACTATAGGAAAAAATTTAGTATATAAAAGCTTTGTAATAGTTACAATAGCAATGGGTGTTGTAATAATGGATACAATGATATTGTCATTTACAGAAACAGGATCATCATTAGAATATATTCTATATGAAGTTACTTCAGCTTTTGGAACGGTTGGTTTAACACTTGGGCTTACCCCTCATCTTAGCATTGTAGGAAAATTTCTTATATGTGCTACAATGTACATAGGCAGAATTGGACCACTTACTTTAGTAATGGCATTATCTAGTAAGAAGGATAAAAGTTTAATAAAATATCCAGACGGCAAAATATTAGTTGGATAGAGGTGTATATATTGAGAAAAAAACAATTTGTAGTAATTGGTTTAGGTAGATTTGGAAGTTCTATTGCAAAAACACTTTATTCCCTAGGAAATGATGTTCTAGCTATTGATTTAAATGAAGAAACTATCCAAAATATTGCAGATAGTGTTACTCATGCTGTTCAAGCAGATTCTACAGATGAAAACAGTCTTAGAACTTTAGGAATAAGTAATTTTGATGTTGGTGTTGTTACTATTGGATCAGATGTTCAAGCTAGTATAATGACAGCACTATTAGCAAAAGAACTTGGAGTTAAATATATTCTTGCTAAAGCTCATAATGAGGTACATGCAAAAGTTTTAAAGAAGTTAGGAGTAGATAGAGTTATATTTCCTGAAAGAGATATGGGAGTTAGAGTTGCACATAACTTAGTATCTTCAAATATTTTAGATTATATAGAATTATCTCAAGATTATAGTATAGCAGAAATCTCAAGTCCGGAAGAATGGCATGGTAAAACTCTTAAAGAATTAGACATGAGATCACAATATGGAATTAATGTTATGGCATTAAAACGAAATAATGAAGTTAATATTTCTCCTTCAGCGGATGATATTATAAAAACAGGAGATATTATTGTAGCTATAGGTGGAATAGAAGAACTTAACAAACTAGAAAAGAAAATAAAACGATAGAGGTTAACCTTTATGAATAAAATTGAAAGCAAAGACAATTCACTAATTAAAGATATAAGAAAATTAAGCAAGAAAAAGTATAGGACTCAAGAAGGAAAATTTCTTGTAGAGGGATTTCGATTTGTTCAAGAGGCATTAAAATCTACTTTTGAAGTTCCATATGTTTTGATAAGTGAAAATTCCAATGAAAAATGTGAATCATTTAATATATATGACCTTATTCAAGAGAATACTAAAGTTTATTTAGTGAGAGATGATATTTTAAAAGAATTGTGTGATACTAATAATCCACAAGGAATTTTAGCTGTTGTAAATAACAAAGTTATGGAAATAGAAGATCAAAAAGGTTTTTATGTCTTAGTTGATAGAATACAGGATCCTGGTAATATGGGGACTATAATTAGAAGTGCAAATGCTAGTGGAGCACTTGGTGTAATAACAACTAAGGGAACTGTTGATGTTTATAACGATAAAACTTTGAGATCAACTATGGGATCTATATTTAAAATTCCTATAATAGAAGATAATAATTTTGAAATTTTAAAAATATTAAAATCAAAGGGATTTAAATTAGTAGTTAGTTCCTTAGACACGGAAAATAATTTTTATGATATAGATTTAACAGGAAAATCTATAATATGTGTTGGAAATGAAGGAAATGGAGTAAGTGATTATATATATGAACTAGGTGATGAAAAAGTGAAAATTCCTATGCCTGGTGATGCTGAATCTTTAAATGCGGGAGTTGCAGCTAGTATAATGATGTATGAAGTGGTAAGACAAACTCAAAGATAATATTAATTTAAATTTTATTTGATATTTTACATTATTATAGTTATAATAATATTTAAGTTTAAATTTAGATATAAAACAACATATTTTAAACTATGATAGAGAGAGTAGATATAGGAATTTTCAAAGGGAGAAAAAGTCGTAGATTGAAAGCTTTTTCAAAAGGAATATATTGAAGTTCACTCTGGAGTTCTAATTGTGAATTTAGTAGCAATTAGCGGCATATGTCGATAAAAGTTTGAGAGAACTGAAAGATTTATTCAGTTAATAAGGGTGGTAACGCGGAATAACTTCGTCCCTAGGATTTTAGGGGAGGAAGTTTTTTTACGTCCAAAAATATAATGGAAAGGAGTATTAAAATGAAAGAAAAATTACAACATATCAAAAATACTGCTTTAGAAGAATTAAATAAAATATCAAGTAAAGCAGATCTTGAGAGTATTAGAGTTAAATACTTAGGAAAAAAAGGTGAGCTTACTCAAATATTAAGAGGAATGGGTGCATTATCAGCAGAAGAAAGACCTATTATAGGAAAACTTGCAAATGAAGTTAGAGGAAGTATAGAGGGCTTAATTGAAAAAGCTGCATCTAATATTAAAAGTAGAGAAAAAGAAGCTAAATTAAAAAATGAGGTAATAGATATATCAATGCCTGGAAGAAAGCAAATAGTAGGAAGTAAAAATCCACTTCAACTTACTTTAGATAGTATAATGGATATATTTGTTTCTATGGGATTTTCTATAGAAGAAGGTCCAGAGGTTGAAAAGGATTATTATAACTTTGAAGCTTTAAATATACCTAAAAATCATCCAGCTAGAGGAGAACAAGATACTTTTTATATAAATGATAATATAGTATTAAGAACTCAAACTTCTCCGATACAAGTAAGAACAATGGAGAATCAAAAACCACCAATAAAAATGATAGCGCCAGGAAAAGTTTATCGTTCAGATTCTGTTGATGCTACACATTCACCAATATTTTATCAAATAGAGGGATTAGTTATTGATAAAGGAATAACTTTTGCTGATTTAAAAGGAACTTTAGAATTATTTACAAAGAAAATGTTTGGTGAAAAAATGCAAACTAAGTTTAGACCACATCATTTCCCATTTACAGAACCATCTGCTGAAATGGATGCTACTTGTTTTGTATGTGGAGGAAAAGGATGTAGTGTTTGTAAAAATAGTGGATGGATTGAACTTTTAGGTTGTGGAATGGTTCATCCTGATGTACTAAGAAATTGTGGCATAAATCCAGAAGAATATAGTGGATTTGCTTTTGGATTTGGACTTGATAGAATGGTAATGCAAAAATATGAATTAGATGATATAAGATTATTATATGAAAGTGATATGAGATTTTTAAATCAATTTTAGAAAAATAGTACATAAGGGAGGAAATTTAAATGTTAGTACCAATTAACTGGTTAAAAGACTATGTTGATATAAATATATCACCACAAGAATTAGGTGATGCATTAACTCTTTCAGGTTCAAAAGTGGAAGAAGTTATAGTAACAGGTGATGTAATTAATAAAGTAGTAACAGGAAAAATAGTTAAAATAGAAAAACATCCAGATGCAGAAAAATTATCTATATGTCAAGTAGATATAAATGCAGAAGAACCTATTCAAATAGTAACAGCTGCTACAAATATGAAAGAACAAGATATAGTACCAGTAGCATTACATGGTTCAACTTTAGCAGATGGAACAAAGATAAAAAAAGGAAAACTTAGAGGGGTACCTTCTAATGGAATGTTTTGTTCTGAAGAAGAACTTGGAATAGCAGGAGATAAACCAGTTGTAGGACTTATGATTATGCCAGAAGAAACTCCATTAGGAAAAGAAGTAAAGGAAGTTATGGATCTTGCAAAAGCATCTATAGATTTTGAAATAACTTCAAATAGACCAGATTGTTTAAGTATAATTGGTATAGCTAGAGAAACAGCTGCAACTCTTGGAATTGATTATAAAACCCCAAGTACTGATTACACTGTTGAAAATAATGAAAATATTAATAATTCTTTAAAAGTAGAAGTTAAGGATGAACTTTGCAGAAGATATATGGCAAGGGGAGTTAAAAATGTAAAGATAGCTCCATCACCTAGTTGGATGCAAGAAAGACTATTAGATGCAGGAGTAAAACCTATAAATAATATAGTTGATATAACAAACTTTGTAATGATAGAACTTGGTCAACCAATGCATGCTTTTGATAGAAAACAAATATCTTCTAATACAATAGTAGTAGAAAGAGCTAAAAATGGAGAAAAGTTTATAACTTTAGATGGAGAAGAAAGAGAATTAAATGAAGAAATTTTAAATATTAAAGATGGAGATAAAACAATAGCTCTTGCAGGTATAATGGGTGGATTAAATTCAGAAGTTAAAGATGATACTACAGAAATAGTCTTTGAATGTGCTAATTTTGATGGAACTAATATAAGAGTATCTTCTAAAAAACTAAATTTAAGAACTGAAGCGTCAGGAAAATTTGAAAAAGATTTAGATCCTAATGCTGTAGAAATAGCTATGAATAGAGCATGTCACTTAATACAAAAATTAGGTGCTGGTGAAGTTATGGAAGGCACTATAGATATTTATCCAAACAAAAAAGAAACTCATATTGTAGAGGTTGATTCAAAATGGGTAAATAAATTCTTAGGTACAGATTTATCAAAGAATGAAATGAAAAATTTATTAGATAGATTGGAACTTGCTACAGAAATAAATGAAGATACATTAATTATAACTGTACCTACATTTAGATGTGATATAAATATAAAAGAAGATATAGCAGAAGAAATAGCAAGAATATATGGTTATAATAATATAAAAGCTACAACTCCAAGTGTAGAAACATTAAAGGGTGGAAAAAATCCAAAACAATTATTACAAGATAAGATTGTTGATACACTAATAGCAAGTGGACTTAATCAATCAATTGCATATTCATTTGTAAGTCCTAAAGTTTTTGACAAAATTTTAATACCACAAGAGAGCGATTTAAGAAAGGTTGTTACTATAAGAAATCCTTTAGGAGAAGATTATAGTATAATGAGAACTACATCAATACCTTCTATGATGGAATCATTATCTAGAAACTATTCAAGAAGTAATAGTGAAGTTAGATTATTTGAAATTGGAAAAGTTTATATACCAGATGAAGATGAAAATGAACTTCCAGAAGAAAGAAATATTATTTCTTTAGGTATGTATGGAAATGTTGATTATTTAGATTTAAAAGGAGTAGTTGAAAATATATTAGATACTTTAGGAATAATAAAGGTTAAATTCCAAAGAGAAAGTGAAAACCCAAGTTTCCATCCAGGAAAAACAGCTGCGCTTTATATTAAAAAAGATTTTATAGGAGTTGTTGGTGAAGTACATCCTGACGTTGCTGAAAATTATGAAGTAGATGAAAGATGTTATGTAGCAGAGCTTAACATGGATGTATTATTCAAATATGCTCAAACTGAAAAGAAGTATGTAGAGCTTCCAAAATTCCCAGCTGTTACAAGAGATATAGCTATTTTAGTAGATAGAGATATCTTAGTACAAGAAATAGAAGATACAATTAAAAATCAAGGTGGAAAACTGCTAGAGAGCGTTAAATTATTTGATGTTTACCAAGGAAAGCAAATTCCAGAAGATAAAAAGAGTATAGCATATGCATTAGTTTATAGAGGAGATAGAACATTAACAGATAAGGATGTTAATAAAGTTCATGATAAGATAATAAGGGCTCTTGAACATAAGCTAGGAGCAGAACTTAGATAATTCATATTTCATATATTGAGAAAATGTGTTAAAATGTAAATAAATAGTTTTTGAATTTATCTAAGAGGGTGTTCAAATGAATATAGTAACTGTTAAAATAAATGGTTCCGATTACAATCTAAAAGGTGATGAAAAGGAAGAATATTTACATAAAGTTGCAAGTCATGTAGATAAAAAAATCATCGAGATTTTAAATAAGAATAAAAAGCTTAGTATATCAGATGCCTCTGTTTTAGCAGCTATAAACATAGTTGATGAAAAATTTAAAGTAGATGAATACTGTGAAAATTTAGAAAGACAAGTTGAAGAAGTTAAAAAGTCAGAAAGTGTATTTAAAACTCAAATTGAAGATTTAAAAAAGCATATAAACAATTTAGAAGAATATAATGCAGAACTTCAAACAAAATTAGAATCAACTAAGAGTGGAGAATATATAAAACAAATAGAGGATGAAAATAAAGGATTAAAAGATGAAATAGAAATTTTAAAGGAAAATGTAAAAAAATATTTAAATGAAAAAAATGATTTAAGATCAGAAAATAAGGATTTAAAATTTCAAATTCAGTCCTCAAAATATAAAATAATGGATCTTCAAAATAGACTTATTGAAAATCAAATTGACCTTGTAAAAGTTAAGAAAAAAGAAAATCCATTATTAAATATAAAATAATAAACCCCTATTAAGTAGATATAAATGAACACATTAAAAAATTTACTTAATAGGGTATCTTTATTTATAAAACACTTTATTTTTTACAAGGTAGATTATTTTCAAATAAGTTTGAAAACTCAGTAACTAATACAGTTATATTTATTATAGTTGATCCAAGATTTGAATTACTTACTAATATAGAAAAGGTATCTTTACCTAAGAAATTCACTTTAGGAGTATATTTGAAAAAGTTATTTTGTTCAATATCTGCATAGCCATTAGAAGGTTGAGTTTCTATAGAATACGATAAAGAATCTAATTCTAAGTCAACAGCTAATATTCTTTCATAAAGGGACATATTTTTATTAGTTTTATAGACTATATTTTTAAATGCTATTGGATTAAAAGTGAAAATTTCAGTATTAATTTTAACAGTGTTACTATTAATAGTTTTGTTTAAAGTTCCAATAGGAGTATTAAATGTATAATTTATAGTAAAAAAGTTAGAATAATTTGATGCAGTATTTGGATGTGATTCAACTGAGGTAGAATATTTTAAGATAGTAGAATTACCAGGTTGTATATCACCTAAAATTATGTCACCATCTATAGAAGAACTTGTATATGGAATGTCGTTAATAGTTAATGAGTTTGGTATATATAGTAAGCCTTCAGGAAGTTTAGTAAAAAAAATAGTACTATTAATAGGAGTTGAAGTATTATTATCTATTGTAGCCGTAAAGTTTATAGTATCCCCAATTATTACAGAAGATTTATCAGCTTCTAGATTTAGTGTAGGTTTTATAATAATAGATGGAGAATAAGTTACTATAGAATTACTAGTTATACTATCGGTATTTTCTCCATTAGAATCTTGAAATTTGTAATTTACATTAACTGAATTTTTATAGTAATTAACTGAAGGTGGTTCAGCATATACAATTGCAATAAATTTTACGGTAACACTATTCCCATAACTTATAGTTCCTAACGAAACATTAGTTAAATCATCACTTGAAGACACATCATTTATAGTTAAAGAATTGGATTTATAAGATAATCCATTAGGAAGTATATCACTTAAAATGACATCATAAAGAGGATTGGTATTAATATTACTTGTAGGATTAGTAACTATTGCAGTATACTGTATTTCATCTCCTATAGATTCTACATAAGTTTTATCAGCAGAAAGTACGACATTAGCCTTAATAGGAATATTAATATTTATATTATTTATATTACTAGTTATAGTTCTAGTTAAATTTCCAATTGGACTGTTAAAAGTATAATTTACAGTAAAGAAACTAGTATAAACTGATCCGACATTAGGATAAGAATTTACGGTAGCTAAATAATTTATATTGATACTATCCCCAGGTGATATAGGCCCTGAGGGAATATTATTTATAGAAGAACCTGTGTATGGAGTACCGTTAATAGTTAGTGAATTTGCTACATATATTAATCCTGGTGGTAAATTAATTGAAAAAGTAGAATCATCAATAGAAGTAGGGGTATTATTAATAATTGTAGCATAATAATTTATAGTATCTCCAATTGATACAGTAGATTTATCAGATTGTAAATTTAGTGTAGGTTGTATAATAATAGATGGAGAATAAGTAATTACAGAATTACTGGTTATATTATTAGTATTTTCTACGTTATTATCTAGATAATTATAAGTTATATTTACTAAATTTGTATAAGAGTTACCAGAGGTTGGTTCAGCATCAACAACAGCAGTGAAGTTTACTATAGTACTGTTACCATGATTTATAATTCCTAAAGAAATATTAGAAAGAGGATCACTTGAAGAAATATTATTAATAGTTAAAGAGTCAGGTTTATAGGATAGACCATTAGGAAGTATATCTTTTAATATTACTTCATACATAGGGTTATTATTAATATTACTAGAAGGATTAGTAACTATTACAGTATATTGTATTTCATCACCAATAGATTCTACATAAGTTTTATTAGAGGTAAGTGTCGCTGTAGCTATAATAGGGAAATTAAGTGTAATAGTGTTAGTATTACTATTCATAGTTGTAGATAAGTTTCCAACAGGACTATTAAAGGTATAGTTTGTAGTGAAGAAACTAGAATAAGTTGAGCCAGTACTAGGAGGAGAATCCACTGTAGCAGAATATTTTAGAATAATAGAGTTACCTTGATGTATAGCACCTAAATGAATATTGTTTATAGAAGAACTTGGATAGGGGGTATCATTAACAGTTAATGAATTTAGTACATATGATAAGCCTTGTGGTAAACTTGCTGAAAAAATAACATTTTCTATAAGAGTAGAGGTATTATTAGTAATAGTGGCTGTATAGTTTATAGTATCTGTAATTAATACACTAGATTTGTCAGATTGTAAATTTAAAGTAGGTTTTATTATAATTGACGGAGAATAAACATCTACGGAATTACTGGTTACGTTTCCGTTATTTTCTCCTATGGCACTTTGGAATTTATAATCAACATTAACTGAATTTGTGTATATATCACCTAAATTTGGTTCCGAATCTACAACGGCAGTAAATTTTACAATACTACTATCGCCATGATTTATAGTTCCTATAGAGACGTTAGAAATAGGATTACTTGAAGGTACATTGTTAATAGTTAAAGAATCAGGTTTGTAAGATAATCCATTAGGAAGAATATCCTTTAAAGTTACATTATAAATAGGATTGTTACTAATATTACTAGAAGGATTAGTGATTGTTGCAGTATATTCAATTTCATCACCGATAGATTGTACATAAGTTTTATTGGCAGCAAGAGTAACTGTAGCTCTAACAGGAATATTAATAGTTATGGTATTAGTATTACTATTAACAGTATAATTTAGATTTCCAGCGGGACTATTAAAACTATAATTTATAGTAAATAAATTAGAGTAAGTTGAGCCGGTATTTGGTATAGAATCAACTTGTGCTGAGTATTTTAATGTAATAGATTGTTGAGGTAGTATATCTCCAAGATTAATATTGCTTTCGAGAGAGGTTGCTGGATTTGAATTACCATCGATAGTTAATGATCCTTTTTTAAAAGATAATCCATTTGGAAGTATATCATTAAAAATAGCAGTTTCAATAGTAGTAGAAGTATTATTGGTAATAGTAGCGGTATATTCTATGGTATCTCCAAGCATTATAGAATTTACATTAGAAGTTAGATTTAATGTTGGTTCTATGACAATAGCAGATGAATAAATAGTATTAGAATTACTATTAGCTGTATTAGATTGTTCTCCAACCGGGCTTTGGAATTTATAATTTAAAGTAGAGGTATTTATATATTCAACCCCAGCATCAGGTTCAGTATTTACATTAGCTGTAAATTTAATAATGGTGCTTGTATCATGAGCTAGAATATTAGGTATATTTATTCCAGTTTCTGGAGAATCCCCTGAGTTAGTGTCATCAATTGTTAAAGTCCCAGGTTTATAAGATAAACCATTAGGCAGTGCATCTGTTAAAACCATATCTGTCATGGCATTTGTATTTACATTGCTAGCATCATTAGTAATAGTTATAGTATATTCAACGGTATCTTTTCCTGGAGTAACAATGTTTTTATCTGCAGTTTTAGTAATAGTAGGTCTTATAATAATTGCATCTGTGTATATAGAATATCCAGGACTTATATAGTCGTTAAGGTAAGAAACACCATTAAAAATAGCTGTGTATATAAGTCTAACAAAATTTTCATACTCCACTCCAGTATTTGGATTTGAGTCTACATTAGAGGTAAACAAAACTTTACTAGTTTCATTAGGAGTCAATGGAGGTAAACTTACACCTGATGTTGTAATATTTGAGGCGCTATTAGAACCATTAACAGATACACTATTTTTAACGAAAGAAAGACCAGAAGGAAGTAAGTCAGTTACTATAACATTATTAATATTGACAGTAGAATTATTTGTAACATTTATAGCATATTGAACTGTATCTCCATTAGGGTCAACAATTTTCTTTGCAGAAGTTTTAGATACATCTACTGGAGCTGAATAAATTGTCACTTCACTACTGTATTTATCACCAGTATAGTTTCCTCCAGCAGGTCTAGGAAATTCGTAACGTGACTTTGCAAATAGTACATACTTATCTGGATATTTCAATGGCGTATCATAAACTTCGATTAAACTTTCAATTATAATATTTTCTCCTACTTGTATTCCTCTTAAAGCTACTTCAGATTCTATATTAAAATTAGGTCCTTTATTGACACCATTGACTGTTACAGTACCAAGTACGCCTGCCAATCCATAAGGTAAATCAGCTTTTATTGCTATATAATTAGCGGCTGCATCTCCGTTGTTAGAAATATTCATTGTAATTTTAAATGTATCGCCAATAGAACCTACCATATATTTAGATAAATTAATTGAAATAACTATGCTTGGAGATTTTATACTTGTTATAAATGCAAAAGCATTAGGATAATAGTTATCGTTTGAAGTCTGGAATTTAAAAACTGCTTCTGTTTGAGAGTTGTTTATAGCGGAGTCAACATTTATATTTGTAATATCCCATCCTTGACGACCACCAGAAATATTTGTAGCTGTAAGTACATTATGATTTCTAGTTCCAAAAGTTCCTGAAGTATCTATATATCCATTATTTCCATTTATTTGGGATCCAAAGAAGTTATCAGATGGATTATTAGGACCAGATAATACTGTTAAATTAGAAGAGCTATTACCCAAGAATACTTGATCTCCTTTTACATTAGCAGATCCTTGCATAGCACTTACTAAAAATCTTGAAGTATTTGAAGTTGGCTTAGTTTCAAAATTGCTAAGAGTTGTTTGATAAGGTGTAGAAGTACTTATGTGACTAATACCATAGCAAAAGTTTATATATCTAGAATCGTATAGTTCAGGATTTTTATATATTACTACTAATGTCCATCCACAACAGTTATATACATCATTTGATGGTGAGGTTGTTCCTGCTACTTGACTAACAGTATAAGTACCATTTCCACCACGATCTACATATTGAGTAACATTAGCCATATGAGAATAAAGACCAACATTAAGATATGGATTTATATAATTTGTTATATCGGCACTGATATTATATACATTAGTGTCAAAATTAGGGTTATTAGGTGTAGTAAATTTGATTCCTTTTTTCGAAGATTCAAGTATATCAGTACCTGGAACTTTATAAGTACCACCCCATATTAAATAAGCAAATTGAAGTTCATTTTTTCCAGAGCCTAAATCTAATACAGCTGAAGAAGAATTTTCAGATATATTTAAAGTAGTTCCAGCAGGATAGGTATTCACGGTAAGACCTGTATTAGTGGTTATGAATGCACCTATGGCATCAGCTGTCCCCATATTTTGACTGTTGGGAGCTTTACTAAGCCCTAAAGTATTTCCTATAAATACTATATTACCATTAATTACGCTATTATAACGCGATTCTAAAGTCATAGATTCACTTCCTTTTTATATATTATCAATATCATAATATATTATATGATATTGATGTTATTAAGTTCTATGCAGAGTATGGATGAATAATTTATAAATATATCTAAAAAGTTTATTTGAATTAGACAATAAAAATTTTATCTTATATATATAGTTGGATAACAAGAAGGTTAAGGAGCTATATTTGGAAACTATGAAAAAAGTTTAAAATTAGGTACTCCTACCTATAAAGCATAGGAGTACGAAAACACAAGAAAAGGCTATTGGAAAATGTCTGAAATCCTAATTATTGATACAATCTTAAACAACAAATATATTAAAAAGCTTGGTTACAGAAGTATATCTAAAAGATATAAGCTAATACATAGTTTTTAATGAATCGCCGTATACGGAATGATACATACGGTAGTGTTAGTATGACAGTAGCTAAATAGAATAATTATTTAGCTACTACTTAATTTAAGTGTTATAAAATATAGATTTACTTTTTACAACGGACAGCATAATTCAGAGATTGAGAAAATTCTTCAACTAATATACCTACTGTTATAATAGTCGATACTCCCAAAGTATTAGTTGCGGATACAGTGAAGCTATCAGTTCCTACAAAGTTTACTTTAGGGGTATAAATAAATGTTCCATATTCATCAATAGCTGCAAAACCATTGATAGGAGTATCTACCATAACAAAGGATATAGGAGAGTTATTTATATTAGCAGCTGGCAAAGTATCTTTAATGGAAATATTTTTATTAGTTCTAAATATATAATTTTTAAAAGCTATTGGCTTAATTTCTACATCAGTGTTAATAATATTTATAGTATTACTATTTACAGTGTTATTTAAATAACCCATAGAACTTTGAAAATCATAGTTTAAAGTTGCATAATTAATATATTCTATACCAGTATTAGGAAGATCAATTACATTAACTGAAAATGTTATAGTATGGGAAGTATTTTGAGGTATATCAGGAAGATTAACTCCTGTTGTTAGAGAATCTGATGAAGAAGTTCCATCAATTTTTAAAGTTCCTGGAATATATTCTAGACCATTTGGTAATATATCAGTTAACACTGGATTTTCAATAGTAGTAGAGTTATTATTGGATACTAATACTGTAAAATTTATAGTATCTCCCGTAGATACATTATATTTATCTGCGGATAAAGATAATGTAGGTTTTACGAGTATATTATTTGGATATAAGTTATTAGTTGATGTTACATTGTTTGTAAAATTAGAACCATCGGGGAACACATAGTTGTAGTTTATATTTACAGAATTAGTATATGGTAAATTACCAGCAGGAGGAGCGGTGACAGTAGCAGTATATTTAATAGTAGTAGTAGCATTGGGGTTAAAATTATTAACGTTGATTCCTGATATAATGGAACCGGAATTGGGAACATTATTTACAGTTAAGGAGTTAGGGTTGTAGGATAATCCTGATGGTAAAGTATCTTTTATATTGAAATTGCTAATATTTAATAAAGGACTAGAATTTCTAACAGTTATAGTATAAGTTATTACATCACCTACATCAGCAAATTTAGGATTAGAAGACTTAACAACTTCTGGAGGAGGCACAATATCAGAAGAATAGATGGTATTGGTTGAAGTAACAGTATTTGATATATTTCCAGCAGGACTATTAAATTCATATTTTATATTAGCAGTATTGAGATAACTAGTTCCATTAACAGGGTTTGTATTAACAGTAGCAGAGAATTCAATAGTAGTTGTGGTATTAGGATTAATATTACCTATAGGTACACCTGTTATAGGGGAACCACCATTAGGAGTATTATTTATTTTTAAGGATCCTACATTAAAAGATAAACCATTAGGAAGAATATCAGTTAAAGTAACATTAGTAAGAGGAGTTGAATTACTAGTATTTTCAGCAGTAATGGTATAAGTGATAGTATCACCAATAGATGCAATATTAGTATTAGCAGTTTTTATGACATTAGGAGTAATAACAATAGAATTAGAGTAAATAGTATTATTTGCTGTAACCGAACTAGTTATTGGTGTAGAGTCAGGAGACAGGAATGTATATCCAGCAGTAACGGTGTTAACATAATCTGTAGAACCACCAGAAGGAGCAGCAGTAACATTAGCAACAAAAGAAACAGTAGCATCACTACTAGCAGCAATAGAAGAAATAGAAATACCAGTAGTAGGGTTAGCGGATGCATTAGGGGTACCATTAATAGATACCGAACCAGCTTTAAATGTCAAACCACTAGGAAGAGTATCTGTTAAATTAATATTAGTAATAGGTTTAGTTGTATCAGGATTGTGAATAGTAATAGTGTAAGTTACAGTATCATTTATAGCAACAATATGAGGAATAGTATTACTAGTAGTATCAGATTTAGTAATAGTAGGGGTAATTACAACAGAATCAGGATAAATAGTATTATTAGCTGTAACAGTATTAGTTAAAGTAGTATTGTCAGGAGATAAAAATTCATAATTAAGAGTAGCTAAATTAACATACTTAGAATCACTAGCAGGATTACCATTAACATTAGCAGTAAATTTCACTGTAGCAGTAGAATTAGGATTAATATTACCTATATTTATAGAAGTTAAATTATCAGGTGAGGAGTTACCGTTAATAGTTAAAGAACCAGTTTTATAAGTGAGTCCTGTTGGAAGAGTATCATTTAAAATAGAATTTAAAATAGAGTTAGTTGTACTAGTATTATCGATAGTAATAGTGTAATCAATAGTATCACCAACAGTTGCAGTACCAGAAGTAGAATTGCTAGATACAGCAGTCTTAGTTATAGTAGGAGTAATAACAATAGAGCTAGAGTATACTGTGTTGTTAGTTGATATAGTATTATTTAAGGTAGTACCATCAGAAGTTAAAAATTCATAATTAAGAGTAGCTAAATTAACATACTTAGAATCACTAGCAGGATTACCATTAACATTAGCAGTAAATTTCACTGTAGCAGTAGAATTAGGATTAATATTACCTATATTTATAGAAGTTAAATTATCAGGTGAGGAGTTACCGTTAATAGTTAAAGAACCAGTTTTATAAGTGAGTCCTGTTGGAAGAGTATCATTTAAAATAGAATTTAAAATAGTATTAGTTAAACTAGTATTATTGATAGTAATAGTGTAATCAATAGTATCACCAACAGTTGCAGTACCAGAAGTAAAATTGCTAGATACAGCAGTCTTAGTTATAGTAGGAGTAATAACAATAGAACTAGAGTATACTGTGTTATTAGTTGATAAAGTATTATTTAAAGTAGTACTGTCAGGAGATAAAAATTCATAATTAAGAGTAGCTAAATTAACATACTTAGAATCACTAGCAGGATTACCATTAACATTAGCAGTAAATTTCACTGTAGCAGTAGAATTAGGATTAATATTACCTATATTTATAGAAGTTAAATTATCAGGTGAGGAGTTACCGTTAATAGTTAAAGAACCAGTTTTATAAGTGAGTCCTGTTGGAAGAGTATCATTTAAAATAGAATTTAAAATAGAGTTAGTTGTACTAGTATTATCGATAGTAATAGTGTAATCAATAGTATCACCAACAGTTGCAGTACCAGAAGTAGAATTGCTAGATACAGCAGTCTTAGTTATAGTAGGAGTAATAACAATAGAGCTAGAGTATACTGTGTTGTTAGTTGATATAGTATTATTTAAGGTAGTACCATCAGAAGTTAAAAATTCATAATTAAGAGTAGCTAAATTAACATACTTAGAATCACTATCAGGATTACCATTAACATTAGCAGTAAATTTCACTGTAGCAGTAGAATTAGGATTAATATTACCTATATTTATAGAAGTTAAATTATCAGGTGAGGAGTTACCGTTAATAGTTAAAGAACCAGTTTTATAAGTGAGTCCTGTTGGAAGAGTATCATTTAAAATAGAATTTAAAATAGTATTAGTTAAACTAGTATTATTGATAGTAATAGTGTAATCAATAGTATCACCAACAGTTGCAGTACCAGAAGTAAAATTGCTAGATACAGCAGTCTTAGTTATAGTAGGAGTAATAACAATAGAACTAGAGTATACTGTGTTATTAGTTGATACAGTATTATTTAAAGTAGTATTGTCAGGAGATAAAAATTCATAATTAAGAGTAGCTAAATTAACATACTTAGAATCACTAGCAGGATTACCATTAACATTAGCAGTAAATTTCACTGTAGCAGTAGAATTAGGATTAATATTACCTATATTTATAGAAGTTAAATTATCAGGTGAGGAGTTACCGTTGATAGTTAAAGAACCAGTTTTATAAGTGAGTCCTGTTGGAAGAGTATCATTTAAAATAGAATTTAAAATAGTATTAGTTAAACTAGTATTATTGATAGTAATAGTGTAATCAATAGTATCACCAACAGTTGCAGTACCAGAAGTAGAATTGCTAGATACAGCAGTCTTAGTTATAGTAGGAGTAATAACAATAGAACTAGAGTATACTGTGTTATTAGTTGATACAGTATTATTTAAAGTAGTATTGTCAGGAGATAAAAATTCATAATTAAGAGTAGCTAAATTAACATACTTAGAATCACTAGCAGGATTACCATTAACATTAGCAGTAAATTTCACTGTAGCAGTAGAATTAGGATTAATATTACCTATATTTATAGAAGTTAAATTATCAGGTGAGGAGTTACCGTTAATAGTTAAAGAATCAGTTTTATAAGTTAATCCTGTTGGAAGAGTATCATTTAAAATAGAATTTAAAATAGAGTTAGTTGTACTAGTATTATTGATAGTAATAGTGTAATCAATAGTATCTCCAATAGTTGCAGTGCTAGGAGCAGAATTGCTAGATACAGCAGTCTTAGTTATAGTAGGAGTAATAACAATAGAACTAGAGTATACTGTGTTATCAATAGAAGCAGTATTACTAAGGGTATTATTATCGGGAGTTAAAAAACTATAATTGAGGATAGCAGAATTTACATATTTAGAGTTATTAGCAGGATTGTCTGTAACGTTAACAGTAAATTTGATAGTAGTAGTATCTCCAGAATTAATATTATTTAAGTTTATAGAAGATAAATCATCTAGTGAAGCAACATCATTAATATATAAAGAATTTGCTTGATAAGTTAAACCTTGAGGAAGAGTATCATTTAAAGTGGCATTAAGAATATTAGCATTACTGCTAGTATTATTTATAGTAATAGTGTAATCAATAGTATCTCCAATAGTTGCAGTATTAGAAATTGAATTACTAGATATAGAAGTTTTAGTGATATTTGGGGTTATGAGAACAGAATCATAGTATATAGTGTTATTTGCAGTTATATTATTACTTAAAGCAGTACCATCAGGAGCTAAAAACTTATAATTAATAACTGCAGAATTAACGTATTTAAAATCATCTGGAGGACCAACAACATTAACAGTAAATTTAACAGTAGTAGTATCACCAGGACCAATAGTATTTAAGTTTATAGAAGATAAATCATCTAATGAAGGATTATCATTAATATATAAAGAATCTGGTTTGTAAGTTAAACCATTAGGGAGAGTATCATTTAAAATGACATCTTGTATATTATTAGAGTCACTAGGATTAGTAACAGTAATGGTATAATCAATAGTATCTTTAATTGCAGCAACGTTTGGATTAGTATTACTAGATACAGCTGTTTTATCAACATCAGGTATGATTACAATAGAATCGGAATATATTGTATTAGTAGTTGATATATTGTTACTTAAAGTACTACCATCATAAATTTGAAACTCATAGTTCATATCAACAGAATTAACATATTCAGAATTACTATCAGGAGCATCGGTAACTTCAGCAGAAAACTTGATAGTTGTAGTAGTATTATGTGGTATACTACTTATTTTTATAGAAGATAAGTCATTAGAGGAAAGAGTGTCATTAACATATAAGGAATCAGTTTTATAAGTTAAACTTTTAGGTAGGGAATCTGTCACAACAACATTAGTAATATCAGATGATGAATGGAGATTAACTATATTGATAGTATAATCAACAATATTTCCAATAGCAGCTACTTTGTTAATAGAATTATTAGATGTAGAGGATTTAGAAAAAAGAGGTATTATAGCAACAGATTGAGTATATATATAATTTTCGGGAAACTGAAAATTTTTACTTAAAGTTTGACCGCCAGTATTATATGAATAATGAAGAGTAGCATTATTTGTATAAATATGTCCGCCACCTGTAACTGGCTTATCAACATTGGCGGAAAATGTTAATGTAGTAGTTTCGTTGTAGTTAAGATCTTTTAAAGGAACATTTGTTGTAATATCCGCTGCATCTGCTACACCATCAATTTTTAAAGAATCAGAAACAAAGGAAAATTCTTGTGGTAATGTATCTGTTATACTTAAATTTTCGGCTAAGATATTGCCTGTATTTGTAACTTTTATAGTAAATTCAACTTTATCACCTACATAAACGTATTTTTTATCTGTAGTTATAGTAGATGTATCAAATACAGGTTCATCTACATTTGCTTGGTTACTAACAACATTAATAAAATATGGATCTTTTTTAGTTATAAAGCGTATATTTGCAGAAGTTTGATTGTTAGTAAGAACAGGTGATGTATCAATATTTTTAATATCAATTCCTTTAGAATCTATGGTCATATTAGTTCTATAAGCACGAATATCAGATGCATCCTTATTTTTATTAACACTTAAAGGAGTTAAATTTGTTTGGCTAGATCCAAATAAAATCTGATTTTCTTCAATTGGAGCGTTATTATTTAAGGTGCCAATTAAAAGATTGCCCTCTGGAGGACTATATATCGGGGTAGTGAAATTCGTTATATTAATATTAATAGGAGTTTTATTATTAACAGAATCTATACCTATATATAGAGAAAAATTTCTTGCAGGTAAAAATGAATTTTTATATAGTACAGCTAATATCCAACCACAACAATCAATAGAATTTCTATATGGATTTGTAGTATTAACAGTATAGGAAAAATTAAATATTCCCGGATATTTTACATAATTAGTTACATCAGCCCAATTAGTATAGAATTCATAAGGTTCACTAGAGTTAGTTTTAGATGCAGTATATATTTCTTTACCGCTAGGATATATTTTTTCTGTTTTATAGGTAATAGAAGATGCTTCAGGATTACTTATAGGAAACTTAAAATCTACTGAATCTTCATAATCATTAGATTCTAATGTGTCATATTTTTCGGCAAAACTGCCTCCCCAAATTAGATAGGCAGATTCTATAGTTGAATTTTTGGGTATTTTTAGTATTGATTCAGAAGAGTTATTATTTATAAATTTCGTGATACCATTAGCATAAGTAGGAGTACTGGTAATTGTAGTATTAGTTTTATATTCATTTATAGGATTAGCATTTTCAGTGTAAACAAAGTCGGATTTTTTACATAATATTACAGTATTTCCTATAAAAGCAATGCCACCAGTAACAGTAGTTTGATATTGCAGATATAATGCCATAATATTCTCCTTTCTAAAATTTATGAGACGTGATCTGTACAGATTTTCATATTATGCATTTAGTATTATAATATGAATTAAAATGAGTTAGGTTTCAAAAATAAAGTTTAATTTTATTAAAATTTGTTTTTACAACAATGCAATTCATCAAAAGAGTCAGGAAAATTTCTTATTAATATAGTTATTTTTGAGATACTGTAATTATTATCGTCATCTCGTATTAATATATGAAAGTTGTCCAAACCTATGAAATTAACCTTAGGGGTATATTTCCATGTACCATACATATCTACTTTTGCATATCCATTTTCAGGAGGTTTAAATAAGCTATATTTTAATTTATTATTATTCAGTGTTATAGAAGTTATTTTTTCTGTAATGGAAGTATTTTTATAAATAATTTTTTTATAATTAAAAGTTATGGGTTTTAAATCAATAGTATTAGAGGTGTTATTAGAGTATATACTATTCGTAGCAATAATACTGCTACTTAGTAAAGTATTATTTGGAGATAAAAATTGGTAATTTACAATAGCAGAGTTTGTATAAGTAAAACGCATAACTTCTGCTATGAAATTTATTACAATGGTATCTTCAGTAGGTATATCCCCTAAATCTAATCCTGTCTCTATGTTTCCCGATATAGGTTTTTCATTAACAGTTAATGAATTAGACTTTATTGATAAATTATTTGGTAATGAATCTTTAAAAATAACATTTTTAATAGTTTTATTACTAGGATTTTTAATAGTTACGGTGTAATTAATAGTATCACCTATATCAGCTATATTAGGATCAGAATTACTAGATATAGCGGTTTTAATTACAATAGGAGATACAGAAATACCTAAAGAATTTACAGTATTTGAAGTTGTAATAATATAAGGTAAAAGTCCACCAGAAGTATTAAATTTATAATTTAAAGTAGCAAAATCAGTATATTGAGAATTTACATCATTAGGTTCAGAATTAACTAGTGTTTTAAATTTTATAATAATAGTTTGCCAAGGATTTATGGATCCAAGCGTAATTCCATTGTTGAGATTACCGTTTATTGACATACCGTTAATAGTTAGAGAATCAGGAATATATGAAAATTCAGAAGGAAGTTCATTAGTTAAAACTGAATCGTAAATACTATTAGATGTAGAATTATTAATAGTTATATTATATTCCACAATGTCATTTATAGAAACTATAACAGGACTTGCAGTAATATTCATGTAAGGTTTTATAATTATTGATGATGAATACAGTTTATTTATATTACTTTTAGATGTGGCTAATATAGCATTAGGTGGAGTTCCAATTTCATAGTTTACTGTAGCAAAATTTATATAATCAAAACTATTATTAGATTCAGAGGTTACCTCAGCCTTAAATTTAACTAAAAGTGTATGATTGGGAGGTAAATTACCTAAAATTACACCTGTTATAGGAGAATAATTAGAAGGAATTCCATCTACAGTTAAAGAATTAGGTACATATGAAAGTTCAGGAGATAATTTATCTATTAAAACTAAGTTATTAAAGGTAGTTAATGTATTATTAGGTATAGAAATAGTATATTCTACAATATCTTCAACAGAAGCAAATATTGGTGAAACAGTTTTGTTTATATTGGTGAGTTCAGGATTATTACTTGCAGCTTCATAGTTTATAGTATTAGTAGACTTAATGGTATAAGATAAAAGGCCATCATCGGTATTGAACTTATAACTTAATTTTACAAAATCAGTATATTCATAGTTGATGTTATTAGGTTTAGAATTAACTTTAGCTTTAAATTTAATTATAATAGTTTGCCAAGGAATTATAGAACCAATAGAAACTCCATCATCAGGATTGGAAGTTATTGATATATCATTAATGGTTAAAGAATCAGAAATATATGAAAATTCGGTAGGCAAAGAATTAGTTAAAGTTAAATCTTCTATAATATCAGTTGTGTCATTATTAACAGTTATGATATATTCAACTATATCACCTAAAGATACTGCGGTGGAATTTGTATCAATATTCATATTTGGTTTAATAATTATAGATGATGAATATAATTTATTTATATTACTTTTAGTTGATGAGGATATAACATTAGGGATTGTTCCAATTTCGTATTTTACACTAGCAAAATTTATATAGTAAAAGTTATTGCTTGGTTCTGAATTTATGTGAGCCTTAAATTTAACTAAAATTGTTTGAGAAGGAGCTAAATTACCTAATGTAACACCAATTATAAGAGAATCATTGGAATAATTTCCATCTATAGTTAAAGAATTAGGAACATATGAAGTTTCATTAGGTAATGTATCTGTTAAAATTAAATTATTAAAAGTAATAGATGTATTATTAGGTATGGAAATAGTGTATTCTACGTCATCTCCAATTGAGGCAAATGCGGGTAAAACAGTTTTGGTTATATTATTAATATGAGGTGTATCTCCTCCTACTAAATATCCTATATTATTGGTACTTGTTATACTATAAGGTAAAAGACCATCGGCGGTATTGAATTCATAATCTAGAGTAGCGGAAGTGGTATATTTAGAACCACTATTAGGTTTAGAATTAACATTAGCTTTAAATTTAACTACAATAGTTTGCCAAGAATTAATATATCCAATAGCAATACCCATTTTGGTATTAGAATTTATTGATATACCATTAATAGTTAAAGAACCAATAATATATGAAAATTCAGAAGGAAGAGAATTATTCAAAATTACATTTGTGATATTACTAGTTGTATTATTTTCAATAGTTATTGTGTATTCAACTACATCTTTTAAAGAAACCATAGTAGGAATTGAAGTTATACTCATATTTGGTTTTATTATTATAGAGGATGAAAACAATTTATTTATATTACTTTTAGTTGAAGCTGAAACAACATTAGGTGTAGTTCCAACTTCATAGTTTAAAGTGGCATAGTTTAGATAGTCATAAGTATTACTGGATTCTAAATCTATATGAGCCTTAAATTTAACTATAGTTGTTTGAGAGGGAGCTAAATCACCTAAATTAACTCCAGTTATAGGAGAGTCACCAGAAGGATGTTCATTTATAGTTAAAGAATTAGGTACATATGAAATTTCATTAGATAATGTATCTGTTAAAACTAAGTTATTAAAAGTGGTAGAACTATTATTAGGTATGGAAATGGTATATTCTACAACATCCCCAATGGAAGCAAAGGTTGGTGAAACAGTTTTATTTATAGAAAGTTTAGGCACTTCTATATCAACTTGTAACCCGTACATATTTAATAAATAGTTATTATTGGTAGTAACAAATTTAAAAGTGCCGGAAGTTTGATAGCTTATGAGACCATGAGATGCATCTACATTAGTAATATCCCATCCTTGACGACCTGCTATGATGTTATTTCCACTTAAAATATCTTGATTTCTATCTCCAAAAGTTCCAGAGGTATCTGTATTTCCATTATTATCATTAATTTGAGATCCAAAAAAATGATCGCTTAAATTTCTAGGACCAGATAAAGGAGTTAGATCATATTCATTAGGACCAAAAAGAACTTTATTATTACCTAAGGTAGCTGAAGCATGTATGGCACTTAATAAAGCTCTCCCTTTTTGAGAGGTTGATTCTGGTGTTTTTGAAAATGATATTGTTGAGATAAAAGGATTTAAAGAATCAACAGTCTCTAATCCAGCATATATAGATATAGATCTAGCAGGAAGTGATGGATTAGTATACACTACAGCAAGTGTCCAACCACCACAATTGTTAGAATTATCAGTAGCTGTACTTGTTACTGGAATTTCAGATACTCTGTAACTACCACTTATGGCATCTTGCATTTCATTGGTAATTATGGCATAGCAACTATAGAATACTATATCTTTAGTTTTATCTGTGAAATAAGTTTCTTTAGGAAAAATGTATTTAGATGGAGCAGAAGGGTTAGGAGATTTCAATATTACGTTATTTACAACTGCAGATATACGATTTTCACCAGGTACTTTACAGCATCCTCCCCAAGATAACACTGCAAACAAAATATTACTTCCATTTGGTATGTTTAATGTAGCTCTAGAAGAATCTAAGAGATAATCTAAAGTTGTAGCAGGGGGATAAGTTGGGACTTGAAGATAGTTAAGATCACTAGCCATAAGTGCACCTATAGAATTAACAGTTCCTGAATTTTGAGAGTTTTCTTGTTTACTTAATCCAATTGCGTTTCCAGTAAAAATAACATTTCCGTTTGTATTTCTAGAAAAAATTAAATTATTGGGCATAAAAAACTCCTTTCTAACATGGACAATTACAGTAATGTATTAAGAAATATAAAAATTTAAAAATTAATAATACTTTATTTAACGCTGTGATATTATCACAGCGTTAAATTTAATAATTTCTACAACAACAATTTAGGTAATCAAATGATTTAGGAAAATCTTTTACTAATATATTTACCGTTGATATAGTTGAACCATTAGATTCATTGGTTATATTAACAGAGAAGGAATCTATACCCATAAAGTTTATTTTTGGAGTATATATCCAGTTACCCTCAAGGTCTATTTTAACAAAACCATTAGTTGGTGGAGTTTCAAGGGTATATGAGAGAGCTCCATCAGTTGGATTAACGGATAATATAGAACCACTAACGGGAAAATTCTTATAAGTTACTTCATCAAAATTAGATGAGATTGGATTAAATACAGTAGAACGACTTTTTATATTATTTTTATTAATAATTGGATTATCTGACATAATAACTCCTTTCTAATAAATAGATTATATAAATCTACTTATAATAAATTTATATTTAATAGCAATAATAAGGATTTGTATTAACTTTATATTTGCATAATTGATGAGGATAAACTATATTACAAGGACAACAACTTATTGGATCTTGATTTGCAAATATGGATTTAACTAATATATATATAGTAGATATAGAAGAGTTGCCACTAGAATCTAGTACATTTATGGAGAAGTTATCTTCACCTGCAAATTCAACTTTAGGTGTATATATCCATGTACCATCAGAATTTACACTTGCAAATCCATTACTAGGAAATGTATCTATAGTATAGTTAACTATATTAGCTGTGGAACTTAATCCTAATACTTTACCTGAAGTAGGTGTATTTTTGTAAGTTATCTTTTGATAGTTATTAATTAAAGGAGGAAAGGTATTAATGGCTTTTGAATTTTTTAAAAGAATTTTATTACTTTTATGAAAAGTACCAAGGTTATTTGTGAAATCATAGGTTAAATTGGCTGTATTTGGGTTTGAATTTAAAGTAGAACGATGATTCAATATATCACCACTAAATGTAACTATAGATGAATTACCAGGATTAATAGTACTAAGATCTAATTTTTCGTCAATATTATTCAAAGAGGAATTAGAATTTATAGTTAAAGAATTTTTAGTATATTGAATATTTTTATTTGGTACTATATTTAATTTCACATTGTTTGCAGGAAGAAATCCATCGTTTTTAATAGTTATAGTATACTTAATACTATTACTATTATCTATATTGTTCCTAGTAGCATATTGGGATATGGTAAGAATAGGTGCATTCATATCTATTTGAATACCTACTGCATTTGGAATATATACTTTTTTATTTGAGGACAATTTTAAAATAGCCGAATTTTGAGAATTAGTTAGTCCTTTAGATGCATCTATATTAATAATTGTATAATTTTTATTATCTGTATTATCTAATAGATGAACAAAATCCTCTTTATTGCTACCAATAAGAACTTCAGTTCCATCTTCTGGAGTAGTTTTATTTAGTGTACTTATAAGAAGATTAGCATTAGTTTGTCCAGTAGAAGGTGTTTCAAATTCAGATATAGGTATAGAAATACTAGAGGCATTATCTATAACATATCCTCCTACATATAAATTTAATTTTCTAAAAGGAAGTTTAGGATTTTTGTATATAACAGCTAAAGTCCATCTAGAGATATCATTAGAATTAGTTGAAGAAGTAATTTTAGCTGTACTTTCTATTCTATAAATTCCCCCTAAATATTTAGATACATAATCAGTTATATTACAAGAATTACAATATATAGATTCTTTTTCATAAGCAAAGACTTGTTTATCTTGAGGATATATTTCTATAAAATTATTTTCACTATTAGGAAGTGCAAGCTTTATTGGTGAATTTATTATATCTTTGGAATCTTCTTCTAAAGGTTTATACATTCCTCCCCAAAGTAATTCTGCATATATTATTTTACTTCCATGAGGAATATTAAGAACTGATGAAGTTAAAGTATCAGAGAGTTTATTACCAATAAAAGTAATTGCACCGTTGGTAATTGTTGAAAATACATTGTTAAAAGACACTGTCGAATATCTCCTTTCTAATAAAAGTATGAATATTTTTATATGATTAAAAATAAATAATTTAGTTTACAATGTTAATATTTATCACTAAATATATAAATCTACTATATATACTATGAAAAATTAAATATTTAGTTTCTAAAAGTATTTAAAAAAACTTTAATATATTTAGTACAAAAAATGGATGTTACTAATATAATGTATTGATATATAAAAATTTAAAATTTTAAGAGAGGAGAGTTGATTTTGAAAAATAAGTTAGAGTTACAAAATTGTATAGAAGATTGCATGGTAGGTTTTAAAGTTTTTGGAATATGTAAACAACAGGATTGCTTGGTACCTTCACTTGGAGATTGTTGTCCAAAGGGTGATAAAATTCCTATAAAACCTGCTAGAAATGGTACTGAATTTACTATAACAATAGTAAGTGAAGATAAAACTCAGACAGTAGATATTGCTCCAGATGAGTTTTTTTGCTTGCCAGTATCTATAGACACTATGAAAATTGTTCCAGATAGTTTACAAACTCAGATAATAGTTAAAAGTATAACTAGAAATAATTATTTAAATGATGAATATTGGGATATAGTAGTAGAGTATAAATTCAATTACGCAATACAATTAATGTATACTAATGGACAATTAGCAGATATGACAATACAATCAACTCCTGTTACAGCTGTTCAAGCGTATAGTACTTATGAAAAAAAGGTTACATTATATGGTGCTAAAGGTGGTAAGGGAGTTACTTTTTCACTAGGAGGATTACCTAATATTAATGCTGAAAAACCTACACACTATATACAAGCTAAAGCTGAAATATTAGACGCGAATATTTGCCAATTACCTCAACTACCAGAATGTGTACCTAATGGATGTCCACCACAATGTAATGCTGTTTGTGTTACTATAGGATTATTTACTATAATTGCATTAGTTAGAATTGTAAAATATAATAATGTTTCTTCAGGACCTTGTACTATACCAGATTGTGATCAAAATATACCATGTGAGACATTTAATGAACTTCCTTTCCCATTTGAGCAATTTAATCCAAATAATTTAAATCAAATTTAATAAGGTATAAATATGATATATTTAGATAATGCGGCTACAAGTTTTCCAAAACCAAAAGAAGTTTATTATGAAGTGTTTAATTGTATGAAAAATTATTCAGCCAACCCAGGTAGAGGTTCTTATAAAATGGCAATTAAAGCAGAAGAAAAAATACTAGAATGTAGAGAAAGAATCTCTAGGATATTTAATATTAAAAATTTTATGAATGTTATTTTTACAAGCAATGCCACTGAAAGTTTAAATATTATAATAAAAGGTATTTTAAATTCGGGAGATCATGTTATAAGTACTTATATAGAACACAATTCTGTTTTAAGACCACTAAATACTATGAGGAAAAAAGGAGTATTGGTTACACTGTTAAAAGTGGATAAAAATGGATATGTAGATTTAAAAAAACTAAAAACAGAGATTATAAATAATACTAAAGCTATAATTATTAATCATGCATCTAATGTTTTAGGAACTATTCAAGAGATAAAAAAGATAGGAGAAATAGCTAAACAAAATAATATTATATTTATAGTTGATGCATCTCAAAGTGCAGGATTTGAATCTATAGATGTAGAAGAATGTAATATAGATTTTTTAGCTTTCCCAGGTCATAAAGGATTATTAGGTATAGAAGGAATAGGTGGACTATATATTAATGAAAAAAGAAATATAAGACCTTATACTGAAGGAGGAACAGGAAGTAATTCTGAAAGTATAAATCAGCCTATGTTTTTACCAGACAAATTTGAAAGTGGAACTAAAAATACTCCAGGAATTGCTGGACTTTGTGAGGGATTAAAATTTATAGAAAAGGTAGGAATAAATAATATAAAAAAACATGAGATTGGATTATGCAAATATTTAAAAGAGAGATTAATAGAGATACCTAAAGTAATTATATATGGACATATGGATTTTGATAATAGAGCTCCTGTTGTATCTTTTAATATTGATAATATAGATAGTTCGGATATAGGATATATATTAAATAAGAAAGATATTTGCGTAAGAACAGGATATCATTGTGCACCTTTAATTCATAAAATAATAGGAACACAAAACAAAGGAACTATAAGAGTAAGTCCAGGATATTTTAATACTAAAAAAGATATAGATGTATTAATAGAATGTATTTTAGAGAATGTAAATAATATTTAATATTTACAAAAAGCCTTCGAAGTTTGAAGGCTTTTTGTAGCATAAATTATTTTTTAGAATTATTTATTCTGTATTTATGTGTTTCTAATTCCAATTTTTCATCCATAAGTATATCATATTTAGATTTTAATGAAGAATAATTATTCTCAATATTATTTAATTTAGTAAGATACAAGGATAGTTTATTTTTTTCTTCTTTTAACATACTATTTAATTTATTAATTATTTTATCTTTATGTGATAGTTCTTTTTTATAGTCTGAAAGTTTATGTTCAACATTATTTATATAATTTTTTATATCTTTAGACACAATATGAGAATCTTTAGAATAACTATTATTATTTTTTAATAGATTATATAATATTTTTGGAAAAAAAGATAATCCATTATCTGGAGTTACATATAAACTATTGTTAAAGGCAAGGCTATAATTATCTTCAAATGAAATGTAGTAAGATTTTAACAATGACTTAGGTAACTTTTCTTGATGTATTTGACCTATATTTAATCCGTTATCATTTGAATAACAAGTATAAATAGTTTTATTACTTATCCAAATGTCCCAAATTGTATCTTTAAATTTAAAAAAACATGGCATAGAGATATTATTAGTGCTTTTAAATATAGTAATATAGTTTAAATCTAAAAAAAGACCAGAACAATGAACCAGAATATTTTCTAAAGAAGAATTTTTTACATATAAACAATGAATTGTATTATTATTACAAGACAATGAAAAATAACTATGGGGTTTAATATTTGTATCTATAGTATAAAAATCAGACCATTTATTATTATTACAATTAAATATTTTGTAACCGAGTTCATAACTATTTTTATATTTTTCGTATAATATTACTAAACTTCCGTTATCTAAAACATTTATATCAAATGGATTTTCAGAGGAAAATATAGTATCATCTATGCTAATAGGGTTTGATATGTTTAAATTTAAATCAATTGTTTGATAAAAAACAATTTCTGATGAATCAGAAACTAAATTTAAACTATAAAAAATATGAATTTTATTTTTAATGTATAAAGCTCTTAATTTAGCTTTTTTTATTTTATTTCCTTTCCATTTAAGAATCTGTTTATGTTCCCATTGTCCACTTGAATAAATACTTAAAACAATATTTCCATCTTTATTCTGGTATATTAAGCATAATTTATTTTTAGGAAGAAGTATGGTTGCAAATGATTCATTGCATTCTTTTTGCAATACAAATAAATTAGACCATTTTTTATCAATACATTGTCTATAAATAATGCCTAAGTTTTTGTTATAGGTTATGTTCCATAAGTCATTAGATGACATTCTTATCGTATAGAAATTATCGTTTAAAAGTTTCATAATAGCTCCTTTTATTAAATTACTTTTTATAGAATATATGATAACGAAATTTCAAAAATTCATATAAAAAATTTAATTATATATCACACATATTATAGGAAAACATATTATGTTATTAGGGATTATATATAAAACATATATAAACTAATAAATATATATTAGGAGGATAGATATGGAAGATAATTTAGATTTAAAGAGTTTACCTAATACTAAAGATCTTTCAAATGCTAGTGAAGAATGTGTAATAGCTATGAAAGTATATGGTAAATGTAGACAGCAAGATTGCTTAAAACCAGATTTTATTGCTCCAGATATGGGAGTAGAATCCATACCTATAAATGCTTCAAAAAGTGGAGAGCAAGAAAATATTCGACAAATAGGAACTACTACTCTTAAAACACCTATACCAACAGGAGGAACATTAACACTTGAGCCAAATATAGTGGATACTGTTCAGATAGCAGAGGGTAGTTTTGTAGTATCAGATATAAAGATATCAAACATACAGGAACAAAATCTTTTCGTATCAGATGGATACTGGAAAATCTCTATAAGATATAGATTTAGCTATAAATTAAATTTATTAGATGCTAGTGGAAATATCTTGAATATAGGATTAGGAACGCCTTCAGTAACGAAAACTCAAAATTACATTTGTGCATATAGTGATTATGAAAAGCAAGTAGTATTATTCGGAGGTATAGGAAGTAAAGATGTAGTTTTAGCTTCTAATTTATTTGCAAATAATGGTCCATATTCTTATCAAAACGCACCGTACGTATTAGTAGAAGCTAAAGCTACACCTCTTGCTGTAAATGTTGGTACAATAACTAATCCATGTGCTAGTGAACCATGTGGAAATACAATAATAGGAGTGACAATAGGCTTATTTACAATAATTAAATTATTTAGACTTATTAATACAACTATGTTAACTGTAGGACCATGTGACATACCAGTATGTAATCCTATAATTCCAGGAGATCCATGCTCATTTTTCAATGAAATACCATTTCCATTTGAAGATTTTGATCCTCAATGCAAACATTAAAAAACTAAAATTAACATATGAAGATTTTTATAAATTTTATAGAAGAGATTTGTATTATAAAAAACAAATCTCTTTTGTTATTTTTAATTTTACATAAGCACAAATATATATAGTTTTAAATATTATGATTACTAGGAGGGATAGTATGGACAATTCATGTATAGCTATTTTCCCATCTTCTTCAAGTAGTCTTCATATGTTTAAAGTATTAAAAGATAATCATTTAAATGTGGAGTTGATACCAACACCATGTACTCTATCATCTGGGTGTTCTAGAGCGATAAAATTTCCAAGTGAATATTTAGATAAAATTAAAAAATATATAGAAGATGGTGAATTAAACGTGAAGGGTATATATGAGAAGGTATATACTTCTAGAACTTTTTATTATAAAAAAGTATATTAATAACAAAAGGTTGTCTTATAGTTGATAAAATTCATATTATAGACAACCTTTTTATTTATTTAGAAAGTTCTGATATTGTTAAGGAATAGTAATCATCAATAACAACTCCAGCAGTTTGAGTCGCACTTAAAAATCCATTATCATTTGAAAGAATGAAATCATAAGTTATTGTTGTGCTAGTACAATCTACATTAGAATCAGAACATATATTTGTACATATAGATGATATGGGATTCATGTCTAACCATTCAAATGAAAAATTACCGAAATGCTCCATATTGGGAGCGTAATTTATACCATTTAATTGAAAAGATGTTTTATAGATAATATTAGTATATTGACTTATTGTTCTTTCAATATATAAAACTAAAGGTCCAATATCACTCCCTTTAGTAGTATCATTTATAGTAAAATCAATAGATCCACTTAGGAGTACAGAATTATTAGGATTTTGTAGATTTATTGGTATTGATTCAAGTATAGCGTTAGAAGGTGTAGTACCAGTAACAGTTATATTTTCAGTAGCGTCTTTTGATATATTTTTAATGTTTAAAATTCCTGTTTTTAGTGATAATTTTTTTGTCAAGATTATACCTCCTTTTAAAGTTAGATTATAAATTATGAAACTATAGTTAATTAATAAGATATGTGTAAAATTTATTTAGGTATTTCTACTACGGTTAATGAATAGTAGTCTTCACGACCTATACCTGCTGTTTGGGTAGTATCAGCAAATCCATCAGTAGCGATTTGAAAAGTATAAGTTATTGTAGAATTATCACATAAGGATGAAAATGGTTTGTCCAACCATTGAAATCCCAAATTGTTTGTAAGATTGGGATTAGTTGTGGGAGCTATAAAAAGAAAATTATCAAGCTTAAATCCCGTTTCATATATAATGTTATTTACTCCGTTTATAGAACGTAAGATTTGTAAATACAAAGGTCCCATATTTATATCTGGATTAGAATCTGATATGAAAAATATCAATGTTCCCATTAATAAAACAGAACTATTTGGATTATTTAAAGTTATAGGAATAGTTTCTATTATTTTTGATGATGGGATTGTACCAGTAAGAACTATAGGATTACCGGTTTCAATCTTAGAAATATTTTTAAAGTTAGTAACTCCAGTTCTTAAAGATAAATTCTGTGTCAATGATATTACCTCCTTTAATGTTTATATATAATATATTATCTTTGTTTAGGTATCTCAATTAAATTTAGAGAATAGTAATCTTTTGCCATAACTCCAGCAGATTGAGTAGCAGATCCTAATCCTGTTGTAGAAAGATTAAAGATATACGTTATATTAGCAGCACAGTTATCTTTAAATAAGTTGTTACATGTATTAGGACATAAAGATGATGCTGGGTTTAAATCTAGCCAATGAAATTTAAAATGTTGGCAAGAACTTACACCGTTAGTATATTCTAAGCTACTCATAACAAAAGTTTGAAATAAAATAGGTATAGTAGTTCCATTAAAGTTTCTTGAAACTTCTAGTTCTAGAGGACCTAAAGTAGTTCCAGTAACTGTATTTTCATCTGTTATGGAAAAATCAATTATTCCAGTTAATAGAACAGAGCTATTTATATTATCTAAATCTATAGAAAGTGTTTCAAATGTTTTTGTTTGTGCTGTAGTACCTGTTAATGTAGTATCTGTTGTAGCCTCTTTAGAAAGGCTTACAATATTATTAATTCCTGCCTTCAAAAGTAAGTTTTCTAGCAATTTAATACCCCCTTTTTACTATCAATATATATTATGAAAAATAAATCTATTTAGTTACTTAAGATAATTTAATATAAAAAGCTCCCCATAATATTTATAGGGAGCTATGTTTAACATAATCCTTCAATTAATCCACAAGCAATTCTTTTTCCAGAGTTCCCAGAAGGTTGGCTTCTATAATCATCAGGATTTTCATGTATAATTACTGATAATCCTACAACGTCTTGAGGTTTAAACCTATCTGTAAAAAAGCTCATTTTGCATAGTCCATGATTAGAAAATAAAACAGGGAAATCCCCTGCATGGTTACCATGAGGTTGATTATCTGGATTCCAATGACCACTTGCACATGTAAAAGGATTTTCAGGATCACCTATATCACAACAACCTACAGAATGAATGTGGAAACCAAAAGGACCTATAGGTTGTGAAGTTGCAGTTGCAGGTTTATAATTTGGAAGTCCTTGAATGCATACTGAAACTTCTGTGCCACATGGAACAGGAAAGAAATATACAATTCCTTTTAAATTTGGATGATGAGGACCTCCATTTACGTGAGCTACTGCCATAGTGTTACATGTAGATTTGCAAGAAGAATTTCTATAACAAGGATCGCAGTTACAACAAGGATCACATTCGCAATTATAATTTAAATTGCAATTTTCAAAGTTAGAATACATAAATATACCTCCATAAAAGTTAAATAACACTACATATTATGCAAGGTTATTTTTAGGTGTTAATAAAATATATACACACATAATTTTTCAATAAGCATGAATAAAATACCTAGGTTGTTTAAAGGTGCTTTCTTTTGTTATAATGTATTACTAGGTGTAAGAATAGATCGAGGAGAGATAAATTTATGAATAAAATCGAATTACTAGCTCCAGTAGGAAATATGGAAAGTCTTTATGCAGCAGTACAAAATGGTGCAGATGCAGTATATCTTGGAGGAGCAAAGTTTTCTGCTAGGGCTTATGCTTCTAATTTTGATAATGATAATATGATTAAAGCTGTAGAATATTGTCATTTATATAATGTAAAGATTTATGTAACAGTAAATACTTCAATGAAAGAAAATGAAATTAAAGAAGCGTTGGAGTATATAGAGTTTTTATATAAAATAGGAGTAGATGCTTTAATAATTCAAGATACAGGACTTGCAACTCTTATAAAGAGAAATTTCCCTAAATTTGAATTACATGCATCAACTCAAATGAGTATACATAATGCAGAAGGTGCAATTTTTCTTAAAAACTTGGGATTTTCAAGAATTGTTCTTGCAAGAGAATTGAAGTTAAAAGAAATAGAATATATATCAAAAGATTTAAATATAGAAACAGAAATTTTTATTCATGGAGCATTATGTGTATCTTATTCAGGTCAATGTCTTATGAGTAGTATGATAGGAGGAAGAAGTGGAAATCGTGGACGTTGTGCTCAACCATGTAGGCTACCTTATGAAATTATAGATAATAAAAGAAATAAAAAAGCAAAAGGATATATTTTAAGTCCTAAAGATGTTTGTACCATAGATAATATAAAAGAGATTATACAAAGTGGAACTACTTCTTTAAAGATAGAAGGAAGAATGAAAAGACCAGAATATGTGGCTGGAGTTGTTTCAGCATATAGAAAGGCAATAGATAAAGCTAACTTTGATATTGAAAATGAAAGAAAAAAATTACTTCAATTATTTAATAGAGAAGGATTTTCTAAGGCATATTTATTTGGAAATGTAGGCAAGGATATGATGTCCTATAGATTTCCTAAAAATACTGGCGTATTAATAGGGAAAGTAAATAGAGATTTATCAATTGAATTAAAAGAAAATATAAAACTTCAAGATGGAATTAGGTTTGGTGGAGAAGGATTTACTATTTTTAAAATAGTAAAAGATTCACAAAATGTAGAAGAAGCTTTTATAGGAGATAGAGTAAAGTTAAAACCTACTAAGTACAAGGCAGGGGATTTATTATATAAAACTTCAGATACCACTCTTTTAAGTTTGTTAGCTAAGTCTTATGAAGACATATATGGAAAGAAAAATCCTATAAGTTTATTTGTTAGTTTTAAAGTAGGGGAACTATTAACTTTAAATACTAGTTATAAACAAAAAGAATATAAAATCTTAGGGGATATAGTTCAAAAAGCTGTAAACAAGCCAATGGATAAAGAAAAGCTAATTAAAAACCTAAATAAGACAGGAGATACGGCTTTTGCTTTTGATAAAATTGAGTTTAAAACTTTTGAAGAAGGATTTATACCTGTATCTTCAATAAATGCAGTTCGTAGAGAATTAATAGATAAAATTGCCAAGGATATAAAAACTAATGATAAAAGACAATTTAACAATGACTTAGATTTAAAATTAAATATAAATCATAATAAAAATATAGATTTAGTTGAAAATTCAATAATTACTGTTACAACAAATGAACAATTAAAAGCAGTACTAGAATGTGGATTTAAGAATATTGCTGTTGAAGTATCTATGCGACATTGTGATATAGATTTAAGAAAAGTAAAATGTGAAAATTTATATATAAAAACGTCAACTATAATTAAAGAGGAATTTGAAAGTGTAAACACGTTAATAGAAGATAATATAAACTTAATAAAAGGAATAATAACATCTAACTCAGGAATAATAAATAGATTTAAAGAAAAAATTCAAATAATAGGTGATTATAAATTAAATATTTTTAATAGTTATAGTTTGGAATTTTACAAAGATATTTTAGACGTTGCAACATTAAGTTTAGAACTAAACAAGAAAGAAATAAGGGAAATAACTAAAAAGACTAAATTTCCATGTGCTGTTATGGTATATGGTAAACCAGAACTTATGGTTAGTGAATACTGCCCAATAGGAAGTGTATTTGGTGGTAAAGATAGCAAAAAATCTTGTAGTGGAGAATGTTTAAAAGGAGATTATATATTAAAAGATAGAATGAATGCTGAAATGCAAATAAAGACAGATAAGTATTGCAGAAGTCATATATATAATTCTACTCCTATTAATTTAATAGCTAATTTAGATGAGATTAAGGCTGCTAATATTAATATATTTAGATTAGAGTTTTTAAGTGAAGATTATGATGAAACTTTAAACATACTTGAGAGTTTCAAAAACCAAAGATTTAAGGGAGATTTTAAGAATTATACAAGAGGACATTTTAAAAGAGGTGTAGAATAACATGAATCATAAAGCTTTAAAAGTTTTAGAGTTTGATAAAATAAAAGAAGAATTAAAAAAATATACTCAAACATCAGCGGCAAAAGACTTAATTGATGAGCTTCAGCCATATGAAAATGCATATGAAGTCCGTGAACATTTAATGGAGACAAAAGAAGCATTTGAGATATCTATAAAAAAAGGAGATGCTCCTTTTCAAGGATTATATGATGCAAGGGAAGGAATATCAAAGGCACAAAGAAAATTTACTCTTCTTCCAGTACAACTTCTTAGAATTGCAAATTTATTAAAATGTTCAAGAAGATTTAAATCATATGTTAAAAGTGATGATGAGAATGAAAAATACACAGTGTTAGAAAGTATTACAGAAGGAATTGTACCATTAAGTGGATTAGAAGAAGAAATATTTAAATGTATAATTGGAGAAGAAGAAATTTCAGATAGAGCAAGTACTACTCTTTTTAATATAAGAAGATCATTGAAGGATAAAACAAGTTCTATAAAGTCTAGGGTTAATTCTCTTATTAGAACATATTCTCAGCATTTACAAGAAAATATATATACAGTGAGAGGCGAAAGATATGTGCTTCCAGTAAAGGTTGAACATAAGGGTGCTGTTCCAGGACTTGTACATGACCAAAGTTCATCAGGAGCAACTTTATTTATAGAACCTATGAGTCTTGTTGATTTGAATAATGAAATAAAGGAATTAAGACTTAAGGAAAGAGATGAAATAGAGAGGATACTTACAGTTCTTTCGCAAAAAGTATATGATAATATAGATGTTATTAAAGTTAATGCAGATATACTTTGGGAGCTTGATTTTATATTTGCTAAAGCAAAGTATGCTGCTAAATTGGATGCTATTTGTCCTACTATAACTGAGGATGGTCACTTCAATATAATAAGAGCAAAACATCCCCTTATAGATCCAAAGAAAGTAGTTGAAAATAATATATATTTAAGAGATGGTATAACATCTCTTGTAATTACAGGACCTAATACAGGAGGTAAAACAGTTACTTTAAAAACTGTAGGACTTATGCATATAATGGCAATGAGTGGTCTTATGATTACAGCATCACAAGGATCGACTATAAGCTTTTTCAAAGAAGTTTTTGCAGATATCGGTGATGAACAAAGTATTGAGCAGAGTTTATCAACATTTTCATCTCACATGACTAATATAGTAAATATTATAGATAATGCAGATGAAAATTCTCTTGTGTTATTTGATGAACTTGGAGCAGGAACTGATCCTACAGAAGGAGCTGCACTTGCTGTATCTATTCTTGAAAATTTAAGAGAAAGAAATACAAAAGTAATAGCTACAACTCACTATAGTGAACTTAAAGCATATGCCCTAAAAGTAGATAGAGTTGAAAATGCATCTGTGGAGTTTGATGTTGAAACATTAAGACCTACATATAGACTTTTAATAGGGGTTCCAGGAAAATCTAACGCTTTTGAAATATCTAAAAGACTGGGTCTTCCAGATTATATAATAGAAGATGCAAAAAAAGGTATTGATGAGGAAACGCTTAAATTTGAAGATTTAATACAATCTCTTCAACACAAGAACATTAAAGCACAAGAACATGCAAGGGAAGCTCAGGGTGCAAGAGAAGAAGCTGTTAAGCTTAAAGAAAAGTACGAAAGTAAATTAGATAAATTTAAAGATATAAGAGAAAAAGCAATTTTAAATGCTCAAAAGGAAGCTAAAGAAATTATTAAAGAAGCTAAAGAAGAAGCAGATAAAATTTTGAAGGATATAAGAGAACTTGAAAGAATGGGGTATTCTTCAGATGTTCGTAAACTCTTAGAGGAAAATAGAAAAAAATTAAAAGAAAAATTAGAAAAAACAGAAGAAAAGTTAAACAAACCAAAAGACGTTGGGGAACCAATTGATAAAGTGTCTGAAGGTGATGAGGTTTATCTTCCTAAATTTGATACAAAAGTTATGGTGCTTACAAATCCTGATAGCAAGGGGGATGTTCAAGTACAAGCAGGAATTATGAAAATAAAAGTAAATATAAAAGATTTAAGAAAAACAAAAGAAACAAAAATTGAGAAGAGACAAAGAAAGAAGAGAGAAGTTAGCTTAAACTTAAAATCTGTAGCTTCATCAGTTGATTTAAGAGGAATGGATTCACAGGAAGCAGTATATACGGCTGATAAATATTTAGATGATGCTTGTATGGGTGGACTTTCTGAAGTTACTATAATACATGGTAAGGGAACAGGAATACTAAGAAATGCTATAAATGATATGTTAAAAAGACATCCTCATGTAAAGAGTTATAGACTTGGAAATTATGGTGAAGGTGGAAATGGAGTTACTGTAGTAGAACTCAAATAGAATTGTATAGAGAGGTTTTATTATGATAATTATAAGTGCTTGTCTATGTGGAATTAATTGCAAATATAGTGGTGAAAATAATTTGAATTCTAATGCTTTAAAACTTTTAAAGGAAGGAAAGGCAATACTAGTTTGTCCAGAACAACTAGGAGGACTTACAACCCCTAGAATTCCATGTGAGATAATGGGCGGAGATGGAGAAGATGTATTAAATGGAGAAGCTAAGGTTATAAGCAAGGAAGGAAAAGATTGTACTAAAGAATTTTTAAAGGGGGCTTATGAGGCGTTGAAAATTGCAAAAGAAGTAAATGCTAAAAAAGCAATTTTTAAATCAAAAAGTCCTTCTTGTGGATGTGGAAAAATATATGATGGAAGTTTTAGCGGGAATAAAATAGATGGAAATGGTGTTACAGCGGCGTTGTTTTTGAAAAATGGTATAAAGATAGTTACTGAAGAAGAATTATAAAAATGAACAATTAAAAAAGAGCTATATGTATATTATTCTTTTTTATGCTAATAATAGAAGGCATAGGAGGGATAATAATGGAAGTGTTAAAAGCCGAAGAAAGAGTTAAAGATTCTGTGCATTCTGCTAGACGTGAGAGAAAAAAAGGAATGGTTCCGGGAATACTTTATGGAGCTGGAATACAAAATCTATTATTTGAAATAGGAGAACTTGAATTAAATAAGGAAATTTTAAAGCATGGTGAGCATGGAGGAGTTAATTTAGAGATTAATAATAAACAACACCAAGCCATAGTAAAAGAAGTGCAAAAAGATCCAGTAACAAAAAAAATAATTCATGTAGATTTACAAGAAGTAAATAATGAAGAAATAGTTCAAACAGAAATTCCTATAGTGTTTACAGGTGAAGAACTGATATCTAAAAGAGGAGATACTATTCAAAAAGAAAAATCTAACATAAGAGTAAAAGGAAAATACGATGATATACCTAGCTGCATTAATATAGATCTTTCTAGAATGAGTGCAGGAGATGTTTGTAGAATAAATGACGTAGAAATGGCAAATGAAATAATATGCTTAGATGATATGGATACTATTTTAGCTGTTATTATGGGGAGGGCTGATAATAAGCCCAATACAGATGATCTTGAAGTAATTTCAGAAGATTAATTAATGAAAGAATTGTATTAATATAAAAATTAATATTATAAGATAAAGGCTATTGATAGAAGTAATTTTATTTATTAATAGCCTTTATTTTTGATGATATTTTTATTTACAAACAAATATGGTATAATTTGGGATAAGAGTAGGGTATAAAGTGAAGTAGACAATAATTATTAGGAGGGTGATAACTGTTAAAATAAATCTATAAATATCTATAAAAATATATTGTTATTTTATATATTTAGTTGTATAATAATATTGAGGTGATAAGTATGAAATATTACTCAATAGGAGAATTTGCAACTAAAATTAGGAAAAACAGTTCAAACTCTTAGAAACTGGGATAAAAATGAAACTTTAAAACCATCACACATAACTAATGGTGGAACAAGATATTATTCACAAGAACAACTTAATCACTTTTTGGGCTTAAAATCAGAAGTACAACTAAATAAAAAAACTATTGGATATTGTAGAGTTAGTTCTCATAAACAAAAAGACGACCTTGAAAGATAAATTGAAAATGTTAAAACATATATGTTGGCCAGAGGTTATCAATTTGAGATTATAACAGATATAGGGAGTGGAATTAACTACAATAAAAAGGGATTAAATCAACTAATGGACATGATAACTAATTCAGAGGTTGATAAGGTAGTAATTTTATACAAAGATAGATTGATTAGATTTGGATTTGAACTTATAGAAAATCTATGTAATAAATATGGAACAACCATTGAAATTATAGATAATACTGAAAAATCAGAAGAACAAGAGTTAGTTGAAGATTTAATTCATATAGTTAAAGTTTTTAGTTGTAGACTTCAAGGTAAAAGAGCCAATAAGGCTAAGAAAATGATTAAGGAATTAATTGAAGATGATACTTTTAAAGAAAGTTAGATTATATCCAACAGGGATACAAGAACAAAAACTATGGCAATCCGTTGGTACTGCAAGGTTTATATATAATTGGACTTTAAATAAGCAACAAGAAAATTATAAAAATGGCGGTAAGTTTATTAAAGATAGTGATTTAAGAAAAGAAATTACTTTAATGAAGAAAACAGATGAATATAAATGGCTAAGTGAGGTATCAAACAATGTAGCAAAACAAGCAGTAAAAGATTGTTGTAATGCTTATAAAAATTTCTTTAAAGGACTTTCAGATAAACCACGTTTTAAAAGTAGGAAAAAATCTAAGCCATCGTTTTACAATGATAATGTTAAACTTAAAGTTAAAACTAAATTAGTTAATATTGAAAAAGTAGGCTGGATTAAAACAAAAGAGCAAATACCTATAAATGTTAAATATACTAATCCAAGAATAAGTTTTGACGGAAAGTATTGGTACATAACAGTTGGAGTAGAACAAGAGCAATCAACAATAGAATTAACTAATAAAAGTATTGGAATAGATGTGGGAATTAAGGATTTAGCCATATGCTCAAATGGAATGACTTTTAAAAATATCAATAAAAGTAAAGAAGTTAAAAGACTTAAAAAAGTATTAAAAAGAAAACAAAGAAAAGTTAGTCGTAAATATGATATGAATAAAAAAATAGAAGGAGGTGAAAACCGTTGCCAATACAAAAAGACTAACAATATTATAAAACTTGAAAAAGAGATTAGATTACTTCATAGAAGATTAAGGAATATAAGAAACAATCATATTCACCAAGCAACGAATAAGATAGTGAAAACCAAACCATCAAGAGTTGTTATGGAAACACTTAATATAAAAGGTATGCTTAAAAATAAACATTTATCAAAGGCTATTTCAGAGCAATGTTTATATGATTTTAAAACTAAAATGCAATATAAATGTAAGTTATATGGAATAGAATTTATTGAAGCAGATAAGTGGTATCCATCAAGTAAAACTTGTAGTTGTTGTGGAGCTATTAAGAAAGATTTAAAACTATCTGATAGAGTTTATAAATGTAAGTGCGGACTTGTTATTGATAGAGATTTAAATGCAAGTATTAATCTTTCAAGATATAAATTAGCATAGTATCACTTAAAAAGATAATGCTAATATGTACCATTCGTTGTATGGGAATTTAAGCCCTTGGACTGTTATACAAACCAAAGTAGCCTCGGCAAAATGGAACAGGTGGAACAGGGAATTAAACAAGGTTTATAGATATTTATAGATTTTTGGCAACGGAAGTGTAATGAATTATTTAGAAAAATATAATGAGTGGCTTGAGTCTAGATTTATTGATGAAGAAACTAAAAATGAATTGAAGAATATACAAGACGAAAAAGAGTTAGAGGATAGATTTTATAAAAACTTAAATTTTGGTACAGGTGGACTTAGAGGGGTTATTGGAGCAGGATCAAATAGAATGAATGTTTATACTGTTACAAAAGCTACACAGGGACTTTCTGAGTATTTATTAAATAAATATAAAAATGAAGATATTTCTGTAAGCATTGCATATGATTCGAGAATAAAATCACAACAATTTGCAACTGCGGTAGCTTTAACTTTGTGTGGTAATGGAATTAAAGTTAATCTATTTGAGTCTTTAAGACCTACACCTATGCTATCGTATACTGTAAAACACTTAAAGTGTAAAGCGGGAATAGTTATAACAGCATCACATAATCCTAAACAGTATAATGGATATAAAGTATATGGAGAAGATGGTGGACAAGTAACGGATAAAAAAGCTCAGGAGATTATAAATTATGTTGAAAAGATACAGGATTTTTCAAAAGTAAAATCTATATCATTAAGTGATGCAAAAGCTAAAGGATTACTAAATATAGTAGGAGAAGAAATTGATAATGATTATGTTGAAAGTGTAAAGGAGCTAACTATTAGAGAAGAACTTGTATCAAAAGAAGCAAATAAATTAAAAATTATATATACTCCAATCCATGGAAGTGGTAATGTTCCTGTAAGAAGAGTTTTAAGAGAACTTGGATATAAAAAAGTTTTTGTTGTAAAAGAGCAAGAACTTCCAGATGGAACATTTCCAACAGCGGAATATCCTAATCCAGAAGTTCCAGCGGTTTTTGATATAGCTTTAAGTATGGCAAAGGATATAAAACCAGATATAATATTTGGAACTGATCCTGATTGTGACAGGATAGGATCAATTGTAAAGGATAACAATGGAAGGTATAAAGTATTAACAGGTAATATGATGGGAGTTTTACTTACAGAGTATATATTATCTTCATTAAGAGAAAAGAATAAAATGCCTATTAATCCTGTAGTAATTAAAACTATAGTTACAACAGAAATGATAAGGCCTATTGCTAAAAAATTTAACGTAGAAGTTATAGATGTTTTAACGGGATTTAAATATATAGGAGAAAAAATAAAAGAATTTGAAAATGACGAAAATAAAGATTATGTATTTGGCTTTGAAGAAAGTTATGGATATTTAGCGGGTACTTTTGTAAGGGATAAAGATGCTGTTATTGCAGCTATGCTAATATGTGAAATGGCGTTATATTATAAAACAAAAGGAATGAGTCTTTATGATGCTCTTATGAATTTATATAATGAATATGGATTTTATAGAGAAAGATTAGTATCTATAAATTTGGAAGGAATAGAGGGTCAAAAAAAGATAAACAATACTTTAGATAAATTAAGAAAAATAGATAAACTAAAAATAAATGAAGTTAATGTTATAAAGAAATATGATTATGAAAAAAGTGTAAAAAAGGATATTTTAACAGGTAAAGAAGAAAATATAGATCTTCCTAAATCTAATGTACTTAAATTTGTATTAGAAGATAATTCGTATTTTGTAGTTAGACCATCAGGAACAGAGCCTAAGATGAAGATATATATGGCTATTATAGGAAAAAGTTTAGAAGATGCTGAGAAAAAAATGGACAAATTCAAAGAAAATGTTATGAATTTAGTTGATGAAACTATAAAAAATAGGTAAAATATAATTTTAGTATAAAGAATTAACTGTGCTTTAAAAGTACAGTTAATTCTTTATTTACAATAAAATATATTAAATATTATAATGTAAATTATATAGTATAATATAGTTAATAAATTACTTAAAGTTGGAGGATGAATATGAACGTAAAAGCTCGTTTTAAGGATAAACTTTCAAATTTATTATTTTTACAAATGAATAAAGAAAGAGTAGAAAAAGTTTTTAATACAAAACTAAAGACTAATGAAGAAATTTATATGCCAGTTGCAACAGAAGACATAGTACATAAAGTTAAAAACAATGAAGATGTGGATAATATTCCAGTAGCATTTTTTATTGAAGGAATGGTCTATGTACTAGGAGCTGATGAAAAGTTTAAATATAATGATATTTATGAAAAAATAATTTTAAATGCACCTAAAGCTAGTGAATTTATAAAAGGAAGAATAGCAAGTTATGTTAAAGAGAAAAAGTATGAAGAAGCATATATTATTTTAAAAGGACTTTCTAAAGTAGAAGGAACAGAAGAAATATATAATAAGCTTATAATGCTTGCTGATAAGCTAAGAAGTTTAAATAAAGAGTATGTGGAAGAAGAATTAGAAATTATAGATAAAGCAAAATTAATAGAAGGATATGCACTGCCTTATTTATATGAAGCTTTAATAAAAAAAGATAAAGAAGATTTTTATGGTGCTTTATTTGGAATAAATAATTATATTGCAAAGGGTGGGGAGGAAACCCCTGAGATATCAGAACTAAAAAATTCTCTTAAAATTGTTAATGATTATGATGAGGGTAAAAAACTTGTATACGATGAACCACAAAAAGCACTAGATTTATTGTTGCCATTATTAAGTGAATTAGGAGATAATGCTGAAATATATTATCATATAGCTGTTGCATACAGAATACTTGAAAATAGTCCTAAAGCAATACATTATTTAGAAAAATCTATGGAAATAGATAATTCTTATCCTGAAGTATTTAATGAGCTTGGAATTAATTATGCATGTCTTCAAGATTTTGAATCTGCAATAGTGTATTTAAGAAAGGTGTTTGAAGTTACAAGATCTGTAGAAGTGTGTACTAATCTAATAATGTGTTATATGAATATAGGAGATTATAAACAAGCTAAAACACATCTTGAAATAGCAAAAAAAATAGATAGTGATGATGAAATAGTTAAACAGTTAAATAATATATTAAAAGATGCGTAAAATATATATTATGAAAATATATATATTATTGAAGGGAGATGTTTGGTATGAAGGTAAAAAAGGCCATAATACCTGCAGCTGGACTTGGAACTAGATTCTTACCAGCAACTAAAGCACAACCCAAGGAGATGCTTCCTATAGTAGATAAGCCAACTATACAGTATATTATAGAAGAAGCAGTAGCATCAGGAATTGAAGAGATATTGATAATAACTGGAAGAAACAAAAGAGCTATTGAAGATCATTTTGACAAATCTGTGGAACTGGAAGATATTTTAGAAGCTAAGGGAAAAGAAGAACTTTTAAATATGGTAAGTGATATATCAAATATGGTGGATATATACTACATACGTCAAAAAGAACCTAAAGGTCTTGGTCATGCAATAAATTGTGCTAAGACATTTGTAGGTAATGAACCTTTTGCAGTTATGTTAGGGGATGATGTAGTAGATAGTGAAGTTCCTTGTTTAAAACAATTAATTAACTGTTTTAATGAATATAAAACAACTATAGTAGGGGTTCAAGAAGTAGATAAAAACAGTGTAGATAAATATGGAATAGTTGAAGGATTTCACATAGAGGATAATGTATATAAGGTAAAAGATTTAGTTGAAAAACCACAGATAAATGAAGCACCATCTAATGTAGCAATTTTAGGAAGATACATAATAACTCCACCTATATTTGATATATTAAGTAAAACAGAACCAGGTAAATCTGGAGAAATACAACTTACAGATGCACTTAGAACTTTAATAAAACAAGAAGCTATGTATGCATATAAATTTGAAGGAAGAAGATATGATGTTGGAGATAAGCTGGGATTTTTAGAAGCTACAGTAGAATTTGCTTTAAAAAGAAAAGAATTACGACATGAATTTATGAAATATTTAACAACCATCAAGTATAACCCTAAATTTGCAGAATTATATAAAGAAATAAATAAAAAATAGAATATGTTGATTTTTAGTTTATGATATAATAGACATGGATTGTATATAAGTTACAAAACATGTCTTTTATATTTATATATTAAATTATTAACAAAAAACATTGAATAATTTTAAAAATGATGTAAAATGATTTAGGTAGATAAAATAAGAAGCGTTAAGGATGTGATGACTTGAAAAGTAATAAGAAGTTTTTAGTATATGATATTGTGCTAGTAACATTTTTCTTATATTTTGCTTTATTATTAAGATTTGAATTTAAGATACCTCAGGAGTATATAGGGTTTTTTAAATTATCTATAATTCCTGTTATAGTTATTACAATAATTTGTAATGGAGTATTCCATTTATATGATTATATATGGAAATATGCATCAGTTGATGAACTTATGTCAATAGTGTATTCTGTATCCCTTTCAAATATAATATTTATATTTTATAGCTATTTTATAAGTTACAAATTATTGAGTTCTGTACATTATAGATTCCCAGCTACTGTACATATAATTTTATGGGTTTTATCTATATTAGCATTAGGTGGCACTAGATTTATGTATAGAATAGTTGGAAGAAATGATAATAGAGAGTTACTTAATAATAAAGTTTCCAATGTATTAATTATTGGAGCTGGAGATGCTGGTGCAATGTTGATAAAAGAAATTAAAAAGCATCAATCTTTAAATTATAATATAATTGGACTTATAGATGATGATTTATCAAAAATAGGGCAAGTAATAAATGGTGTGAAGATATTAGGAACAAGAGATGAAATAATAAAAATATGTGAAAATAATAATGTTGAAGAGATATTTATAGCTCTTCCATCAGCTCCATTAAAGGAAAGAAAAGAAATTTATAATTATTGCAAAAAAACAGGTTGTAAATTAAAAACATTGCCTGGAATATATGAGATAATTAATGGAAATGTAAATATAAGTCAACTAAGGGACGTTGATATTAATGATTTATTAGGCAGAGATCCTATACAGCTTAATAATGAAAATATAAATGAATACATAAATGAAAAGGTTGTATTAGTTACAGGGGGAGGAGGCTCTATAGGCTCAGAACTTTGTAGACAAATAGTGAAGTTTAATCCTAAAAAATTAGTAATATTAGATATATATGAAAATAATGCATATGATCTTCAGATGGAATTAAAATATAAATACCCTGAACTTGATATGGATGTTGTAATTGCATCAATAAGAGATTTTAAAAGATTACAAGAGGTTTTTGAAAAGTATAAACCTTATGTAGTGTTCCATGCTGCTGCCCATAAACATGTTCCTTTAATGGAAGCAAATCCAGCAGAAGCAATAAAGAACAATATATTTGGAACTTACAATGTAGTGAAGTGTAGTCATATTTATAAAGTTAAGAGATTTGTTCAGATAAGTACAGATAAAGCAGTAAATCCTACTAATATTATGGGAGCTACAAAAAGATTTTGTGAGAAAATTATTCAAGCTTTTGCCAAAGAAAGTGAAACTGAATATGTTGCAGTTAGATTTGGAAATGTTCTTGGAAGTAATGGTTCTGTTATACCTTTATTTAAAAGACAAATAAAAGAAGGTGGGCCGGTAACGGTTACTCATCCTGAAATTAATAGATTTTTTATGACTATACCAGAAGCTGCCCAACTTGTAATTCAAGCAGGAGCTATGGCAAAAGGTGGAGAAATATTTGTTCTTGATATGGGTGAACCAGTTAAAATAGTAGATTTGGCTAGAGACTTAATTAGATTATCAGGTTTAAAACCAGATGAAGATATAAAAATTGAGTATACAGGATTAAGACCTGGGGAAAAATTATATGAAGAACTTTTAATGGATGAGGTTGCATTAACATCTACAGAACATGAAAAGATATTTGTTGAAAAACCTATGGGATTTAATATAAGTTACATAGATGAAGCGCTAAAAGACTTTAAAGAAGTTATTGAAGGCGATAAAGAAGAAATAATTAAAGTACTTTCAGACAAAGTTCCAACTTACATAAGAAAAAAATAATATTTCTATTAGAATTACTAAGTTACTGCATTTATATAAACAATATGATAAAATAATATAGTGAAATAAATCACAAATAAGTAATATGAAAATAAACAGTAATTAGTTTTATAAAATCAAATAAAATAAACCTTAAGTAATATTTAGGAGGAAGTACAATGTCAACATTAAAAGAAGAGCTTTTATTAAAACTAGAGAATAAAACTGCGAAATTAGGAGTTGTAGGTCTTGGATATGTAGGACTACCTTTAGCGGTAGAAAAAGCAAAAGCAGGATATGAAGTAATAGGTTTTGATGTGCAAGACGAAAAAGTAAAGTTAGTTAATGAAGGACATAACTATATAGGAGATATATTAGATGAAGATTTAAAGGATTTAGTTAAAGCGGGGAAATTAAAAGCAACTACAGATTTTTCATTTGTATCAGAAGTAGATGCAGTTGCAATAGCTGTTCCAACACCACTTGATAAATTCAAACAACCAGATGTATCATATGTAGAAAATTCTACAAAAAGTATAGCGAAGTATATACATAGAGGAATGCTTGTTGTACTTGAAAGTACAACTTATCCTGGAACAACAGAAGAAATAGTAAAACCTATTTTAGAAGAATCAGGATTAAAATGTGGAGAAGATTTCTTTTTAGCATTCTCACCAGAAAGAGTTGACCCAGGTAATAAACAATTTAAAACAAAAAATACTCCAAAAGTAGTAGGGGGAATAACTGAAGATTGTACAGAAGTTGCCGCTGCATTATATAGTAATGTACTTGAAGGAGATATTCATAAGGTTTCATCACCAGCAGTTGCTGAAATGGAAAAAATACTTGAAAATACTTTTAGACATATAAATATAGGTCTTGTAAATGAAATGGCTATACTATGCAAAAAAATGGGAATAGATATATGGGAAGTAATAGAAGCTGCAAAAACAAAACCTTACGGATTTATGGCATTTTATCCAGGTCCAGGTCTTGGGGGACATTGTATTCCACTAGATCCATTCTATTTAACATATAAAGCAAGAGAATTTGATTACCATACAAGACTTATAGAAACAGCTGGAGAAATCAATGATTTTATGCCAGAATTTGTAGTAGACAATGCTATGAAACTTTTAAATGGTGATAAAAAATCATTAAATGGATCAAAAGTTTTATTAATGGGTGTTGCATACAAGAAAGATATCGATGATATGAGAGAATCCCCAGCATTAAAAGTAATAGAGCACTTAGAGAAAAATGGAGCAGAGGTAATGTACAATGATCCATATGTTCCAAACTTTAAACATGGTGGAAAAGAGTATGCATCAGTAGAATGGGAAAAAGCTATTGATAAAGCTGATATAGTTATAATAACAACAGATCATACTGATTATGACTATGAAGAAATAGTTAAGAGAGCTAAAATATTCTATGATACAAGAAATGCTTCAAGTGCTGTTAAAAATAATAGAGAAAAAATACACAAACTATAAAATATAGATTTTAGGATAGACTCTTTTGAGTTTATCCTTTATTAAAATTAAGGAGTGATACTAATGTCAAAATTAAAGTTTGCAATTATTGGTTGTGGAAGAATTTCATATAAACATGTGGAAGGACTAGTAAACAATAAAGAAGAAGCTGTGCTTGTAGCTACTTGTGACGTTGATATAGAAAAAGCTAATGCTAAAAAAGATGAATACATAGAAAAAATGAATGAAAACCTTAAAGTAAGTACATATGAAGATTATAAAGAAATGCTTGAAAAAGAAGATATAGATGTAGTTACAATAGCTACAGAAAGTGGATATCATCCTGAAATTGCTATTTATGCAATGAAAAAAGGTAAGCATGCTGTAGTTGAAAAGCCTATGGCTTTATCAATAGATGATGCAAATGAAATGATAAGGATTGCAAAAGAGAACAATGTTAAACTTGCAATATGTCATCAAAATAGATTTAATAAACCAATTCAAGAATTAAGGGAAGCTTTAGAAAATAATAGATTTGGAAGACTTATAAACGGTACTGCAAGAATCCTATGGAATAGAAATGAAGGATATTACAAACAAGCCCCATGGAGAGGAACTTGGAAACTTGATGGTGGTACATTAATGAATCAATGTATACATAATATAGATTTACTTCAATGGATGATGGGTGGAGAAATCGATACTGTATATGCTCAATGTGATAACTTCTTAAGAGATATAGAAGCAGAAGATTTTGGTGCAATAATAGTTCGTTTCAAAAATGGTGCTATTGGAATAATAGAAGGAACAGCATGTGTATTCCCTAAAAACTTAGAGGAAACTTTAAGTGTATTTGGAGAAAAGGGAACAGTATGTATAGGTGGTCTTGCTGTTAATAAAATAGAAACTTGGAGATTTGAAGACGGAACAGAAAATGAGGAAGAAGAAATATTAAAAGCTCAAGAGGGTGATCCAGATTCAGTATATGGAAAAGGTCATACTCCATTATTCAAAAATGTTATAGATGCAATAAATAATGATGTTGAACCTTTAATAAATGGGGAACAAGGAAAAAGAGCTATGGCAATAATTCTTGCTGCATATAAATCAAGGCTTACTGGAATGCCTGTAAAATTCCCATTTGATAATTTTTCAACTTTAGATATGGAAAAGGCTTTTCCAAAGAAAAATAGATAAAATATAAAAGTGAGGATATAAGTATGAATTATATTTCTGAAACCGCTAAAGTAGGCAATAATGTAAAAATAGGACACTTTTCAGTTATAGAAGATAATGTTATTATTGGAGATAATTGTATTATAGGAAACAATGTAGTAATTCATGAAGGGTCATTAATTGGAAGTAATATAAGAATAGATGATAATACTGTAATCGGTAAAACTCCTATGAGATCAGTTAATAGCATATTTAAAGATGATAAAAAATATGAACCATGTAAAATTGCTGATGAATGCTTGATAGGTGCTGGTGTTATAATTTATTGTGGATGTGAAATAGGTGAAAAAACTCTTATAGCAGATTTAGCAGTAATAAGAGAAGATGTAACTATTGGTAATAGAACAATAATAGGAAAAGGAGCAACTATTGAAAATTTCTGTAAGGTAGGCTCTAACTGTAAAATACAAACTAATGTATATTTAACAGCTTATTCTGAAGTTGAAGACTATGTTTTCATGGCTCCATGTGTTGTAACTTCTAATGATAATTATGCAGCTCGTTCAAAAGAAAGATTTAACCATTTTAAAGGAGTTACAATTAAAAAAGGCGGAAGAATAGGAGCTGGAGCAGTAGTATTACCAGGAAAAGTTATAAATGAAGATGGATTTGCAGCAGCAGGTAGTGTTGTTACAAAGGATGTAGAAAATGCTACTATAGTTGTAGGAAGTCCAGCTAAAAAGTTTAAGGATGTTCCAGAAGATCAGCTTCTAAAAAATCAGTAATTTATAAAATATTAAAATTATTGGCTTAAAGTTAAGTGAAGGCTTAGTATTTAAACTTTAAAAACCTCAGAAAAACTTAAAAGCAGAAGCTTTAGAAAAGCTTAAAGAGTTTTTCTTGGCTTTTACTTAAGAGTTATTCTGGGGATTTTTAATTTTAAGTATTACTGATTATTATTTGTAGAAGTGGTGGTGGTAGAGTGTATAAAGACAAAAAGATATTGGCAATAATTCCTGCTAGAGGTGGTTCAAAGGGAATACCTTATAAAAATATAATGAAAATTTGTAATAAACCATTAATAGCATATTCAATTGAAGCTGCAAAAAATTCTAAATATATTGATTATACTTTAGTATCAACAGATGATGAAGCCATAAAAGATATTTCATTGAAATATGGAGCTAAAGTTCCTTTTTTAAGACCTAAAGAAATATCAGATGATAAAGCTAAGTCTATTGATGTAGTTTTACATGCTATAGATTATTTAAAAAAGGATAGTAAAGAATTTGACTATGTAATATTACTTCAGCCAACATCTCCACTTAGAACAATGGAGGATATAGACAAGGCAATAGAGAATATTGTAAATAGCAATAATAATTCACTTATAAGTATATGTGAATGTGATGAAAATCCAGTACTTATGAGAACAATTGAGAATAATAAATTAAATACAATTTTTCAATTTAAAGGGGACAATTTAAGAAGACAAGAATTACCTAAATTCTATATTTTTAATGGAGCTTTATACATTAATAAAGTGGATATGTTATTGAATGAAAAAGCCTTTGTAAATGAGGATACAATGCCATTTATTATGGATAGATATAAATCTATTGATATAGATAACATTATAGATGCTAAAATTGCAGAACTAATTTTGAAGGAGAATAAGAATGATTAAAATAAGAGATAAAGTTATCGGCAAAAATATACAAGATAATTATAATTGTTTTATAATAGCTGAGGCTGGAGTTAATCATAATGGAAGTATTGTGCTTGCAAAAAAATTAGTTGATAAAGCTGTGGAGGCAGGAGTAGATGCAGTTAAATTTCAAACTTTTAAAAGTGAGAAATTAGTTACAGGTTATGCATCAATGGCCAAGTATCAAAAAGATAACATAGGTATAGAAGATAGTCAGTTTAATATGTTAAAAAAGTTAGAGTTATCTTATGAAGAATTTACTGAGTTAAAAAGATATTGTGATGAAAAAAATATTATATTTATGTCTACGCCCTTTGATTTTGAAAGTGCTAAATTTTTAAACTCTATTGGTGTAGAAGTATTTAAAATAAGCTCTGGAGATCTAACTAATATACCATTACTAGAGTATATAGCTGAATTTAATAAGCCTATAATACTTTCATCAGGCATGGCTATACTAGGGGAAGTTGAAGATGCTATTATGGCTATAAGAAGTAAAAAACTAGAAGATATAGCTGTATTACATTGTACATCTAATTATCCTGCGAAAATAAGTTCCGTAAATTTAAAGGCTATGAATACAATAAAAAGTGCTTTTAATGTTATTGGTGGATATTCAGATCATACTAAAGGAATTTCAATACCAATAGCAGCAGTAGCACTTGGAGCGGAAATAATAGAAAAACATTTTACTTTAGATAAAGAAATGGAAGGCCCTGATCATAAGGCATCTTTAGATCCAAAAGAATTAAAAGAGATGGTAAAGGAAATAAGAAATGTTGAATTATCATTGGGAAATGGAATAAAGACTTTTACAGAAAATGAAATAGATACTATGAAAGTTGCAAGAAAAAGTATAGTAGCGAAAAATTTTATTAAAAAAGGTGAATTAATAACTAAAGATGATTTAGATTATAAAAGGCCTGGAGATGGACTTTCACCTAAATATTATAAGTATATAATTGGTAAAAAAGCTAGCAAGGATATATCAATAGATACTCAAGTAACTTTAGATTTAATAGAAAAATAAGAAGGGTGAATTAGTAGTGAATAGAAAAATAGCAGTTATTACAGGAACTAGAGCAGATTATGGAATATATTACTCAGTTTTAAAAGCTATAGAAAATCATAAAGATTTAGAATTACATTTAATAGTATGTGGAATGCATCTTTCACCTGAATTTGGAATGACAATAAATGAAATAGAAAAAGATGGATTTAAAATAGATGATAAAATAGATACTATTTTATCATCTGATTCAGGTGAAGCTATGGCTAAATCTATAGGGATAACTTTGATGGGATTAACTCAAAGTCTAGACAGAATAAAACCTGATGTCTTATTGATATTAGGTGATAGAGGAGAAATGATGGCAGGAGCACTTGCTGCAATCCATATGAATATACCGGTGGCTCATATACATGGTGGAGAAGTTACAGGTACAGTAGATGAATCTATAAGACATTCCATAACAAAACTTTCACATATACATTTTCCTGCCAATGAAGATAGTAGAGAAAGAATAATAAAAATGGGTGAAGAAAAGAAAAATGTTTATGTAGTTGGAGCACCAGGAATAGATTACATAAAAAATACAGAATATCTTTCAAGGGAAGAAGTATTAAGAAGATTTAACTTAAAGGATGATAAGATTTTTATACTTACGCAACATCCAGTTACTACAGAAAAGGATATGGTAGTTTATCAAATAGAGGAAACCCTAAGTGCTATTGCTGAGCTTGGTGTTCAAACAATAATTTCTTATCCTAATAGTGATAATGGTGGAAGAGAAATAATAAAGGTTATTGAAAAATATAGAGAAAAATATGATTTTCTTAAAGTATTTAAAAATTTAAGCCAAGTAGAATATTTAAGTCTTTTAAATACTGCAGATATAATGATTGGGAATTCATCATCAGGAATAATAGAAGCTCCAAGTTTTAAGTTACCTGTAATAAATATAGGTACAAGACAACAGGGAAGACTTAGAGCTTGTAATATAATAGATGTATCGTATAATAGAAAAGAAATTTTAAGTGCAATAGATAAAGTACTTTATAATGAAGAATTTAAAAAAGAGTTAAAAAAATGTGAAAATCCATATGGAGATGGACATTCTGGTGAAAGAATAGCCGATATTTTAAGTAAAGTAGATATAAATCATCAATTAATACAAAAAAGAATAACTTATTAATAAATTAAGTTAATATTAAGAGAGGTTTTATGGATAAAATTATATTAATAGGGGCAGGAGGACATTGTAAAGTAATTATAGATATAATAAAAAGTACAAGAAACTTTAAAATTGTAGGAATTACAGATGCCAATACCCAGGAAGAACAAATATTAGGAATACCTATTATAGGTAATGATGATATTCTTGAAGATTTATATTATCAAGGTGTAAAAAATGCATTTGTTTGTATAGGAGCTTTAAATAATATAGCTATAAGAGATAAGATTTATTATAATTTAAAAAAAATAGGATTTAAAATACCTAAATTAATACATAAAGATGCTATAGTATCACCTTATTCTAAAATTAGTAATGGGACATGTGTTATGGCTGGAGCTATCGTCAATGCTGGGGCTATTATAGGTGAAAATTGTATAATAAACACTGGGAGTATAATAGAGCATGATTGTTTTATCGATAGAAATACTCATATTTCACCTGGAGCATCATTAGCTGGTGGATGTAAGATAGGATGCAATTCACATATTGGAATGGGAAGTACCATAATTCAAGGAACTGAAATAGGAGACAATGTGATGATTGGAGCTGGAGCTGTTGTATTGAATAATATTGAAGATAATGTTATAGCAGTAGGAGTTCCTTCAAAAATTATAAAGCGTAGGTGATTTTATGAAGTTTTCAATGGATATGTATTGTGTATCAGATGATGCAACAATAAAAGATGCAATGAAATCAATTGATAAAAACTTAATAGGAGCTGTTTTTATTACCAATAAAGATAAAAAGGTAATTGGTGTTGTAACAGATGGAAATATAAGAAGAGCTATATTAAAAGGATGTACTATAGAAGATAGTGTGAAAAACATATATCATACTAATTTTAAATATGTAAATAAGCTTGTTAGTAAACAAAAAGTTAAAGAAAAGATGTTAAGATATAATATAAGGCAGTTGCCTTTATTGGATGAAGAAGGTAAGCTAATTGATTTATATTTTTTGGATCATATTATATCCTATGATAAAAAAGATAATTATGTTTTTATTTTAGCTGGAGGACTTGGTACTAGATTAAGACCTCTTACAGAAAATATACCAAAACCTATGTTGAAAATAGGTGGAAAACCTATGCTTCAAAGAATAATTGAACAATTTAAAGGATATGGATTTGTAAATTTTATAATTTCTTTAAATTATAAAGGTGAAATTATAGAAAATTATTTTAAAGACGGTAGTAATTTTGATGTTAATATACAGTATGTAAGAGAAGAAAAAAAATTAGGTACAGCTGGTTCTATAAATTTAGCTAAAGAAAAATTTAATAAAGATTTTTTAGTTATAAATGGAGATATATTAACAGGAATAGACTTTGAAGTTATGTTAAAACATCATATAGAAAATAAATTTGATATTACTGCTGGAGCTAGAAATTATGAAATGAGAGTTCCATATGGGGTGATGATTACAGAAAATAAGATTATAAAATCTTTAGAAGAAAAGCCAACCTATAATTTTTATATTAACAGTGGTGTATATGTACTTAGTAAAAATGTTATTAATTATATACCTGAGAATACAGAATATAATATGACTGATTTAATAGAAGATGTTATAAAAGCTGGAGGAAGATGTGGAACTTATAATATAACAGAATATTGGTCTGACATAGGTCATATTGAAGACTATAAAAAGGCTAATGAAGATGTAGATAAGTTTTTCTAAAATTAAAATTAATTTATAAAGGGTGTGTAGTATGAACTGGAATGGAAAAAAAGTTTTAGTTACAGGAGCAGAAGGTTTTATAGGAAGTCATTTAACAGAAAGGTTAGTTGAACTTGGTGCTGATGTTACAGCGCTAGTGCAATATAATTCTTTTAATAATTGGGGCTGGATTGATACTTTTGATAAAAATATAAAAGACAGCATTAAAGTAATAACAGGAGATGTTAGAGAATATGACAATGTAAAAAGGATGGTAAGTGGACAAGAAGTAATAATGCATCTTGCAGCTTTAATTGCAATACCATATTCATATTTATCTCCTATGGCTTATGTAAGAACTAATGTAGAAGGAACAACAAATATTTTAGAAGCTTGTAGGGAAGAGAAGAATATTGAGAAAATAGTACATACTTCAACAAGTGAAACTTATGGAACAGCCTTATATGTTCCTATAGACGAAAAACATCCAATGCAAGGGCAATCACCATATTCAGCATCTAAAATAGGTGCAGATAAAATGGCTGAAAGTTTTTATAAATCTTTTAATTTGCCAATTGCAACCATAAGACCTTTTAATACTTATGGACCACGACAATCTGCAAGAGCTGTAATACCTACTATAATATCTCAAATATTAGCAGGAAAAAGAGAAATAAAATTAGGTAGTTTAACTCCAACAAGAGATTTTAATTATGTAAAGGATACAGCAGAGGCCTTTGTAAAAATAGCAGAAAGTGATAAAACTATAGGAGAAGTAATTAATGCTGGTTCTAATTATGAAATTAGTATAGGAGATACAGTTAAGAAAATAATAAAATTAATAGGACATGATGTTAAAGTTCTTTGTGATGAAGAAAGAATAAGACCAGAAAAAAGTGAAGTAAACAGATTATGGGCAGATAATACAAAAATTAAAAATCTTACTGATTGGACTCCTAAATACAGTATTGATGAAGGATTAGCAGAAACTATTGAGTGGATAAAAAATAATATGCAATATTTTAAAACTGATATATACAATGTTTAAAAGAGAGGAGAGCGTATCATAATGATACCTTTATGTATACCGGATATTAGAGGGAATGAATGGAAGTATGTTAAAGAATGTATTGATACAAATTGGGTTTCATCAGTTGGAAGTTATGTGAATCTTTTTGAAGAAAAGTTTGCTGAGTACTTAAGTGCACATAGTGCTGTTGTAACAGTTAATGGAACTGCAGCTATTGAACTTGCTCTTTTAACTTTAGGAATAGGTTTAGAAGATGAAGTAATAGTTCCATCTATGACATTTATATCACCTGTAAATACTGTGAAGTATGTAGGTGCAACTCCAGTGTTTTGTGATGTATGTAGAGATACTTTTGTTATGGATGCAAGTAAAATAGAAGAACTTATAACACCTAAAACAAAAGCAATAATACCTGTTCATATATATGGTCATCCTGTAGATATGGATAAGGTAATGGAACTTGCTAAAAAATATAACTTATATGTAATAGAAGATGCAACTGAAGCGTTAGGTTCTAAATATAAGGGTAAAAGTGTTGGAACCATAGGAGATATTGGAGCTTTTAGTTTTAATGGAAATAAGCTTATAACTACAGGTGCTGGGGGAATGCTTGTAACAAATAGTGAAGAGTATGGATCTAGAGCTAAGTTTTTATCAACCCAAACAAAGGTAGTTTTGGATAATAAAGCTTTTTATCATCCGGAAGTGGGATATAATTTTAGAATGCCCAATCTTTTAGCAGCATTTGGAGTTGCACAATTAGAAAATATTGATGAATATTTAAAAATAAAAAAAGAAAATGCAGATTATTATAATAAATTATTAAAAGACGTAAAAGGAATTACTCTTCCAATTGAAAAGGAATGGGCTAAAAATTGTTATTGGTTATATTCTATTTTAGTAGAAGATGATTTTAAAGTAACAAGAGATGAACTTATTAAAATTTTATCTGAAAATGGTATAGAATCAAGACCATTTTTCATGCCAGTACATGATATGCCTCCGTATGTAGATTGTTTACATGGTAGCATGGATGTTACTAATGAAATTTCTGCTAAGGGTATAAATATTCCAAGCTCAGTTTCACTTACTAAAGAAAATATAGAATTTATATGTTCTGTAATTAAATCAATATAAATGTATTATTAGAAAATGATTTTATATAGATATAGTTAGTTTTATAGTATAATAGCTATATCTATATAAAAAGTTAAATTTAATTACAATGATTTTAATGAGAATATTAGGAGGAAAACATGAGCAAAGTTAAATTGGCTAGATTTGCAAGTCAAATTATGATAATTACAATTTTAAGTAAATTAATGGGGTTTTGGAGAGATGCATTGATAGCCAAAGAATTTGGAGCTACATATGAAACTGATGCTTATATGATGTCACTTACTATTCCAAGTATACTTTTTGGATTATTTGGTTTAGCAATTACAACTACATTTATTCCTATGCTTACTAAAAGTTTAAAGGAAAAGGGTAAAGGAAATATGTATGAGTTTGCAAATACTGTTATGAATCTTATAACCTTACTTGCAATTCTAATAGGAGTTCTTGGATGGAAGTTTACTCCACAATTAGTTAAGCTAATAGCTCCTGGGTATAGTGGTGATGTATATGATTTAACAATTCAATTAACAAGATTGAGTGTAATTAATGTAGTTTTTATAAGTTTAAATAGTGGATATACTGCTATACTTCAAACATTAGATAACTTTATTGCTCCATCTCTTGTAGGAGTGGTTATGAATGTATTTATAATTGGATATTTATTATTTGTGAAAGAAGCTACTATTATGGGTCTTACTATAGCAACAATAATAGGTAATGGAAGTCAAATATTAATACAAATTCCTTGGCTTATAAAAAATAAATACAAGTATTCATGGAAAATTAATTTTAAGGATCCTCGATTAAAGGAAATGTTGGTTTTAATTTTACCAGTACTAATTGGAATTGGGATAAATCAAATAAATACATTTGTAGATAATAATGTAGCATCTATACTTCCTAAAGGAAGTGTATCAGTATTACAGTATGCAAATAGACTAAATTCTTTAGTTTATGGAATTTTTGCAACATCTATAATTACTGTAATTTATCCAACCCTTGCAAAGTATATAAATGGTACAGAGATTAAAGAAGATTTTAAAAAGTATCTAAGTAAAGCAATAAATAATATAAACCTAATTATGTTTCCAGCAACGGTAGGAATTATTGTTTTAAGAAATAACATAATAAATGTTGTATTTAAAAGAGGTGCCTTTGATGAAAATGCTGTTAATTCCACAGCAATTGCATTACTTTTTTTAGCAATAGGAACAGGGGTTTTAGGTATTAGAGATATTTATAATAGAGCTTTTTATGCCATTAAAGATACAAAAACACCAATGAAAAATAGTGCTATTGGTGTATTTACTAATGTAGTTTTAGATATTGCATTAGTAAAAGTTATGGGAATAGGTGGATTAACTTTAGCAACTACAATTTCTATACTTGTAAGTACCATTTTATTGTCAGTAGATTTAAGAAAAAAAATTGGAAATATAGATGCTGTACTAGTACTTAAAACAGGGAGTAAAATTCTAGGTTCTTCTGTAATTATGGGACTAGTAGTATATGTTATTAATAATAATATGTTAAAATTTATTTCTGGAAATAAAGGACAAATGATATCATTGATGATATGTGCTATTGTAGGATGTATAGTTTATGTTATATCAATAAATTTATTTAAAGTTGAAGAGTATAATGATATTAAAAGTCATTTATTAGCAAGGTTTAAAATTAAATAAAATATTATAAAGGAGTATTAAAATGAGACAAACAGATAAAATATCCTTCGGTCTGAAAACATTTCTGTTATTAACTTTATATTTTTTATGGCTTGAAATTGCCATACCATTTAAAATTTCAGTGTTTAAAGTATTTTTACTAATTTCAGTAGTGTTATTTTTTGTCAAATTTATATTAGACGGAAGGTATATGATAAGAGGTAAGATAAAGTTAAGTAAAATAAATTTACTTTTTATTTTTATTTTAGGATTATACATAGTTATAGATTTAATAGGTATGATATATTCTCCTGCAAGAATTTTTGCATTTACTAAATATGCAGTAGTAATACCTATGGTTGTTTTGATTTTAATGTTTTATTTCACAATTGAAACTAAACAAGATATTAATAATATTTTACTAGCTATGGGATTAGGTTCAATAACAATTGCAGTATATACGTTACTTGCATACTTTGTATTTACTGGAATAAAGGTTTCCTACTATACTCAATTGTCATTAATAAAAGATTATAATATTTCTTCTACTTTAATATTAATGGGTGCAGTTATAACATTAATAATGATAATTCAAAGTAAGTTTAAAGGAAAAAGTAAATTTATATTATTTACATTAGTAACTATAGTTTGTTCACCAGTAATATATTTAAGTGGTTCAAGAAGAAGTCTTATATTAATATTTGCAGAAGGTGCTGTAATTGTTTTATATTATTTATTTGTATCTTTTAGAGATAGAAAAAAATTTATTAAGACTATGTTAGTAACTATTATTATGTTAGTGGTAACTTCATTAAGTGTTATGGGAACTCAAGCATTACTTAAAACACAGTCACAGGAAATAAAAAAAGATAAAATAGTTAATCCAATGCTGGAAAATGATTTATCAGTTAAATATGAATCTCTTCAAAATGGTAGAGCATTAGTTAGAAGAGAATATATCTGGGGATTAGCATTTAAAAATATAAAAGATTTTAGCTTTAAACAAAAGTTAGTTGGAAAAGGTTCATCATATGATTGTTATATGTATACTTATGTTTATCAAAAAGAGATGAATAGTTTATATAGTGGAAAAGTAGGTAAGCTTGGTGATATGCATCCACACAATGGTTTCTTGTCTGATTTATTAAATGGTGGGATTTTAAAACTTATAGTAAGTATAGGAGTTTGGATAGCAATATTCATTCAATTAATAGTATTACTTTCAAAGGATATAGATAAACTAATGTTAGTACTATTATCATGGGGAACTATATTTAGTAACATGATGATGTCAGGAAGATATGGATATATATATTATAAAGAATTTTGGATGACACTATTAATTACTTTTATATTTATAGAATTAAAAAATTATAATAACAAAATAAGTGATATATAAATTTATTTTGTAAAACAAGAGAGGTTAAGCAATGGATAGGAAAAAATGTATATTTCACATACCATATAAAGTGAGCCCTGATATAGTATCAGGGTCTCACATAAGACCTTTAAAAATGTTAAATGCTTTTAAAAATATAGGGTATGATGTAGACGTTATAATGGGCTATGGTCAAGAAAGACAGAAGGCTATAGAGAATATAAAGTTCAATATAAAAAATGGACAAAAGTATGATTTCCTATATACAGAAAGTTCAACAATGCCAACTTTATTAACAGAAAAAAATCATATTCCCCAATATCCATTTTTAGATTTTGGTTTTTTTAAATATTGTAAAAAAAATAATATAAAAATAGGATTGTTTTATAGAGACATACATTGGAAATTTGAACAGTATAAAAACAATGTAGGTACAGCTAAAAGAATAATATCTACTATATTTTATAATTATGATTTAAAGAAATATAGGGGATTAGTAGATGTGTTGTACTTACCATCTAAAGAAATGTTTAAATACTTAGATATAAACTTTACTGGAAAAGTAGAAAAACTGCCTCCGGGAAGTGAAGAAAATTATGAAGTTGATTTAACTAAATTAAAGAATGATAATTACTTAAATATATTTTATGTTGGAGGAATAAGCACAGAACTTTATGATATCCAAGAATTGTTTAAAGTAGCAAATGAATTGCCATGGATAAAACTTACTGTTTGTTGTAGAATAGGAGATTGGAATGCAGTTAAAGATGTTTATTCAAAATATTTAAATGATAGAATTAATATTATACACAAATCAGGTGAAGAATTATATCCATATGTAAAACAAGCAGATATACTTAATTTGTTTATAAGACCAACACATTATTGGGAATTTGCAGTACCTGTAAAACTATTCACGTATATATCTTATAAAAAACCTATTATTTCATCAAAAAATACTGTAACTGGTAATTTTGTAGAAAGTAATAATATAGGTTGGTCCATAGACTATAGTAAAGAAGAATTAATAGATGCATTAACTAGAATAAAAAACAATAGAGAAGAGATATTAGAAAAGACTAAAAATATGAAAAAAGTTTTACAAGATAATACTTGGAATGCAAGAGCTAAAAAAGTTGTTAAAGATCTAGTAGCTATGGAGCAAGGAGGAAAATAATATGAGAATATGTTATTTAGCTGACGCAGGTAGTGTGCATACAAAAAAATGGTGTGATTTTTTCAAAAATAAAGGATATGATATACATGTAATATCATTAAATCCTGGAGAAATTCAGGGGGTTACTGTACACTCTTTAGATATTAATACTGAAAGAGTTAAAAATGGTAGTAGTTTTTATAAAACAAGGTATGTTTTTAAAATATTTAAAATTAGAAATATCCTAAAAAAGATTAAACCTGATATTTTACATGCTCATTATGCTTCAAGTTATGGACTTATTGGAGCATTGCTTAATTATCATCCTTATGTAATATCTGTTTGGGGAAGTGATATTTATGAATTCCCGTTAAAGGGTAGATTATTTGAGAAAATAATAAAATTTAATTTATCAAAAGCAGATAAAATATTATCAACAAGTAAGGCTATGGCTGTGGAAGCTCAAAAATATGTAAATAAACATATGTATATAACTCCTTTTGGTGTTGATAGAACTGTATTTAAACCATTAGAAAACATTAAAGATAATAATAAAGACAATATTTTAATAGGAACGGTAAAAACTTTAGATCCTAAGTATGGCATGGAATATTTAATTAAAGCTTTTGCTATGATAAAAGAAAAATATAATAATGTTAAACTTGAGATAGCCGGAGACGGGAATGAAAGAAAATATCTTGAGAATTTATGTAATGAATTGAAAATTCAAGATGATGTAAAGTTTTTAGGTCGTATAAATACTGAGGAAGTTGTAAAAGCATTTAATAGATTTGATATAGCAGTTTTTCCATCTAATAGTGAAAGTTTTGGAGTAGCAGCAGTAGAAGCACAAGCCTGTGGTGTTCCAGTTATAGTAACAAATGTTGGTGGACTTCCAGAAGCTACATGTCCTGGACATAGTAGTATTGTTGTAAACAAACAAAAACCTGATGAAATCTACGAGGCTTTAAAAAAGTTAATAGAAGATGAAGAATTAAGAAAAGAAATGGGGAAATATGGTGTAAAATTTGTTGCTGAAAATTTTGATGTCACAGATAATTTCAATTATGTTAATAGTATATATGATGAAATTAGTGATGAGTTCAATATTAAATAGAGTTTATACATCAAAGAGGACCTTGAATTTTAAAAGGAGAAATCAATATGATTGGTGCTTCAGATATATTGTTAGATATAGAAAAAAAGTTTAATTTATTTGATTTAGAATTAAGGGAATTTAGATTTTGGTGGATGAGCAGATACAAAATATATGAACTAATAAGGATTATTTTAACTAATAAAAATAAAATTAGCAGCGAAGACACCAAGATTATTAATTTTAGAAAATCTCTTTCAAATTTTAAATATTTAAAAAGTTTTAAATTAGTAAGAAATAAATATTATCATTCAGAGATTTTATGTGTTTCAGGAACTACTTTGAGAAGACAAGTTATAGAAAATAAACATTTTGATGTAATCTTTGATTTTATAGGAAAATATGATAAAAATAACTCCTATGCTATTTTAAATACTTTAAGTGGAAATGGATTTATAGAAAATTATTATACCCCTAGATGTTATAATATGTCCAATTTGACTTTAGCCAATCAGTTTGTGAAGAAATTATATAAATTTGAATTAAAACCTGAAGAAATAAGATATATTGAGCATAAATTAAAAAAAGTTGAAAATTATTTAAAAGAAGAATATAATATAAATTTAGATTTATGTAAAATAGTATGTGAACAAACAACAATTTTATTAAAAAACTATAAAATAGCTTATAATATAATAAAAAAAGTAAATCCCAAGGTATTGTATGTAGAGTGTGCATATAGTCCTACTCATCTTTTATTTGTATATGCAGCTAAAAGTTTAAAAATACCTGTAATAGAATTTCAACATGGATTAATTAGTGATAAGCATATAGGATATAAGTATAATGAAAAAACATATGATTTAGATCCAGTACCAGATTATATTTGTGTATATGGTTCCCATTTTGAAAATATAATACGAAAAATGAATCCAAGTATACATCTAAATATATTAAGGTATGGAAATCCACTATTATATGAAGAAATTGTTGAGAGAAATCATAATAAAGAGAGTATAAATAATAAAGATACATATGATTATTTAGTTACAACTCAAGGTGAAGAATTTTCTAAATATTGGACTAGGTTTTTGAAACGATTATTAGAAGTTGATAAAGAAAGTAGAATATTATTAAAAGTTCATCCTAATGAAGTAATGGTATATAAGCAACTATATAGTGATATACTTAGCAATCCTAAGGTAATTGTTGCTGAAAATTATAACATATATGATTGCTTAAAAAGAAGCAAAAGACATTTATCTTGTTTTTCAACTTGTCATTATGAAGCTTTAGTGTATAATGTACCTACATATGTAATAAAGTTTCCAGGATGGGAACATGTCCAAAATTTACAAAATTATAATGTACAGTATTTTAACACAGCTGATGAATTTATCTCTCATATAAAAACAAATAATGAAGATATATTATTTAATGAATTTAAGAAAGATTTTTATGATATAGATGCAAAAAGTATAAATATTAATAAAGTGCAAGAAAAAATAGTAAAAATTAACAATCTATTTACTAAAGGTATATAGAAGATACTTATAAAGGTAGGTATTATAAAATGGAAAAACTAAATACAGTTTCTATAGTAATTCCTTGTAGAAATGAAGAAAATTATATAGGAGAATGTTTAGATTCATTTATAAATCAAACTTATCCAAAAGAGCTATATGAAGTTCTTGTTTGTGATGGATTTTCTGATGATAAAACAAGAGAAATAGTAGAAGAATATAGTAAAAAATATAGTAATATAAAGCTTCTTGATAATGAAGGGCGTTCTGCTCCTAAGGGAATGAATGTAGGAATAAAATATAGTAAAAAAGATATTATTATTATATTTGGAGCCCATGCTTATGCAGATAAGGATTTTATAAAGAATAATGTTAAGGCATTAGAGAATCCAGAAGTGGGTTGTTCTGGTGGTCCAATAAAAACAATAAGTGAAAATGAAACTGGAAAAGCCATTGCCTGTGCAATGAGTTCACCTTTTGGAGTAGGAAATGCATTATTTAGATTTGCACAAAAAGAGATGTTTGTTGATACTGTAGCTTTTGGTGCATATAGAAGAGAAATATTAGATTCAATAGGTTATTTTGATGAAGAGTTAGTTAGAAATCAAGATGATGAATTGAACTATAGGGTAATAAAAGCAGGACATAAGATACTTTTATCACCTAAAATAAAATCAGTATATTATAGTAGAGGTTCACTTTCAAAACTTTGGAAGCAATATTATCAATATGGATTTTGGAAAGTAAGAGTAATGCAAAAACATGGTAAAACAGCATCTATACGTCATTTAGTTCCTATGGCATTTGTATTAATAAATTTATTAGGTATCATTTTAGGATTGTTTTTTAAACCTATACTATGTTTATGGGGAATAGAGGTTATAATGTATTTACTATGTGACTTTATAAGTTCCTTTAAAGTATCAAAAGGTAATGTAGGCCTTATGAAGTATATGCCATTAATATTTCCAATATTACATATTAGTTATGGACTAGGGTTTATTGCTGGACTTTTTGGATTTTATGTATTTAAATCTGATAAAATGATACATAAAAATACTAAGATGTCCAGATAAAATTATAATATAGAAAAGATAAATGTGGTAAATTTATTAGCACGCAATCTGCGTGCTAATTTTATAATTATATATTAAAAAGAGGTGACATTATATGATCAAGAAGTTAGATAACTTTGTGCGTAATTTTGATTTTTTAACCTTTGCTTTATGTATATACGTTATATTTATGCCATTAATTCCAGATGAACTTATAGTAAATGGAACAAAGGTTAAAGGCGATCAAATATTAGTAGTATTTTTTATGATTTATTCAATTAGAATACTAAGATATAAGGATACTTTAATGACTTGTGTAAATGGTATAAAAAAGTTTTATAGGGATTCTATATTAGTGTTTATGGGGATTTTATTTTTATCTATGATATTTTCAGTGAAATATGCAAGAGATTCCCATTTAGCACTTACTGAAACTTTCAGGTTTATAACTTATATTGCCATGTATTTTATTATAAAATACGAAATGAAGAATAAAAAAGCATTAACAAAAGTTATAAATAGTTATATATTTTCATGCCTTTTAGTAAGTATTTTTGGAATAGTACAATATTTTACTAAGATAGGCTTAGATGAAAAGTTTATATATAATAATAATTATTCTGTTGGTCTTAGAATAACATCAACTATTGGAAATTCAAATAGTTTAGGGGCATTTTTAATAGTAGCTATATTTCCATTAATAATGATTTCTATTTGTGAAAAATCTAAAGTAAAAAAAACATTTTATATTTTAACTACATTAACAGTAATAGTTACAATAATATTAACTTTTTCTCGTAATACTTGGATTGGATTTGTTTTAGGTTTAGTTCTTTTGATAGTTATGTATAATTGGAGATTAATATTTTTACTATTGGCTACAGGGGGAGTTGGACTTTTGTTACCATCTGTACGAAGAAGACTTTTAGATTTTAAAGAACTTATGCATAATGATAGAGTTAAGTTATGGAAAATGGCAGGTAAAATGATAAAAGATCATCCTATATTAGGAGTAGGAAATGGAAATTACTATACTCTATATGGTGAATACGGAAAGAAGTATCCAGAATTATGGTATAATGAACATATAAATTTTCCTTCTCATAATTCATATTTAAAGGTTCAAAGTGAGTTAGGAATAGTTGGAATAGTATCTTTTGTTATGCTTATTATATCTACTACAATTAAGATAAAACAGTTTTCTAATAGAGTTTCAGACAAATTTTATAAATATTTTTATAGTGGATTTTTTATCTCAGTTATAGTATTTTTAATAATGAATATATCAGATAATTTATTTTTTGTACCAAAGGTATGTATGTATTTTTGGATTTTAATTGCTATAGCTCAATCAATTGTTCATAATAAATTGGATCAATAAATTAGTATATAACAATATAATAATTAAGAAATAGCTTATTAATGGAGGATGTTTTATGGATGCAAAATCTATCAAAATTGATTTAGAAAAGGATATTAAGAAAAAAAGTTTTCAATTTGGCTTAAAAAGATTAATGGATATTGTATTATCTTTTATTGGAATAGTTATGCTAATACCTATATATATAATAGTATATATTGCTATAAAAATAGATTCCAAAGGACCAGCTATTTTTAAACAAGTTAGAGTTGGAAAAGATAATGTACCTTTTAAAATATATAAATTTAGAACTATGGTGGTAAATGCAGAGAAAAAAAGATCTCTTGAAATTGAAACTCAAGATATTGAAAATTTTGTTTTTCAAAGTAAAAGTGATAATAGAATAACTAAGGTTGGAGCATTTCTTAGAAAAACAAGTTTAGATGAATTACCTCAATTATTTAATGTTCTTATGGGAAATATGAGTTTAGTAGGGCCTAGACCTGAAATACCTGATGTAGTTAAATTTTATCCTCCAGAGTATGCACAAAGGCTTTTAGTTCTTCCTGGAATTACAGGACTTGCTCAAATAAGTGGTAGAGGGGAAATAGAGCTTGGAAAAACAGTATATTTTGATTTAACTTATATTAAGAACTTTTCAGTAGGATATGACATAAAGATTTTATTTAAGACAGTACTAAGTGTATTCAAAAGAGAAGGAGCTTTTTAGGCGGGTGATAATATGTTTACTGATATTTTAAATTATAAGATATTCAATAAGGATAAGAAACAGCTAATAAAATATATAGAAAGATTTCACAAAGTAAATATAATATCAGGAAATCCTGAAGTACTATATATGGGAATTAAGGATAAGTTTTTAAATGATATTTATACAAGCTCAAATTCAGTTATAATTCCAGATGGGGTTGGTACGGTACTAGCCTCTAAAATTTTAAAAAGTCCTGTAAAAGAAAAGATAGCAGGAATAGAGGTTATGGATGAAATAATTAAAAACTGTGAAAAAGAAAACAAAGGAATTTATTTAGTAGGTGCAAAACAAGAAGTACTAGATAATTGTATTTTAAATCTTAAAAATAAATATCCAAACTTGAAGATAGAGGGAAGTCATAATGGATATTTTGATTTAGAAAATTGTGATGATATAGTAGAGGATATAAAATATAAAAGTCCATATGCATTGTTTGTTGCTATGGGATGTCCAAGACAAGAGATTTTTATACAAAATAACTTTGAAAAACTCCCTTGTAGTATATTTATGGGAGTAGGGGGAAGTTTTGATGTGTTTTCTGGAAAAGTGAATAGAGCTCCTAAATGGATGATAAATTTAGGATTAGAATGGCTTTATAGAGTTATAAAAGAACCATTTAGAATTAAAAGATTAGTAGTTATACCTAAATTCTTAGCATATGTAATCTTACATAAAAATAAGAAATCTACTAATTAGTTTATCAGGGTGGTGTCTAAAATAAATAAGATAGCTAAAAATTTATTATCAGTGGGTTTATCTAGTTTAGTAGCACAATTGCTTACATTTTTAATGATAGCATATTATGCTAGAATTTTAAGTATTGAGGGATTTGGAAGAATTAATCTGGCTCAGTCTATAATTACATATTTTACAATGATAACTTTATTTGGATTTCAAACATTAGGGACAAGAGAGATTTCTAAAAATAAAAACAATAAAGAAGAATTGTTAGGCAATATAATTATAACAAGACTTATAGTAGCTTTAATATGTTTTTTAATGGTAATTGCCATTGCTTTTGCTACGAATAAAGGAGTTATATTTAGAAACATACTTATTGTTTATGGATTAACATTATTTCCTTTAGCTTTTAATATAGATTGGTTTTATTCAGGTATACAGCAAATGCAACATAATGCTATTTATAATGTTCTAAAAAGTGGAATACCATTTTTATTAATTTTCATTTTATTTAGAAGTGAAAAGAATATAATATTTATACCAATTTTTACTTTATGTGGACTTTTGTTTGCATCTATTTATCATATAATAGTTTTCAAGAGAAAAACTTTACTTAAAATATCATTAAAAATAAATAAAAAACAAATTGCAAAGTATGTTAAATTGAGTATTCCTTTTTTAGTATCTGGATTACTTTCAATGATAAATTGTAATGTAGATTCTTTAATAATAGGTTTTACTAGAAGTGAATATGAACTTGGAATATATTCATCAGCATATAAAATTATATTTTTCTTAACAAATTTAATAGCAGTTATTTTCACTCCATTTTTTCCGTTATTAATAAGTTATTATCATGAAAAAGATATAAACAATTTAGAAAAAGTTGTTAAAAATTTATGTAAAATAGTTATTTTAATAGGAGTGCCTGTATTAATAGGAGGAATTATTTTATCAAAGGAAATAATTATTTTGTTGTTTGGGCAAAAATATGTGAAGGCCTATGTACCTTTTATAATATTATTGATATATATATTAGTATTATTTATGAGAGAAAACTATGGTTATAGTTTAAATGCTTGGAATAAGGAAAATAAATATTTGAAAAGTGTAATTATATCTGCGTTAACCAACTTAATTTTAAATCTAATCTTTATTCCTATATATGGAATTATTGCTGCTTCTATAACCACTCTTGTATCGGAAGTATTAAATTTTTTTATTATGAGAAAGTATTCTATAAAAATAGTAAAAACAAATTATATTAGAAATTTTATTAAAGTAATAATTCCAGTAGTTTTAATGACTATTGTTGTTTTGGCATTAAAATATTTTCACATTAATGTTATGATAAATATTGTTTTAGCAATTGTAGTATATTTTATATCTATTATAATTACTAGATATGTTACCATAGATGAATTAAAGGGGTTTATAAAAAAATAGTTAAAACTTATTAAGTAGGTGATAGTTTATGAAATATTGTGTATTATATCCCAATACTAAAAATGTTAATTTAATTAAAGAAATGGGGATGATTCCATATAAACTTCATAAAAATTTTGGATACGATTCTAAAATAGTTTGTTATAATTTAGATGAATATACATATTTAAATGAAGAAGTAAAGGGATTAAAAATAGATTTTTTAGATAGAAAATATAATAATTATAGTTTAGATGGTTTGAGATATTTAAAAAAACAAGCTAAAAATATAGATGTACTTCAAATATTTCATGTAACTTTATATTCTCTTTTATATGCATTTATGTATAAAAGATTAAATCCTAAAGGAAAGATATATCTAAAATTAGATTGTAGTCATAAACTAATTGATAAAATACTATCTTTAAATAGTATAAAATATAAGTTGTTAAATAAATATTTAGATAAAGTAGATTTAATAAGTGTAGAACAGAAAATACTAACTAAAAAATTAAAAAATATATTGCCAAGTCAAAGTGATAAAATAGTTAATATTCCAAATGGTGTTGATTATAAATATTTAGAAGAAAAAAATATTTATTATGATTTTAGTAAAAAAGAAAATATAGTTTTAAGTGTTACTAGAGTTGGAGCTGAAGAAAAAAATACGCAAATGTTATTAGAAGCATTTAATAATATTAAAAATATAGAAGAGCTTGGATGGAAACTAGTAATAGTTGGTCCTATAGAAGAAGAATTTAATAAGTATATAGAAAGTTATTTCAATAATAATCCTAAGATGAGAAAATTAGTAGAATTTAAAGGTTCTATAAGTGATAGAAAAGAACTATTTAATGAATACAAAAGAGCAAAAATTTTCTCTCTTACTTCAGAATTTGAAAGCTTTGGAATAGCATTTATAGAAGCAGCAGCATTAGGTGATGTTATTGTTTCCACAGATGTAGGTATTGCAAAGGAACTTATAAGTAATGAAAATGGTTGTCTTGTAAAAGTTGGAGATACTAAAGCTCTTACGGAAAAACTACAAGAGTATATGTTAAGTGAAAACCTTAAAGAGTATTCACAAATCACATATAATATTTGTAAAGAAAATTTTCATTGGGATAATATAATAAAAAATCTTAATGAAAATATAAGCAAGTTTTGTTATACACAATAAAGTTGAATAACAAGCACTTCTTATACAAATAATAAAGTAAAAGGAGTGTGAGTTCATGGAATTTTATGATGTAGTGAAAAAAAGAAAAAGTATAAAAAATTTTGAACAAGAAACAATTGAAAGAGACAAATTACTGAAAATAATAGATATGGCAATGAGAGCTCCATCTTGGAAGAACATGTCACCATATAAATTTATAATTGTAGAAAGTGAGAACATTAAACAAGATATTGCTAATGCTATAGAAAATAGAACTAGTACAGCAGCTGAATCAATTATAAATTCACCTATGACTATAGTTGCAGTGGCAGATCCAGAGATTTCTGGAGATGTTGATGGAAAACAAATGTATCTTATTGATACTGCAATAGCTATGGAACATTTAATTTTAGGTGCTACAGATGTAGGTTATGGGACTTGTTGGATAGCAGCTTTTGATGAAAAGAAAATTAAAGAAACTTTAAAAATACCAGAGAATTTAAGAGTTGTTGCATTAACTCCATTAGGAATCCCAACATCATCAGCAGAAGAAGAGCCACACAATCCTAAAAAAGATATAAATGATTATTTGTATCTAGATAGATGGGATAGACATTATATGGATTCAAATATTAGAGTTTTAATAAATCATTAGTAATAAATTAATAAATATTATATAATAAGAATAGCCTGAAACATATGTTTTAGGTTATTTTTATTGTATAAAGAAAACCACCTGCTATGCAGGTGTGTTCAGAAAAGCTTTTAGCGATGAGTATGACAAAAAAGACCTCCTTTTGATACAATAGAAAAGGTTTCGTCAGCCAATCTAAAGAACAAAAGGAGGTCATCCGAATGGATAGTAATAGTTTATCACATACAAAATGGAATTGTAAATATCATATAGTGTTTGCACCTAAGTTTAGAAGAAGAGAAATATATGGAGATAGGAAAATAGAGATAGGAAAAATATTAAGGCAATTATGTGAGTGGAAAGGTGTAGAAATAATAGAAGCCAATGCATGTGTAGATCATATACATATGTTAGTATCGATACCACCTAAAATGAGTATATCTAGTTTTGTAGGGTTTTTAAAAGGGAAAAGTAGTTTAATGATATTTGAAAAGTTTGCAAATTTAAGATATAGATATGGAAATAGACATTTTTGGTGCAGAGGATATTATGTAGATACAGTAGGAAGAAATAAAAAAGCAATTACGGAATATATAAAAAATCAACAAAAAGAAGATATGATATCAGATCAAATAAGCTTAAAAGAGTATATGGACCCTTTTAAGGGTAGCAAGTAACAAAAGATGCGGCTGGCGGGCTTTTATAAGCGCCTTAAGGCGCAACGCAGGTAAGGTGTCCTTATAGGACGATAGAAATACCACCAGCTAAGCTGGTGGATTATTATTATATAAGTACTATACAAATATTAGAATTAGTTGATTAAAGTATAAGAGTATTATAGGAACTTCTTTATTATTGACATAACATGTTAATATAAATTAGAATAATAATATTGTTTAAAGAAGGGAGTTATAAAATTGCAAAAAAAAATGTTTATAGAAGAGTATATAAATAAATTATCATCAAAGGAACCTACTCCAGGAGGAGGAAGTGCAGCAGCACTTGTATCATCATTGAGTAGTTCTTTAACGGCTATGATGCTAAGTTTAACTATTGGTAAAAAATTATATGAGAGCTATGATGATAAGTTAAAGAAAGATATAGATGAAACTTTAAAAGAATCAAATGAATACAATGATTTATTTTTAGATTATATGGATAAGGATGAAGAAGCTTTTTTAACTTTAATGAATGCATATAAATTACCTAAAAATGATGATAAAGAGAAATCTATAAGAAAAAAAGAAATAGAAAATGGTTATGAAAAAGCACTAATTACACCATTAAATTTAGCAAGAGAATCTTTGAAATTTTATGAAAAAATACTTACTACAGTTAAATACGGTAATCCTAATTTAATATCAGATGGAGGGGTAGCAGCTATACTACTATATAGTGCCATTGAAAGTTGTATGTTAAATGTTAAGATAAATTTAAGTGGTATTACAGATGAATTAAAAAGAGAAGATATAATTAATGAGTGTAATAGTATATTAGAGAAATCATTGAATTATAAAATGAACATAATGGATATTGTAGAATCAAAAATATAGTTCTTAAATTTGATTTAATATATTTAACTAGTTGGAGAGATGAAAATGTATGATCTTTTTTTGGACAAATTAAATGAACTATATAATATAATTAATACACCTATAGATATAACATTTAAAAATATGGCAATAGATAAATATAAAAAGGTTTTAAATATAGGTAAAGAAAAATTTTCTGATACATATATGGATTTAAAAGAAAGAGAAAAAATAAAGGAAAAGGGTATTGTATATACTCCCAAAGAAATAGCCAATTATATAGTTGAAAATGTTATTTTCAAAGAAGATATAATTAACAATCCATATATAAAGATACTAGATCCAGCTTGTGGATGTGGTGATATTATAATAGTATGTTATGAAAAATTAAAAACTATTTATGAGGAAAATTTGAAATTTATAAATGAAGTAAATGGAATTAATTTAAAAAAACAAGATATACCTAAACACATAGTTAAAAATAATTTATATGGATTTGATATAGATGAAATAGCAATTAAAATATTGGCAGTAGATTTATTTAAAGCAAGTGGTTATTTTTATGAAAATAATTTTAAAAAGCAAGATTTCTTATTAGAAAAACTTAGTGAAAAGTTCAATATAATAGTGGGTAATCCTCCTTATGTTGGACATAAATCTATAGATAAAGAATATTCAAAAAAACTAAAGATTAATTTTAAAGAAATATATAAGGACAAAGGAGATATTTCTTATTGTTTTTTTCAACAAGCTATTAATAATCTAAGTAAAAAAGGAAAATTATCCTTTATAACTTCAAGATATTTTATAGAATCTCCAAGTGGAGAAGAGCTTAGAAAAATATTGAAAGAAGTATGTAGTCTTTATAAGATAGTTGATTTTTATGGTATAAGACCTTTCAAGAGAATTGGAGTGGATCCAGTTATAATTTTTTTAACTAATGAACAAAATATACAGGAAGAAATACAAGTTATAAAGCCACAAAAATTTTCCAAAAAAGAAGAAAAAAACTTTTATAATTCATTGTTTTTAAAAAAAGGGGAATGTTATAAAAGCTTTTATATAAATAAAAATTATTTAAATAATAAAGGTTGGATATTAAGAGATAAAAAGGAAAGAGATATAATATCCAAGATAGAGGAAATAAGTTTTACTCATTTATATAATATTTGTGATAGTTATCAAGGAATAATAACAGGATGTGATAGGGCATTTGTAGTAGATAATGAAACGATTATAAAAGAAAACTTAGAAAAAGATATTATAAAGCCTTGGATTAAAAGTAGTTATATAGATAAAAAAGATATACATATAAAAGATACATATTTGATATATTCAGATTTAATAAAAGATACTAATGAATATCCAAACATAATAAAACATATAGAAATTGAAAAAGATAAACTTTTAAATAGAAGAGAATGCAAAAAAGGTGTACGAAAATGGTATGAACTTCAATGGGGAAGAAAAAAAGAAATTTTTGAAAAAGAAAAGATAGTATTCCCATATAAGTCTAATAGAAATAAATTTAGTATAGATTCAAAGAGATGTTATTTTAGTGCTGATGTATATTCATTAATTTTAAAAGAAAGAGTACCCTTTACATATAGATATTTAATTTCATTATTAAATAGTAAAGCATATGAATTTTATTTTCAAAGTTTTGCTAAAAAATTAGGATATAATTTATATGAATATTATCCCAACAATATAATGAAATTATGTATTCCAACAATGGGTGATAAAGAAGAATTAACTGAAGATGATATAAATTCAATATTTAATTTTACTGAAGAAGAAATAAATATAATAGAAGATAATTATCAAAAAGGTATTTAGTATATAATTACTAGATACCTTTTTTATTAACAAACAATTTATTTTACAAAAGAAGGAAATTAGTTTATATTATAGAATTAATTAATAAAGATACTATATTTATTGTTATGGGAGGTATAAAATGAAGCTAAAATTTGAAGAAAGAGAAGATATACTAATAGTACATATGGACGGTGAATTGGATCATCATACTGCTGAAGAGGTTAGAAATAGATTAGATGATAGAATTGAGAGAAATGGAGTTAATAAACTTATAATGAACTTTTTAAATGTTAGTTTTATGGATAGTTCAGGTATAGGAGTTGTAATAGGAAGATATAAAAAAGTTTCTACCAGAGGTGGAAAGGTATGTATGATAGGTGCTATAGGAGCGGTTAAGCGAGTATTCGAATTATCAGGAATCTTTAAAATAATTCCGTTATATGATAATGTAGAAGAAGCATTAGCGAATATATAGTGGGGGGAAATATAATGAGTCATAACAAAATGAGAATAGAATTTTTAAGTAAATCACAAAATGAAAGTTTCGCAAGAGTAGCAATAGCAGCTTTTATATCTCAATTAGATCCTACCATAGAAGAAATTACTGATGTAAAAACAGCTGTATCAGAAGCTGTTACTAATTCTATAATACATGGATATGGAGATAAAGAAGATGGTATAGTAACAATTGAATCAGAAATAAATAATAGAGAAGTTACTATAATTATTAAGGACAATGGTATAGGGATTAAAAATGTAAGTGAAGCTATGGAACCATTATATACTTCAAGACCGGATCTTGAGAGATCAGGAATGGGATTTACTGTTATGGAGACGTTTATGGATGAATTAAAGGTAGAATCTACAGAAGAAAGTGGTACAAAAATTATTATGAAAAAGAAGTTTAAATCTCTAAAATAAATTTTTAAGAAAGGAGGAAAAACCTTGAACTTGGTTTGCGTATGCTATGAAGGAAGGTAATGCTAAAGTAAAGAAATGTGAGAATTATAAATTAAATTTAGAATTAATAAAGCAAGCAAAACTTGGGGATAAAAAAGCTGTAGATGAACTTGTACAAAAAAATTTACCTCTAGTATCATCTATAAGTAAGAAATTTCTAAATAGAGGATATGAATATGAAGATATATTTCAAATAGGTTCAATGGGACTTATAAAGGCTATAAACAATTTTGATTCTAGTTACGACGTACAATTTTCTACTTATGCAGTACCTATGATTATGGGAGAAATAAAAAGGTTTATTAGAGATGATGGACTTATAAAAGTCAGTAGAAGTGTAAAATATACGGCAAAAAAACTTCATTATGATAAAGAAAAATTAACAAAAGAATTAAATAGGGAGCCTAGTCTTGAAGAACTTTCAAAATTTTCAGGTATAAGTAAGGAAGATATAATATTTTCATCAGAAGCTATTAACGAACCAAAATATTTATATGATACTATTCACCAAGATGATGGTTCACCTATATATCTTATTGATAAGGTAGTATTAGATGATAAAGGAGAAATAGATGAATTAGATAAAATAGCCTTAAAGGAAGCTTTAAGCAAATTAGATCAAAGATCAAGGCAAATTATAATACTTAGATATTTTAAAGATATAACACAAGTTAAAGTAGCTAAAATGCTTGGAATTAGTCAGGTACAAGTATCTAGAATTGAAAAAAAAGTTTTAAAAAGTATGAAAGAAAAATTAAGTGGATAGTAAAAAGGATACATATTTTTGTATCCTTTTTTTTATAAAAAATTTTATTGTTTAAAAAATAAAATATTGCTAAAAATAACTGTAGATATAGTATAAAAAAAATATATAAGAGGGTATGGAAGATGAAGATAAAAGAAGAGGAATTAAAACAAAAATTTAAGGATTTAACAGAACAAGAAACTCCCAAGTCTAATATACTAAGAGATTGTTTTAGAGCTTTTATAGTTGGAGGAATTATATGCGATATAGGACAATTTTTTATGAATTTTTATTTAAATCTTGGACTTTCTGTTGAAGATACAGGAGCATATGTTGCTATAACAATGATTTTTATAGGTGCACTACTTACTGGAATTGGAATATATGATAAAATTGGTGATTTTGCAGGAGCGGGTTCAGTAGTACCTATTACAGGATTTGCAAATTCTATTGTTTCTCCGGCAATGGAATTTAAAAAAGAAGGATTTATATTTGGTGTAGGTGCAAAAATGTTTATTATAGCAGGACCAGTTTTAGTATATGGCATTGGTTCTTCAATAATAGTAGGTATAATATATTATTTTATTAATTTGTAACATATACAAATGAAAGTAAGGCAGGTGTAATGTATGACAAAAAGAGTTGGAAAACAAACTATAATATTAGAAAACAAGCCAAGAATAATTGCTACAACAAGTGTAGTAGGACCTAAAGAAGGTGATGGTCCTTTAAAAGATTATTTTGATGTTATACTTAGTGATGATTTAAATGGAAAAGATAGTTTTGAAAAAGCAGAAAGTAGTATTATGTATAGAGCAGTTCAAGAAACTTTAAAAAAAGTAAACTTACAAGAAAAAGATATACATTATTTAATAGCTGGAGATTTATTGAATCAAACAGCGGCATCAAGTTTTGCAGCAAGAGATGTTGATATACCTTTTATAGGTTTATATGGTGCATGTTCTACTATGTCTGAGTCATTAGGTATAGCGTCTATGCTTGTAAATGCTGAATATGCTGATTATGCAATAGCATCAACATCATCACACTTTTCTTCTGCTGAAAGACAATTTAGATTTCCTTTAGAGATGGGAAGTCAAAGAACTCCTACAGCACAATGGACTGTAACAGGATCAGGAGCTATGTTACTTGCAAGGGAAGGAAGTTTTCCATATACAACTTATTTTACAGTTGGAAAAATAAAAGATTATGGTCAAACAGATACCAGTGATATGGGATCAGCTATGGCACCAGCAGCTGTTGATACATTAAAACAACATTTCGAAGATACAGGAAGAAAACCTGAAGACTACGATTTAATAGCTAGTGGAGATCTTGGAAGTTTAGGTAAAAAAATTACTGAAGAATTATTAAAAGAATATGGATATGATATATCAAAAAATTATATAGATTGTGGAGATGAAATTTTCGATAAAGAAAGACAAAAAGTTAATTGTGGTGGAAGTGGATGTGGATGTTCTGCAGTTGTAAGTTGTGGATATATATATAAGAATATGTTAAAAGGTAAATATAAAAAAGTATTGTTAGTTTCTACCGGAGCATTAATGAGTTCTACTACATCTCTTCAAGGAGAAAGTATACCTGGAATTGCTCATGCAGTATCAATAGAGTTTGGAGGAAAGTAATAATGAATGAATATATTATGGCCTTTGTAGTAGGAGGGCTAATATGTGTAGTTGCACAAATACTTATGGATAAAACAAAACTTACACCTGCGCGAATTTTAGTAGCTTTTGTAACAGCTGGAGTAATATTAGGTGCATTAGGTATATATGAGCCCTTGGTTAAGTATGGAAGGGCAGGAGCAACTATTCCATTACCTGGATTTGGGTATAATTTGGCTAAATCAGTAATGAGAGAAGTAGATAGAAGTGGATTTTTAGGAGTATTTACTGGTGGAATAAAAGGTGGAGCAGGTGGAATAGGAGCAGCTATTATATTTGGTTATATAATGGCCATTGTTTTTAATCCTAAAACTAAATAGTTAAACAAATAATAAAAAAGATGTTACTTTTAAAGCAACATCTTTTTTATTATTCGTTTTTAAATAAATTTTTTAGATTTTTAGGTTTCTTTTTAATATTAATAGTATGTTTGTTATCAGTTTTTTTATTTTCTGTATCATCATTTATAAGATTATTATTAATATTAGAATTATTATTTTCTGTATCTATATTTTTATCTTTATTGTTTTTTGTTTCAGAATTTATATTGTTATTTTCTAGAGTTGTAGTTTGTTCTGATTCATTCTTATCTTTTTTATGTTTTTTATTTGATGAATTATGATAAGAAGAATTATCTTGTCTGCTTGGTAATACGTACATTTGATCAGCTAAATAAACACTTGGGGTATAATCTCTTTTTATGAATACTCTATAATCTGTTAAAAATGAAGGAGTATATGAACCTGCAATATGACCATTGTATCTATTTACTCTAGCTGATACATGGATGTTATCTTGTTCAGTAGGTACAGTTCCTTTAATAAATAATTCAGTATATACTTGACTTCCACGTGGATCTTTATAAGATAAATCAGAAGGAAGTAAACCAGAAACTCTATCTACTTCAGCTTTAACTATGTCATCTGGCATTTTTATATCTGTAACAGGTAAATCTTCAACAGCTTTATTCATTATTTTACCGAAAAGAGCAGCGGCATCGCTACTATAAATACTTTGACCATATTTATTTTCTATCCATACTGCTCCAGAATAATATGGAGTTAAACCACAGAACCAAAGATTTTTAAATTTAGTAGAAGAACCTGTTTTTCCAGCAATAGGTATTTCGCTAGTGTAGGTATTATTTATACGAGTTGCGGTACCTTCCTTTACTGGACCTTTTAATAAATCATACATAATATAAGCTGATTCAGGTGATAACACTTGAGTTGTTCTAGTTTTGGTTTCAAGTATAGTATTACCATTTCTATCTACAACTTTTGTATAAAGTCTAGGTGAAGAGTATAAACCATTGTTACCAAAAACTCCGTAGGCATTAGCCATAGTGAAGGTATTTGTACCATTACTTAATTCACCAAGAGCTAAGGCAGCCATACTATGTTTATCAACATTATCGAAGGTTAATCCAAATTTTTCACCATACTTTATACCAGTATTTAATCCTATTTTATCTTCAAGTTTTATTGCAAATACATTAACAGAATTTTTTAAAGCTTCCCTTAATCCTAAATATCCTGAATAAATTCCATTAGAATTTTTTGGTTGCCAAACTGTTCCAGGAGAAGAGTATTTTTTAGACATTGCATCAGGTAATGGAGAATCTTCAAGTACGGTACATGCAGTAGCTATTTTACTATCTATAGCAGGAGCATAAACAGTTAAAGGTTTTATACTAGATCCAGCTGGTACTTTAGCATTAGTAGCTCTATTAAATGATAAAGCTGGTTGCTCTCCACGACCACCTATTATTACCTTCACTTCTCCAGTATGATAATCTGTTAAAACAGCAGAAGCTTGAGGTTCCTTAAGGCCATCTTTAGTTTCTTTTGATAAACTGTTTAATTTATCATCTTCGTTTATAATTTTTTGAGTTTCTACTTGTAGATTTTTATTCATAGTACTATAAATTTTTAAATTTCCGTTTACTAATAGTTTTTCTATTTCATCGTCACTATAATTATATATTTCTTTAAGATCTCTTTTTACATTATCTATAGTAGGTCTAGTAAACCATTCAAAATTATATTTTTCATCAATATTTGCAGGTTTATGAATAATATAATGTCCAAGTGTTTGAATAGATTTATCTTCTGTAACGTTAAATTTATCTGTATTTAATTCTGCTATAGCTTTAATATATTGGTTTTCATTAATATATCCATTTTCTTTCATTTTAGAAAGAACTGTTTTAGTTCTATTTATATATTTAGAAGGATCTCTTCTAGATGTACGAGAATATGGATAATATACTGATGGACTTTGAGGTAGTCCAGCAATAAATGCACATTGAATAAGATCTAATTTATTTGTAGAAACACCAAAATATTGATCAGCTGCAGCTCCAACTCCAATTGCTCTACCACCTAAATATATGGTATTTAGGTAAGTTTCCATAATAACTTCTTTACCAACTTCTTTTTCTAGTTTAGGAGCCAAATACCATTCTTGAACTTTTCTTCTTATTTTATCATTTAGCGTATTACCATGAGTTTCAAATAAAGTGTTTTTTATTAATTGTTGAGTAATAGTAGATGCACCTTGAAGTCCAGGACTTCCTTTAAGCACATTTTTAATGTCTATTAAAAAAGCACCTGCAATTCTTTTTAAGTCAATACCTTTATGTTCAAAAAATCTTTCATCTTCTATACTTACAAAAGCATTTATAAGATCTTTTGGAAGTTCATCATATTTTATTAGAATTTTTTTCTTAGATGTAATAATACTATCAATAAGGTCACCTTTATCATCATAAATTTTAGATGCATCACTTGCTGCTACAATTTCATGTATATCTAAATCTGGAGCAGTCTTCATAACAGCTAAGACTAGTCCACCAGCTACAATTGTAGAAATTATAAATAATGATAAAAGTGATATTAATATAATTTTAAAAGGTTTAAACTTTTTTTTATTAGTTTTATTGCTGGATGTTTTTTTAGACTGAGAACCTTTAGTTCCTTTATTTTCAGTCATATAAATATTCCTCCTTAATATACTAGATAGCACAGCGATTAAACAATAGTATATAACAAAATTATACACTATGATTTTTGTTTTGGTAAAGTGCATAGTACAAATAATTAATATACATTATGATTAAATTAATGTATATATGTAAATTCTATGTAAATAAAAATTACTATGCTTTTGCATAGTAATTTTTATTTTAAAAGGTTAATTTTGTTCCCAATTAAATACGTAAGGTATATTTCTGTAATAATCACCATAATTAAGTCCATAACCTACTACAAAGACGTCCGGAATTTCAAAACAACAAAAATCTGGTTTAATATCTGCTTTTCTTCTTTCAGGCTTATCTAAAAGCACACAACTTTTTACACTGTTTGCACCTAAAGATTTAGCATGTTCTAATACAAACTTCATAGTAATACCAGTATCAACTATATCATCAACTACAAGGACGTCAAATCCTTTTATATCATCTGGTATATCATGAACTATTTTTACATCCCCAGAAGAAACTTCATTGTGACCATAACTAGATGTTGTCATAAAACCTATTTTAGTTGGAACAGTTATTTGTCTAACTAAATCTGCAGTATATATAAAGCTACCTCTAAGTAATGATAGTACATAAAGTTTTTTACCTTCATAATGAGAAGAAATTTCTGCACCTAATTCTTTAATCCTGTTTTGAATTTGTTCTTCCGTTATAAGAATATTTCTTTTTCCGTTTTCCATTGTAATCCTCCATATTAGATATTTAGAGTGTTAATTATATTAAATTAAAATAGCACAAAGCTTTTTAAAATAGAAATTTTATTCCTTAATAATTAAAAATATATTATACATATTAACAATATTTCTGCTATTTTTCAAGGTTTTTTGATATTTGCTTTTTAGATAAAATACTAAATTAATATATAAATGCTTTTAATTATAATGTAAAATATATAATAAGGTAGAATAAGTATACATTAAACTACTAAAATAAATACATATATTTTTCCTGAATTTTTGAGATGTTTTTATAATTTCTTTAGATATTAAAGCTAAATATATGTAGTCTATAATATAATGTAAAATGGTATTTCAATTGTAAAATACTATTTACAATGGTATTTTGATAGTATAAAATTATATGAAAGTTGTAAAGGTTAATATTATTATAAAATATACGTTAATTGAGCAAAATAATATAAATTACTCTAGTAAAAGAGAGGGAAAAAAATGATACTTGGAAATTTAGAAGGTATAAGAAAGACTATTTTAAAAAAACTAGACAATATATATGACTTCAAAGTAGATAGACAAAATGTATCTAATGAAGAGATTATTAATATAATATGTGAAGTTACTAGTGAAATAAATAAAGAGATAAGCGTTGCTATAGATAGAAAAGGGAATGTATTAAGTGTAGCTGTTGGTGATAGTAATACTGTTGAAATGCCTGTAATTGACATAAAGTCAAAAAAATTATCAGGAGTTAGAATAATACATACACATCCTAATGGAAATTCAAAATTATCAGCTTTAGATTTGTCAGCTCTTATATCTTTAAAATTAGATTGTATGGTAGCAGTTGCAGTACAAGATGGAAAATGTAAAGATATAACAATGGGCTTTTGTGGAATACATGATAATAAATTAATTGCTGAAGTTGCTCCTAACTTAGAACTTGGCAAAGCTCTTGGTGTAAATATACTTACTATAATTAAAAATATAGAAGAAAATTTAGTTGACAATGAAGTTGAAGAGGATAAGGGTGAACGAGCTATTTTAGTTGGAATAGAAAATGAGGAAAGTTTAGATGAATTAGAGGAACTTGCAAAAGCATGTAATGTAGTTACTTTAGATAAGATACTTCAAAAAAGAATAAAAATAGATACTGCCTTTTTTATAGGGGAAGGAAAAGTAGAAGAACTTTCTATGTTGAGGCAAGCGTGCAATGCTAATCTTATAATATTCGATGACGAACTGTCAGCATCTCAAATTAGAAATTTAGAAAATGCAACAGGTACTAAAGTTATAGATAGAACTACTCTTATTCTTGAAATATTTGCAAGAAGGGCTAGAACAAAGGAAGCTAAAATTCAAGTTGAACTTGCACAGTTAAAATACAGATTACCAAGACTTATAGGAATGGGTACCGTATTATCTAGGACGGGAGCTGGTATTGGAACTAGAGGTCCTGGTGAGAAAAAGCTAGAAATAGATAAAAGGCATATAAGAGAGAGAATATATGATCTTAATAAGGAACTTAGTAAGATAAAAAAAACTAGACAAATTCAAAGAGATAAAAGAAGTAGAGAAAATATACCTAAAGTTTCTTTGGTGGGATATACGAATGCAGGTAAATCCACTTTAAGAAATAAATTGTGTGAAATTGCATCTCCAAAGGATGTATATCAAAAAGAAGAAGTATTTGAAGCTGATATGTTATTTGCCACTTTAGATGTTACAACTAGAGCATTAATACTTCCAGATAATAGATTAATAACTTTAACAGATACTGTAGGATTTATAAGAAAACTTCCTCATGATTTAGTAGAAGCGTTTAAATCTACTTTAGAAGAAGTTATAAACTCAGAGTTATTGCTACATGTAGTTGATGCATCATCAGAAAGTGCATATAAACAAATTGAAGCTGTAAACGTAGTGTTAGAAGAATTAGGAGCAGCTGATAAACCTATGATATTATTGCTTAATAAAGTTGATACAGCTAGTAATGAAAGTATAACTAAATTAAAAGAAGAATATAGTAATTTAAACATTCTTGAGATATCAGGAAAAAATAATATAAATTTAGATCTACTTTTAGAAGAAGTTTGCAAAGCTCTTCCAAATCCTTTAAGAAAAATAGAGTATTTAATACCATATAGCGAAAGTGCAAGTGTTGCTTTACTTCATAGAAATGCTAAAGTTATAGAAGAAGAATATGAAGAGCAAGGTACAAGAATACTAGCTATGGTGGACGATGAAATATATAATAAATGTAAGGAATATATTAAAAGTAGTATATAGATATTAGATAAAAATATCGGAGGGATATAATGAAGACATTAATAAAAAATGTGTGCATAGTTACTATGAACGACCATGAAGAAGTTATAGAAAATGGATATATTATTATAGATGATAATAAGATTAAAAAAGTATGTAGTGGTGAATTTAAAGGGGATATTAAAGATACAAAAGTAATAGATGGCAAAGGATATTGTGCTATGCCTGGACTAGTTAACAGTCATACTCATGCAGCTATGACACTTTTAAGAGGTTATGGCGAAGGATTACCTCTTATGAGATGGTTAAATGAAAAAGTATGGCCTATGGAAAGTACTTTTAAAGATGAACATAGAGAAATAGGAAATAAACTTGCATATATTGAGATGTTGAGAAGTGGTACAACAACATTTAATGATATGTATTTTAAATTTGACAAAATGTTAGATACTATTCAAAGCTTTAATATAAGATGTGTACTTGGCACATCATTATTAGGGGATGAATGGGAAACTCAATTAAAAGAAGCTATTAATTTGAAGGAATTAGTAGAAAAGTACTACAAAAGTAGCCTTATAAAAACAATGATAGCTCCACATTCTCCATATACATTATCACGTGAGGCTTTAGTTGAAACGGCAAAAATTTCAAAAGAATATAATGAAAATATTCATATACATGTATCTGAAACTTTAGATGAAATAAACATAATAAAAGAAAAATACAATATGACACCAGTTGAGTATATGGTTGATACAGGTATATTTGATAGCAAAGTTATGGCAGCACATTGTGTACATTTAACTGATAATGATATAGAGATTATAAAAAGTAAAAATGTAAGTCCTATATATAATCCACAAAGTAATATGAAGCTTGCAAGTGGAGTTCCAAGAATAATTGATATGCTAGATAAAAAAATAAACGTATGTATGGGTACAGATGGAACATGTAGTAATAATAATCTTAATATGTTAGAAGAAATGGAAACAGGGGCATTACTTCAAAATCTTTTCTATAAAGATACTACTAGATTAAGTGCTAAGACAGTTTTAAAAATGGCAACAGTTAATGGGGCAAAAGCATTAGGAATAGAAAATTTAGGTGCAATACAAGAAGGAAATATTGCAGATTTTATAATGTTAAATATGAATAAAGCAAGTATGATTCCATGTCATGATATATATTCAAATATAGTATTTTCAGCAAGTGGAAGTGAAGTTGAGTATGTAATAATCAATGGAAAGATTATAATGGAAAAAGGGGAGCTTATAAATATTGATGAAGAGAAGATTTTATATGAAGGAAAGAAATTTTGTGAAAAATTATAAGAAAACATATTAGCATAAATTATAAATCAGTATAAATTAGGGGGGATTTAATGCTGAATAATATAGAAAAATATCAAAGAGCATTTTCATCTTTAATAAATAAACTTAAAAGTAATGATTCTATTCTTGCTGCTATGGTTTTTGGTAGTGTATTGACAGGGGATTTATGGGAAGGATCAGATATAGATTTATTTGTTATATGTAAAAATAAGATAAATAATAGAAGAATTTATACTGAAGAAGAAGGTATAAAAGTACACATAAAGTTAATAAGTAAAGAAAAATTTTTAACATTATATGATGAAGAAATAGCAGGTGGATTTATTCATAGGGTATTTTTATCGTCAAGATTAGTTTTTTCAAAAGATGATGAAGTTACAAGTAAATATGATATAGGAAGATATTATCCTGACATTGATAGAGAAAAGTGGAATATGGTTTATTTCAGTGACCTATTAAAGAGTATAGAAGTATGTAAAAAATATTTAGCTAATAATGGAACATATATGGCGTATAGTTCAGCAATAAAAGCTATAGAGGATTTTTCAAAGCTATATGTTAATTCTTCTGGTTATATGATAAGTAAGGATGTCATGACAATGGCAACTAATTTAAATGATAAATTAAGAGAATTTACTGATGAATTATTTTTTGTAACTCAAGAAAATATGTATGAAGTAATTAATAAAATCATTAATTTTTTAGAGGAAGATATAAATATAAATATAAAAAAATATACTGCATTATTGTTAGAATTTATGAAAGAGCAGGAAGTTCCATTAAGTTCTGAAGATATATTAGTAAATAAATTATTCAATAATCTTAATATTAGGTTTGAAAGATTATTAAATAGAATGCTAGAAAGTGGAATAATAAAGAGAAAAAATAGAGATTATAAAGATGAAGAAAACAACGTTTTAATAAGTGAAAATGTATATTTTATTTAGTATTTATTTGGCATACATGAATTTAACATAGTGTATGCCAAATTTATTTTAAATAAAGGGGTAAAGATGATATGGACAAATACTATATAAAGTTTAAGGAGGATATTCCTAAGTATATACAAATTATAAATCATATAAAAAAGTTAATATATCATAGAGAAATTTTAGATGGAGAAAAGCTTCCAGCCATTAGAACATTATCAAAGAAATTAGGAGTAAATAATGTAACAATAGTAAATGCATATAATAAATTAGAGACAGAAGGATACGCTATCTCTAAAATAGGTAGTGGTACTTTTGCAAAAGAAAGAGAAGAAAGTAAAGAATTTTTAAAAGAATATTCTAATATATACAGAAAAATAAGCAGTGGATATATAAAAAATTATATAGATTTTACAGGGGAAGCTACTTGTAGTAGATTTTTCCCTGTAGATACTTTTAAAGAAGTATTAAATAAAGTTTTAGATAGAGATGGGGCAGAATCCTTTACTTATCAAGATTCATTAGGATACAAAGGACTTAGAAAAAGTATTAATAAAAACTTTTGGAAAAGTAAGATAGATAATGAAAATATACTTATTGTATCGGGAGCACAACAAGGAATAGATATAGTTGCTAAGGCTATAATTAATATAAATGATAATGTTTTAGTTGAAAAACCAACATATAGTGGAGCATTAAATGTTTTTAAGAGTAGAAGGGCTAATATACTGGAAGTTGAAATTCAAAAAGATGGTTTAAACATGAGGTTATTAAAGAAAATACTAAAGAAAAATAAAATAAAATGTTTTTATATAATGAGTTATTTTCAAAACCCAACTGGAAATACATACAATACTAAGGATAAAATAGAAATATTAAATCTTGCAGAAGAATATGACTTTTATATTATAGAAGATGATTATTTATCTGAATTAATATATGATAAAAATATAAAGTATAACAGTTTTAAAAGTTTAGATGTATATGATAGAGTAATATATATAAAAAGTTTTTCAAAAATATTTTTACCTGGTATAAGAATTGGATATTTAATACCCCCTAGAGTATTTAGTGAAAGAATACAAAATTGTAAAGTAAATACCGATATAACTACATCTAGTTTAATGCAAAGAGCATTAGAATTATATATTAATGAAGGATATTGGAAAAAACATATGGCATTTTTAAATGAGTCATATAAAAATAGATATTATTATATGAAAGAGTGCATTGAGGATATTTTGGCTGATAAAGTGATTTTTAAAAGTCCAGGTGGAGGACTTAATTTTTACTTAAAGATAGCTAATAATATAAGTATGAATTCTATAGAGCTTTTTAATAAATGTAAAAATAACAAAGTTATAATAACTCCAGGAGTGCTTTTTTATAAGCGTATTATAGATGGAGAAAAGTTTTTTAGAGTGGGATTTTCAGTAACAAGTATAGAAGATATAAAAAAAGGAATAAACATAATAAACAAATTATTAGTATAAAAGGGTGAATAAAATTATGAGAAAGGGACTTGTAGAACTTGATTGGAATGAGATAAATAAGTATAGTAATGAAGATATAACTTATTTTTTATTTGTTGAGGGAAAAAGCATAGATAGTATATGCAAAATAAGAAATATTGATAGAACTACAGTTCAAAATCATATAATAGAGGGTAAAATAAAATATAGATTTTTAACCAAAAGTAAAAACTCTAAAGAATTTTTTCAAACTATAACTAAAGCAGGAAAAGCTGATAAAATTCAAGTATTAGCCTCTTTAAATAAAGAAAATAAAAGAAAACTTATAGAATTTATAAAAGATAATTATAAGGATATGTATCCTAAAGACAAAGAAGCAGCTGTATGGATACTTGGAGAACTTAAGGATATAGAAGGTTTAGATATATTGATGAAGGCTTCAGTACATAAATTTGTAAATGTAAGAAGAATGGCAGTATCGGCTATGGGAAAACTTGAAACTACTAAATGTGAAGTTGCACTAATAAGAGCTTTAGATGATGAAAATGCTCAAGTTATAATGTATTCTATTAAAGCATTAGAAAAAATAAAAAGTTTAAGGGCGAAAGAAAAAATAATTAATATAATGAATAGCACTTCTAAGGAATATTTAAAAAAAGCTGCTTTAATGTATATAGAAAGTATAGATAATAGTTTAAATGGGAAGGAGAATGAAGATAATTGAGTTATTTTACTATAAAAGATGAATCAAGGGAAGAATTTCAAGAAAAAAAGTCTGTTTTTATAGGACATGCTAAAAGAGTTCATAATGAAGAGGAAGCAAGAGAATTTATAGATAAAATTAAAGATGAATTTAAAGATGCAAGACATAATGTTTATGCATATATAATAGGTGAAAATATGGGTATACAAAGATATACTGATGATGGAGAGCCACAGGGTACTGCAGGAATTCCAGTTTTAGATGTTATAAAAAAGAATGGAATAACTGATGTGGTTATAGTAGTAACTCGATATTTTGGAGGAATTCTTTTAGGTACAGGAGGACTTGTACGTGCATATTCTAAAGCTGCTGCCATGGCTATAGATAAATCAGGAATAGTAGAAAAGGTGAAAGGATTACCATTACATATAAATTTAGATTATGACTTTTTAGGGAAAGTACAATATGTATGTGGTCAAAATTTGTGGCATATTGAAGATATTAAATATACTGACAAAGTTAGTATAAGCATATTAACAGAAACAAATAACTGTGAAAATATAAAAAATAAAGTTACTGAAGTAACTTCTGCAAAAGCAGAATTTATAGAGGGTGAAGAAAAGTATTATTTTAAATTAGAAAATAGATTGTATGAGGATAAGAAAGAAAATTAGTAGTTAAGTAGAATAAAATTTGAAATAAAAATGGCATATATGATATAATATTATGCGATTGTGGAACTAATGTTTATTAATGTATATAGAAAATATATTATAGATGAGAGTTAGGAGGAATTTTTATGTCAGGACATTCAAAGTGGCATAATATACAAGCTAAGAAAAGTAAAAATGATGCTGCAAAGGGAAAAATATTTACAAAAATAGGTAGAGAACTTATATTAGCAGCAAGAGATGGTGGATCTAATTTAGATACAAATTCAAAATTAAGAGATGTTGTTGCAAAAGCAAAGGCAGCCAATATGCCTAACGATACTATTGACAGAGCAATTAAAAAAGGTGCTGGAGAACTTGAAGGAATAACTTATGAAGAAATAGTTTATGAAGGTTATGCACCAGGTGGAGTTGCGGTAATGGTAAAATGTCTTACTGATAATAGAAATAGAAGTGCTGCAAGTGTAAGACATAAATTTGATAAATACGGCGGAAATTTAGGTGCAAATGGTTGTGTATCATACATGTTCCAAAGAAAAGGACAATTAGTAATAGAAAAAACTGATGAAATAGATGAAGAAGAATTAATGATGCAAGCATTAGAGGCAGGAGCAGAGGACTTTAGTGCAGAAGAAGAAGTTTTTGAAATTACAACTGATCCTGCAGATTTTTCAGAAGTACGTGAAGAACTTGAAAAAAATGGATATAGTTTCTTAGAAGCGGATATTACAATGATTCCAGATGTTATGACTGCTGTAGATATGGAAACAGCTCCAAAAACTCAAAAACTTTTAGATATGCTTGATGATGATGATGATGTACAAGACGTTTATCACAATGCTGAATATCCAGAAGAGTTTGAAGGTTAATCAAGTTATTAAGAATTATTGCTTACATTAATATAGTTATAAATATTTAATAGACCTCCTTTGCTGTAATGTATATCATTTTAATTATGATATACATTACAGCAAAGGAGGTTTTTATTGTTATTTTACTGAAGTAATAAAAAAATTAAAAAAATAATTATTATTTTACATAATTAATATATATACAGAATATTATATATTAATTATATGAAATTTAAGTGGGTGATATAATGAGTAATGATAATTTAGAATTTGATGAAAAAGTTTTTAAAATTTGTAATGAAGATTATATGGATTTTTTCAGCAAACCCAATGTAGTAGGAATAGGTTTAGGAAAACAAGTAAGTAATAGGCAATTTACTGGAGAAAAGTGTATTACTGTATTTGTTTCTGGTAAATTTCCTAAAGATTTATTAGCTAAAGAAGATTTAATTCCACCAACATATAAGGGAATTAAAACTGATGTATTACCAAGTGGACCAATTTCAACTTGTTCATTTACAGGAAAAATCAGACCTGTCATTGGAGGATTTGGATTAAGTCCCACAACTAGTGATGAAGTTGGATCAGTAGGATGTTTAGTGAAGGACGATAATGGATATTATATCTTAAGTAATAATCATGTTCTTGCCGATACAAACAAATTACCATTAGATACTGATATAGTACAACCAAGTATAAAAGATAGAGGAAAGAATCCTGAAGATGTAGTTGCAAAACTTACTAAATTTGTTCCTATAGAGTTTAAAAACGAGGATAATGTTCCTGAAAACTATGTAGATGCGGCTATAGCTAAAGTAATTAATGAAGATGATGTATCCTCTAAAGTGGCTTTTATTGGAGAAATTTTAGGCATAAAACCTGCAAAGTTAGAACAATCTGTAGTTAAGGTTGGAAGAACTACTGAGCAAACATTTGGATTAGTATTAGCTGAAAGAGCTACTATTATTGTAGAATATGGTGATAAAAAAGCTATATTTAAAAATCAAATAGTTACCACAAAGATGACAAGTGAAGGAGACTCTGGTAGCTTATTAACAGATTCTGAAGGATATGCAGTAGGACTTATATATGCTCATAGTCAGAAACATTCTTATCATAATAACATATCTGATGTTCTAAATAAATTAAATGTTAAGTTAGTTACAAAAAATATGAAAAAATAAAACAAATAAGTAAAAATAAAATCTCATTTGCTATTATAAATATTAGTCAATAAAATGTTTATTTAGCAGATGAGATTTTTTATAAATTTTAACAATATAAAATATAGGTATTATTAAAATAAAATTCTAAAAATATTGTCGAATTAGTAAGAAATATCATAGTATATAGTGAAATGAAAATATATTGTGGTGATATAAATGAAAAGTATGGATTGTGGAAAATATAAAAATTTTAAATGTTGTAAGTATACTAAAGAAGAAAAAATTTGCTATATATGTGATTGTGAATATGAGTATTTTTTAAATAAACCTAATATAGTAGGGGTAGGCATTGGTTATAAAGTACAAAAAGAAGTTTTAACTTCAGAGAAATGTATTGCGGTATTTGCTTCTGAAAAGATTCCTAATAATGAATTAAAACGTGAAGATTTAGTGCCTTCGGTGTATAAGGGGATTAAAACAGATGTAATTGAAACTGGGATTTTTAGTACAATGAAACTTTCCAATAGAATTCGTCCAGTATTAGGAGGATATGGTATTGCACCTGTAACAACTAAATATTATGGTACAATGGGATGTCTAGTAACAGATGGTATAGAAAATTTTATATTAAGTAGTAATCATATTTTAGCGGATCTAAATAATATTAAATTAGGTACTCCAATACTACAACCTGCAATTATAAATGGTGGAAATCCAGAGAAGGATCAAGTTGCTGTTCTTTCAAAATTCATACCTCTAAGGTGTATAAATGGAACTAAAAGACCAGAAAATTATATGGATGTTGCTATAGCTAAGGTAATTAATAATAACTTTGTATCTTCGGATATTAAATTTATAGGAAAACCTAAAGGTGTAAGAGGACATAGATTAGGTCAACTAGTAAAAAAGGTTGGAGCATCTACGGAATTAACTACAGGAATAATACAATATATCAATGTAACTATAATAGTTGATGAAAATAAAAAACAATTTTTAATGAAAAAACAACTTGTTACAAATGCTATGGCAAAGCCGGGAGATTCTGGGTCTATTTTATTAAATGATAATAATTATGTGTTAGGAATTCTTATGGCATCTAATAATGAATATACTATTTTCAATCCAATTAAAAGAGTTTTAGCAGCTTTAGATGTTAGTATAAAAATAATTTAAAATTAAAAAGTTTATTTTAAAATACAGGGTTTTGAGTTTAATATCCTTTTAATATTAGTTATCATAATATATATTGATGATACAATTTTTAATTATAATAAAATAAATTTTATTAATTTAATAAAGAAAAAACTAAGTTCATTAAAAGGTGATATAAATGAATAATAATTGTTATAATTGCTTTAAGTTGTGTAATCAATATGAAAAAAGAAAAAAAATTATATATATATGTAAATGTCAGTATCAATATTTTTTGAGTAAGTCTAATGTAGTTGGTGTTGGATTAGGATATAAAGATATAGATGGTATTTGCACTTATGAAGAATGTATTAAAGTTTTTGTTACTGAAAAGATATCAAAAAATGAACTTCCAGCTAAGGAAATAGTACCAGCAGTATATGAAGGAATCAAAACTGATGTAGTAACAGGAGGAGTATCCACAGAATGTAATTTGGTTAGTAGAGTTCGTCCCGTATTATGTGGGTATGCTATGGGAATTTCAGATGGTGCTACAAAAAGTGTTACAACTGGAACATTAGGAGCTTTAGTAAAAGATAAAGAAAATATCTATATATTAGGTTCTGGTCATGTTTTAACAAATGAGAATTTAGTCCCATTAGGAACACCTATAATACAACCATCTATTCACTTCGGAGGAGTAATATCAAAAGATACTATTGCATATCTTTCAAAATATATTCCCTTAAGATATATATCATCAACTGCAATACCAGAAAATTATGTGGATTGTGCTATAGGAAAGGTACTTTCAATAAGTTTAGTTACACCAAAGATTGCTATATTAAATAGTTTACCTTTAGGAGTGTCAAGTGCAAAATTAAAGGATACCGTAGTAAAAGTAGGTGCAATAAGTGGGTATACCACTGGAACAGTAGAAGCAGTTAATGCTACTATATGGGCTCATTACTCCAGTGGACAAGTATTATTTAAAAATCAAATATTAACAACTCTAATGAGTCAAAAAGGAGATTCAGGAAGTTTATTACTGGATCGAGAAGGAAATGCAATAGGACTTCTTAATTCTGATTCTAATAGTTTCTCTAATTATTCTGATATAAATTTAATTTTAAAAATATTCAAAGTTTCACTTATTACAAAATGAAATTATAGTGTGGTGATGTAAATGGGATTTAATTTTGGTGCAGAAAATGATTATTCAAATAATGTTAAAAAAATATTTAATATTTGTAAAAATCAATATAATTATTTTTTTAACAAAAAGAATGTAGTTGGAATAGGATTAGGTTATAAGATAATAAATGGTATGTATACTTCTAAAAAGTGTATTGTTGTATTTGTTTCCCACAAAGTAGAGAAAGCTAATTTAATATTAAAAGATTTAATTCCAAAGAGCTATATGGGAATTGAAACTGATGTATTGGAAAGTGGTTATTTTAGAGGAGCATCTCTAACACAAAGAATTCGTCCGGTACAAGGAGGATATAGCATTGGTCCTGAATCAGTTCCAAATGTAACTGGAAGTCAAGGGTGTGTAGTAACTGATGGAACTAAAAAATATATGTTGAGTTGTAATCATGTTATTGCTAATGAAAATATGTTACCTATAAATACTCAGATATTACAACCATCATTGAAAGATGGTAGCAAAATCACAAAAGATGCTATTGCATATTTAACTAAATATATTCCTTTAAAAAATAAAACCGCAATAAATTCACCAGAAAATTATGTGGATTGTGCAATTGCTCGGGAATATGAACCAGGAATATTTTCACCACAAATTTATATGATTGGTAGTCTTAAAGGTGTAAGTACACCTCAATTAGGTAAAAAAGTAATGAAGTCAGGAAGAACTACTTCATATACAGAAGGTTTAATAACAACAATAGGTGTTACTGTAAAAGTAAAGCTTGAATTAGGAATATATATATTCAAGAATCAAATAGTTACTACTGCAATGGGACAAGAGGGAGATTCAGGAGCAGTTTTAGTAGATTCAAATAAAATGGCTGTAGGTCTTTTATGTGCGGTTTCACCATCGGCTGCTGTATATAATCCTATGGATAAGATTTTAAGTAGTTTAGGTGTTCATATTGTAACTGGATAGAAAAGTATAAGCTTCAATATTATTAAAAATATTTATTGTATAAGTGACATTTATGAATTGCAAATAGTTAGGCAATAGAAATGCCATGGATTTGTCACTTATGTAAGCAATGTTAAAAAGAATGTATTTTAGTTTTTGTTTTTGAAAAAGTTCCGTAAAAGTTAAGATTTAGTTGTAATGTTATTAAATAAAATAATTATGAAGTGGAATTTTGTGAATGTTATACCGAATTAATATAATTTTAATCTTATTGACAATAATATATCAATAATAGAAATAAAATAATATATATATTTAAGTTAGTGTTGAAATACACATAAAAATGTAAAATTAACTTATATATATGTTATTGTGTAATAATCACTATTTTGGAAGCTTTATTATAAATAAAAACTCTTTTATATAATTTAAAGGAGTTTTTATTTATAATAATAATTTAATAAAGTTGAAGTTTTTAAGAAAAGATACGATAATGTAAAGTATTAAATTGATAAAAATATAACTAAATTATACCAAATGTTAAAAATGTCAGGAGATTGTTGGCTTTTGAATTGAAGGAGGAAAAAGTTTATGAATTTATCCGATGCTTTGAAAGAAATAGAGGAAAGACGACTTTATATGGCAATAGAACAGTCTACTAATGGGATATTAATAGTAGATATTAATGGAATAATAGAATATGCCAATAAGGGAATAGAAAGAATAATAGGAATCGTATCAAAAGATTTTATAGGTAAACATATATCTATATTTCAAATTGATGATTATGATAAAATTATAAAGAAAATAATTGAAAAGGTTTCTAATAATAATATGTGTAATGATGATTTACTTTGCATAAATAAAAGAGGTGAAAAATTATGGTTAAATGTAATAGTATCACCAATTAGAGATAAAAATCTAAATATAATTAACTTTTTAATACAAGCAAATGATGTTACATATAAGAATAATTTAATAAACATATTAGATAAAAAAAATAAAGAATTAGATAAAGCATTAAAATTATTGAAACAAACTCAAGTAAAGTTACTTAGAGAAGATAAAATGGTATGTATAGGTCAATTGTCAGCTGGCATTGCTCATGAAATAAATAATCCATTAGGATTTGTAATGAGTAATTTTAATACACTAAAAAAATATGTAAGACATTTCAAAGAAACATTAGAAAGTTATAGAATGATAAAACAGGAGTTGCAATTAAAATTTGGAGAAAATATAAATAAAGAAATTGAATATTTAAATAAAATAGAAAAAAAAAATAAGATAGATTTTATAATAGATGATTTAGAGGAAATGTTTAATGATACAAGTGCTGGATTAGAACGAGTTAGAAAAATCATATATGCTCTTAGAAATTTTGCTCATGAAAATAATAATGGAGATTTACAACAATATGATTTAAATGAAGGTATAGAAAACACGCTTATTATAGTAAAAAATGAGATAAAATACACTTCACAATTAAAATTAAATTTAACTAACATACCTCTTATAAAAGCCAAACCTAATGAAATCAATCAATGCATTTTAAATATAATAATAAATGCTTCATATGCAATAAAAGAAAAAATATCAAAAGAAGAGAAATATAATCAAGGAAATATATTAATATCAACTACTTATGATGAATCTTATGTATATTGTTCAATTGAAGATGATGGTATAGGAATACCATATAATATTAAAAATAAAATCTTTGAACCATTTTTTACTACTAAACCCATTGGAAAAGGTACTGGACTTGGACTTAGCATTACTTATGAAATAATAAAAAATACTCATAAAGGAGAACTTATCATAGAAAGTGAAGAAAACATAGGAACAAAGATTACTATAAAATTACCAATTAATTGTGGTGAAGATTAGAGGAATATATATGAGTAAGAGTATTTTATTTGTAGATGATGAACGACTTATATTAAGAGCTATAAAACGGGAAATGTGGGATTCTGATTATGAAACCTTTTATGCAAATAATGGAGCAGAAGCCTTAAAAATATTATATGAAAATAATATAGATATGATAGTATCTGATATAAAAATGCCAGAAATGGATGGACATAATTTATTAAAAAAAGTTAAATATTTATATCCTAATGTAATTAGAATTGCTTTAAGTGGATATGCTGATAAAAATATGATAATAAAAGTTGTTGATACTGGACTTGCAAAAGTTCATATAAAGAAACCTTGGGACAATGATGAACTAATAAATGTTATATTTGATGTATTTGAAAATATAGACAAACTCAATAGTAAAAATATGCTTAGATTTTTAGAGGAATCTGATGAATTGCCTACACTTCCATATATATTACAAAAAATAAATAATGTAATAGAAAATGAGGACTGTGATTTAAAAGATATAGTTGACATAGTTAGTAAGGATCAAACATTATCATCAAAAGTATTAAAAACAATTAACTCAGCATTTTATGGAGTTAGAACAGGATCTATAAATACAGCTATATTAAATTTAGGACTTTTAAATTTAAAATCAATAATATTAGCTACTGAAATTTTTCAGTGTTGTAATAATGAGTATAACGAGTATATTGAAATGTTATGGCAACATTCAGTGTTAACAAATTTATTAACAAATGATATATATAAAGAATTATTGGGAAAAAAGATTCCAGAAGAGTACTTATCAGCTGCATTATTGCATGATATAGGTAAGGTAATATTTTTAAAGATTTTTAAAGATAAATATCAAAAAATAATGGATATGAAGAATAAATATCCAGATATGAGTTTTGAGTTATGTGAGAAGAATATTTTTGATATAACTCATACAGAACTAGGAGCATATGTTCTTAATTGGTGGCAAATGCCTAATTCTATTTCGCAAGTTTCAATGTATCATCAAAATCCAATAGGATGCCATAAATACTATAAGGAAATTGTAAGCGTTGTACATATAGCTGATTATTTGTCATGGAAAACGATTTATCCTAGTTATGCACCTAAACTAAATAATTATGTATTTGAACATTTAAATATAAGTAAATTCCAATGTGAAAAACTAAGTTTAAAATATGCAAAAAATAAAAATTTTAAGGATGTTATAGAATCTAAAATTTAAGGAGTGTGAAATGCTATGAATACAAACAAAGTATTGTTTGTAGATGATGAAGTAAATATACTTAATTCTATAAAAAGGTGTATTATTGAACAAGATTATGAAGCTATATTTGCTACTAATGCAAATAAAGCTATAGATATATTAAAAAGTCAAGAAATTTCTGTTTTAGTAACTGATATGAGAATGCCATTAGGAAATGGATTAGATTTATTAAAAACTTGTAAGAATATTTCACCTTTAACTGTTAGGGTAGTATTATCTGGATATATATCTGTACCACAAATTTTAGCAGCAATAAATACAGGAGAAGTATTTAGATTTATAACTAAACCATGGGAAGATGATGAGCAATTTATACCGGCTATAAATTCGGCTTTAGATTATTATAATTTAAAGAAAGAAAGAGAGATTCTTAGAGAAGAATTAAAACAAAAAAATAAAATATATGAAAATCTTATGAAGGAAAGTAAAGACATCATAGATAATATACATGATGATGTACTTAATATAAAAAATTTAAGCGATAGTATATTAGATTTTTTAATGGGATTTTGCAGCCAAGCTAAAGGAAAAATAAAAGTAGCAACAGTAATGGAAAATTATATTTTACTTGTTAAGGACATTTATTTAGGTTATTTAGATACAATACCATCACAAAATATAACATTTAAAATATGTAAATTAAAAAGAGATATTTCAAAATATAAAAGTTTATATAAAGAAGTAATAGTGGATAATGACGATTTTAATCATGAAGGAAATTATAAATTAATATTGTATATTACATCTACTATTATTAAAGAAATTATGAAGGATTCTTTTGGTACTAATCTTAAGATTATTATTTCAAGTTATCCTAGTTTAAAAATTTTAATGGAGTTTGATAAAAATATAGAAAATCAAAATATATCTCTTAAGTTAATAGTTAATATGTTAAATTCTTTTATAAAAAGATGTGGTGGAAAAGTTTATTTTGATGAAAATAAAAATATAGTTATTGAAGGAAATACTAAAATTTAAAACTAAGAACCTCTTATTTTTAAAATAAGAGGTTCTTAGTTTTAAATTTTAGTATTGTTGTAATAATAAATTCGATATATATTTGCAATTTTATGTATATTTTGATAAATCAAAAATTAAAAAATATTGTAACAAACTAGGAAAATGTCGAAAAATATGATAAACTTTTAATGGTAGTTTATTAATTTATACAATACAAACATAAAAGGGGAATTTTATGGTAGAGATTAGTACATTAGGAGCGCTAATAGGACTAGTTACAGCAATATGGATGATATTTAAAAAAGTTAATCCTGTTTATGCAATGATAGGAGGAGCTTTTGTAGGAGGAATTATAGGAGGAGCTACAATTACTGAAACTGTAGATATTGTAGTGCATGGTGCTCAAAGTATTGTGCCTGCAGTTTTAAGAGTTTTAACTGTTGGAGTTTTTGCAGGAGTGTTAATTGAAACTGGAGCTGCGGATAAAATTGCAGAAACAATAATACAAAAATTAGGAGAAGAAAAAGCATTAATGGCTATAATTCTATCATCTTGTATTATTTGTGCCGTTGGAGTAATAATACCTGTTACTATAATTACCGTAGCACCTATTGCTTTAATAATAGCCAAAAGAGCAAAGTTATCTAAAGCATCTATTCTTATAGCTATGTTAGGTGGTGGAAAATCTGGCAATATAATGTCACCTAATCCTAATGCTATAGCTATAGCTGATGGTTTTAAAATTGATTTGTCAATGTCTATGTTAGGGGGAATAATCCCGGCTATATTTGGAATAATAATTACATATATAATAGCTAAGAAATTAGCTCATAAAGGTGATGTAGTTCTAGATGATGGTATAATTAATGAAAAGAAAAAACTTCCAAGTTTTAAAAAAGCCATAGTGGGACCACTATTTATAATTATAATGTTAGCTTTAAATTCTATTTTTATTTTAAATATAGATCCTATGATAATTTTACCTCTTGGAGGACTTATAGCAGCTATTTCTATGGGTGAAATTTGTAAATTCAAAACATATATGTCTAAGGGACTTTTAAAGATGAAGGGTGCAGCTATTCTTTTGCTAGGTACAGGAACAATTGCTGGTATAATATCTCAATCTACTTTAAGTGATGACATAATTAATATAATTAATTATTTTGGAATTTCAGGTATTTTATTGGCATCCATATCAGGAATACTTATGGGAGGAGCTACTGCATCTATAACAGGAGGAGCTGTAGTTACAAGTTCTGTATTTAGTAATTCTATACTACATATGGGAGTAAATCCAGTAGCGGCAACAGAAATGGTACATACAGGAGTTTCTGTAATAGATGATTTACCACATGGTAACTTATTTCATATTAGTGCAGAAAGCGTATCTTTTAATATTAAACAAAGAGCCAAGCTAATTCCGTATGAAATATTAATTGGACTTACTATGAATATTATAGCAACAATGTTTTATGGTTTTATTATTAATTAAATATAGATTTTTATGAAGATTTAGACTGTTGATAATATTATTTATCAATAGTCTTTATATTTATTACAAATATGTATTATAAAATATTTAAAAAGATTAACTTTATAAGAAAAGTCTCCAATACACGGAGACTTTTAAATAATATAAAAAACCTTAATTAAATTTCAAATTCTTGTTTGCTAGTTTTATTTTAATTTATTTTGTTTTAATAGAAGTAGCTTGGCTTTGCATTTGATTAGTTGCCTGTTGAGACTGTTGTTGTCCTTGATTTTGTTGAGTGTTAGTGCTTCCTTTTAAACTACTTATAACATTAGGGAGTTTAGTTATCATATCATTAATATTTACATTAGTTCTTTGAGATACTGGAAGCATAGAAACACAATCTTTATCAATAACTACAACTGCATCAGTAGCTATCTTAGCACCAAGTCCTACACCTTCGGCAGGACAGGAACTAGAAGTAGAATTGTTTTTATTTTTAGGAGAATTATTTCCACTACCATAACCTAAAGAAACAGATACTATTGGAACTAAAGTTTTATTTTCTACGGTTAATGGTGTTCCCATCATACTTTCATGTTTTACATAGTCTTCTACTTTCGTAAATACAGTATTCATATTATCAGAAAAATTATTATTTAATTGCATATTGAATCCTCCTTATATATTAAATAAAATAATAAACTTAAAAGTCTATTATTTATTAGCATAAGAAATATTATTAAAAGATATATTAAATTTATTTTTAACAATTTGTGTTAATGTAAATAATAAATTTAAATGTATTTTACCTGATGTATCAAAATATGTTATATCAGAATTAAAATTTGGATAATTACTTATATTATTTTTATAAGAAAAAGAAGGTATTAGATTTATAATTCCACAAATTATACCAGTTAAACTAGGATCTTTAAAACCATAATAAGTTTTTATATCTATAGAGTTTATTTTTAAGTTTTTTAATATATTTATTTTATTGCTAGTTAATGTATTTTTTGATTTGTTACTTAAGATTAGAGGTTTAGTTTTTACTAATCTGTTATAAAAGTATATATTTAAAATTAATGAGCCTGTATTATCACAAATAATTTTACCTTTTAAAAATTCATTAAACCAAGAAAATAATATATTAGAATTAAAAAGGTTATATGAATTAGCATTAAAATATATTTTTAATGGTATTAGTGCTAGTAATAATAAAATTAATACAATTAAAGTTATAGCTGTGAAAATAAAAATATACATAATAAACATCTCCTAAAATACGTTTGTATTAATAGTATGTTAATTTTATTATGAATTATTAAATTAAATTATGTTAAAAATAAAATAAACTAGAAACTTAATAATTTCTAGTTTATTTTTAAAATTTATTTAAATATAATATGTGCTATTAGAGTAATTACTGGTAGAGTTATAAGTGTTCTTTCTAAAAATATTATAAATAATTCTTTGAAGTTTACAGGTATTTTAGAACCTATTAGTAATCCTCCAACTTCAGACATATATATAAGTTGAGTTACTGATACAGCAGCAATTACAAAACGAGTAAGTTCGCTTTTTATTGTACTTGCAGCAATAACTGATGGAAGAAACATATCTGCAAATCCTACAACTAGTGTAGATGAGGCAGCTTTTGCTTCAGGTAAATGAAGCAATTTCAAAAATGGAATAAAAGGAGTTCCAAGCCATTGAAATATATGAGTATATGTAGCTATTATTAATGCTAAAGTTCCCAAAGCCATAACTACTGGAGTAACACCAAGCCACATATCAAGTACATTTTTCAAGCCGTCAATGAAGAATTTTTTTGTATCATTATTTTTTTCAGCTCTTTGAATAGCTTGTTCAAGTCCCCAAGAAAAAGAAGAATAACCACTAGGTATAGATTCACTAGTATTAGAATTTTTATTATTATAAAAAGTATCAGTTTTTCTTGAAAGTGGTGGTATTCTAGGTACAAGGAAAGCTGCAACCATACCAGCTAAAGTAACTGTCAGATAAAATGGAACGAACATATCTTCAAGCCCTACTTGACGTATTACTAATAATGCAAAAGTTATTGATACTGCTGAAAAAGAAGTTCCGATTATAGCAGCTTCTCTTGCAGTATAAAATCCATCTTCATACTGTTTACTAGTTAAAAGAACACCAATAGTTCCATCCCCAAGCCAAGAAGCTATACAATCAACTGAAGAACGTCCTGGAAGATTAAATAAAGGTCTCATTATTTTAGTAAGCATAGTTCCGAAAAATTCAAGTAAACCAAAATCTAATATTAAAGGTAAAAACAATCCGGCAAATAAGAATACTGAAAATAATGCTGGAAGCAGACTATTTAGTAGAAGATTACCTGTATCTTCAGAATAAATGATAGAGCTACCAATTTTAAAATAAGTACATATTACAAAAAATCCACCTAAAACTCTAGTTATAAACCATAGTGGAGTTATATTAAAAAGCCTTTCCAAGTAATCATTATTCATTATAAATGAAGGTTTCAATATTTTTGTAACTAGGGTAATTACAAGTGATGTAATTATAAGTATTGTGGTTATTAGTGGTAAATAAGAAGTTATCAATCCCTGAAATGCTTTAGAAAGAAAAGCAACTGGAATTGTAGTTTTACCAAGTAATTTTATAGGAGTCATAAATAGGAATACGCCTATAAAAGATGGTATAAAAAATTTAATATAAGATTTTAATGGATAGTTTTTTTTAAATTTATACTTAGTTATTTCTGACATAATATCCTCCTTAAACAAACTAAAAAAGTTGAAGTTTTATTATCCATATACACATAATCAACTTATTAAATTATTTTTTATATTTATACATTTATATTTATAATAATACAAGTATGGTTATTTTTCAATAGGAGTATATATATTTTAATGAAATTATATATTATCACAGAAAATTAATGCAACATAAATGAAAAATATAAATATTATATTATTAAATAGAGAAGAGTGATAATTATGTCATCTAATAAATATAAAAGTATTATAAATAAGAATATGAAGAGAAGAAATACAAAGAATGAAGAAGAGCTTTATATAGAAAAATTATCCCAGGAATTACTGAAAAATTCTGCAAGGCTTTTTAAGGTAGCAGTGAAACTGGCGTTTATAGGAAATGGTATATTAAGTTTTAGTGATGACAAGGAAGATATTATAAAAGCAGCAATTATAAATTTTTTATCTGCATTTATTTTATTTGTAGTTACTATTTTTCAATTTGTAGAAAATTATATAAGTAAAAACCCAATACCTGAAAATCTTAATAATAGTAAATTGTGGGGGAGTATTATTTCAATTATAGGTACTATTATTTTAACTAAAGAATTAATGGAACAATATAGATTGAATTTACCAAAAGAAGAAATAGAAGATGATGTGTTTGAGTAAAAGTTAAATGATTAGCATTAAGTATTCGGGTACAAGTTAAGCTATACTTTCATATTATATATGGATATTAAAATTTAGGAGGTATAATTTTAATGGCATATATAAGAAATTATATGGATCCATATAATAATTATATGAATAATGATGAATATGATTCCCAGAAGATATTACCGTTAATAAAAAGTTCCGTTGAGGGAGAAAAAGAAGATGAGATGTTTTATGATTATTTAATTAAATTAGCTCCAACTCAAGAACAAAAAGATATTATAATTTCAATAAGAGACGATGAAAGAAAACATAATAAAATTTATAGAAATATTTATAAAGATCTAACAGGACAAGAAGTGGTAATAAAAGATGAAGAAAATTTTAAAAAACCCGAATCATATATTTCAGGAATAGAACAAGCGTTATTTAGAGAATTACATGCTGTAGAAAAATATAGAACAATACTTCGTATGTTTCCGCCATATAGTGTTTACAGGGATATAGTATTTGAAATTATAACGGATGAAATAAAACACGCTATAAAATATAACTATATTCTTTATTTAAACTGTTGTAATAATAAGAAATTAAATTTAAAAAATATTAAAAAAGATAAAAAAATCAATAAGGAAAAAAATGAAAAAATAAAAAAAAGAATTAATGAATTTGGAGAAAACATAACTTTAGCAAGTAGTACTATGGTAAATAAAGCAAAACAGAAAATAAAAGATGAAAAGTTAGTTGAAAATATTCTTGTTCCAGGATTAGTTTTAGGTATAAGAACTAGCTATATGGGTATTAATAAAGAAGAACAAAACAAAATAAAAGTTGATATGAAGCAGGATTTGTTAATTAGATATATAGGAGAATTAGTTGGAGGCGTATTAGATAAAGTTAGAGAAAAAGTAGATTTAGATAAATTTATGGGAGAGTATATTTTACCACAATTAATGAAAGAAGATTAATTTTATATAGAAGCTATGTCATAGACACATAGCTTCTATTTTTATTAAATTAATTAAAATGGAAGTGAATAACTTTAAATGATTTGGCAATAATATCCTTGAAGGGAAGGAGAGATATTATGTCAAATAAAAAAGTTTTTATGATTTTTAGTAGTATATTAATAAGTATTACTTTGGTTTTAGGATATTATATAGGAAAAAATACAAAAACTAAAGGATTAGGATTATATAATAATAAAGGTAAACGAATAGTTGCTCATGTTACTGAAAATGAAAAGGAAAGCGAAGAGAACTTAAAAAAAGTATTAAAATCTAATACTGATATATTTTTTGAAATATACGTAAAAAGTGATAATAGTAGTATAATGTTGGAGAGAAATAGAAAAGCAAAAGATGAAAAATTAGAAGGAAAAACAGTGGCAGAAATAAAAGAAAAATATAAAAGTCAAGGATATATTCTAAGAAGTATTAGAGATGACAGAATAGAGCTAGTTAGAAAGTCTAATAAGTATAAACCTAATAGATACGTGCTTTTGGCAGAAAACAATGAAATAGTAATAGCTAAAAGCGATAATAAAGGAAATGTTTTTGATAAAAAGGGAAATATACTAGATAAAGAAGGAACAGGAGCTAATGTAAATTATCTAAGAGATCAAGAGATAGATAAGTTAGTAAAAGGTGATGATTGTATGCAGTTTGCAAGTATTGATCAATTAAATAATGGTATTATGAGTTTTGATATAAAATATGAAATGCCTGAATAAAGACATTTCATATTTTATTTTACTGTTTACCTTTAAGAATTCTTGATAATTTAAATTTAAAATGTTAAAGTAATATATATTGTATTTATACGGAAAAGATTCTAGGAGGTAATATTTTGTTTGAATATATAAAGGGAATTTACATAAGTTTAAATAAGGATTATATAGTAGTAGAGAGTAATAATATAGGATATAAAATATATACCTCTGGAAATACTATGTCAAATATGCCTAACATAAATGAAGAAGTAAAGATATACATAGAGCAAATAGTTAGAGAAGATTTTATAGGAATATATGGTTTTTTAACTGAGGAAGAAAGGGCTATGTTTAATTTATTGTTAACTATAAATGGAGTTGGAAGTAAAGCTGCATTATCATTACTTTCTATTAGTAATGTATCTAATTTAAAAAAATCAATTTTGTCAGAAGACTATAAAATGCTTACAAAGGCTCCGGGAATAGGCAAGAAAATTGCTCAAAGAATAACCTTAGAACTTAAAGACAAAATAGAAAAAATATATGAAGATAATTTAGAAGATATAGATAATTTATCTAAGAACTCTACTAGGAAGTATGATGAATCTTTAGAAGCATTAATAGCTTTAGGATTTGCACAAAAAGAAGCTGAAAAAGCGTTAAAAGATGTTGATATGAGTAAAGGCATTGAAGAAATAATAAAAAATAGTTTAAGATATTTAATGAATTAGGAGGAGTAGATATGGAGGATAGAATAGTTTCTGCTTCTTATAAAAGAGAGGATTTTGATGTAGAACATTCATTAAGACCTGAAAAACTTACTGAGTATATAGGTCAAAGTAAAGTAAAAGAAAAACTTAGTATTTTTATAGAAGCTGCTAAGATTAGACAAGAATCTTTAGATCATGTACTTCTATATGGACCTCCAGGACTTGGTAAGACTACTTTAGCCAACATAATAGCAAGGGAAATGGGAGGAACTTTAAAGGTTACCTCAGGACCAGCCATTGAAAGAGCAGGAGATATGGCTGCTATATTAACTTCATTAAACGATTACGATGTGTTATTTATAGATGAAATTCATAGATTAAATAGAACAGTGGAAGAAATTATGTATCCGGCTATGGAAGATAATGTTCTTGATATTGTAATAGGAAAAGGTGCTGCTGCAAAATCTATAAGATTAGATTTGCCAAAATTTACTTTGATTGGTGCTACTACAAGGGTGGGGCTTTTAACTTCTCCCCTAAGAGATAGATTTGGTGTTTTGAGTGCAATGGAATTCTATAATGAGGATGAGTTAAAAGAGATAGTTTTAAGATCTTCAAAAATTTTGGGTGTAGTAACAACAGAGGATGCAGCTTTTGAAATTGCAAGAAGATCAAGGGGTACACCAAGAATTGCTAATAGAATTTTAAAAAGAGTTAGAGACTATTGCGATGTTAAAGGTAATGGGATTATCGATATTAATATTGCTCAAAGTGCTTTAGAACTTTTAGAAATTGATAAGGAGGGATTTGATAATATAGATAATAGAATTCTTGAAGCTATAATTGATAATTTTAAAGGTGGTCCAGTTGGACTTGAGACTTTAGCTTATTTTATAGGAGAAGAATTAGATACTATACAGGATGTATATGAACCATATCTTCTTCAAAAAGGGTTTATAATTAGGATGCCAAGAGGAAGAAAGGCAACGGAAAAGGCTTATAAGCATTTAAAAAGAGATTTTAAAGAACAGATTAAGTTAACTTAAGAGGAGTGACAATAGTGAAAGTTAAAGATTTTGATTTTTATTTACCAGAAGAATTAATTGCACAACATCCTATGGAAAAAAGAGATGAGTCAAGATTAATGGTGGTAGATAGAAAAAGTGGACATATAGAACATAAAATTTTTAAAGATATATTAGGATATTTTAATGAAGGAGATTGTTTAGTATTAAATAATACAAGAGTTCTTCCTGCAAGACTTATAGGGGAAAAAGAAAATACAGGTGGAAAAATAGAGTTTCTACTTTTGAAAAGAATAGAAGGGGATAAGTGGGAAACTTTAGTTAAACCAGGAAAAAAGGCTAAAATCGGAGCTAGATTTGTTTTTGGTTCAGGAGAATTAAAAGCGGAAGTTAAGGGTATGGGTGAAGATGGTAGTAGAATAATTGAATTTGAATATGAAGGTATATTTGAAGAAGTATTGGATAAATTAGGACAAATGCCATTGCCACCTTATATAACAGAAAAATTAGATGATAAAGAAAGATATCAAACTGTATATTCAAAAGAAAAAGGTTCAGCTGCTGCGCCAACAGCGGGACTTCATTTTACAAAAGAACTTTTAAAGGAGATAGAAAATAAAGGTGTAAAAATTGCTTTTGTAACACTTCATGTAGGTCTTGGGACTTTTAGACCAGTTAAGGTTGAAGACATTGAAGAACATCATATGCACTCAGAATATTATACAATGTCAAAAGAAACAGCGGATATTATCAATAAAACCAAAGAGAATGGTGGAAAAGTAATTGCAGTTGGTACAACATCATGTAGAACTCTTGAAACTATAGGTGATGAAAATGGAAAAGTTAAAGAAACATCAGGATGGACTGATATATTTATGTATCCAGGATATAAATTTAAAATAGTAGATAGATTGATAACTAACTTCCATTTACCACAATCAACATTACTTATGCTTGTAAGTGCATTTTCAAGCAGAGAAAATATAATGAATGCATATAAAGAAGCTGTTGATGAAAAATATAGATTTTTTAGTTTTGGAGATGCTATGTTTTTAAAATAAAAAATTAACGGAGAAAAATTAACAATAATAATAGGAAGGGGAAAATAAAGTGTTTAAATTACACAAAAAAGAAGGAAGTGCTAGAAGAGGAGAATTTATAACTCCTCATGGAGTAATACAAACGCCAGTATTTATGAATGTAGGTACACTTGCTGCCATTAAAGGAGCTGTATCTACTATGGATTTAAAGGATATAAGATGCCAAGTAGAATTATCTAATACATATCATTTACATTTAAGACCAGGTGATAAAGTTATAAAAAAACTAGGTGGATTACATAAATTTATGAATTGGGATAGACCTATTCTTACAGATTCAGGTGGATTTCAAGTTTTTTCATTAGCAAAAATGAGAGAGATTAAAGAAGAAGGAGTTTACTTTAGATCACATATAGATGGTAGAAAAATATTTATGGGACCAGAAGAAAGTATGCAAATTCAAAGTAATCTAGCATCTACTATAGCTATGGCTTTTGACGAATGTGTAGAAAATCCTTCTACAAGGGAATATGTACAAAAATCTGTAGAAAGAACTACTAGATGGCTTGAGAGATGTAAAAAGGAAATGGATAGATTAAATTCATTGGATGATACAATAAATAAAAAACAAATGTTATTTGGAATAAATCAAGGTGGAGTTTATGATGACATAAGAATAGCACATGCAAAAGAAATTTCTAAACTTGATTTAGACGGATATGCTATAGGGGGACTTGCAGTTGGAGAAACTCACGAAGAAATGTATAGAGTTATTGAAGCTGTAGAACCATATTTGCCACAAGATAAACCAAGATACTTAATGGGAGTTGGTATTCCAAGCAATATTTTGGAGGCAGTTTCAAGAGGAGTAGATTTCTTTGATTGTGTTCTTCCAGCAAGAAATGGTAGACATGGACATGTGTTTACTAAATATGGTAAAATAAATTTATTGAATGCAAAATTTGAACTTGATGATAAACCTATTGATGAAGAATGTGATTGTCCTGCATGCAAACATTATACTAGGGCTTACATAAGACATTTGTTCAAAGCTAAAGAAATGCTTGCTATGCGTCTTTGTGTACTTCATAATTTATATTTTTATAATAAACTTATGGAAGATATAAGGGATGCAATAGATGGTGGGTATTTTGCAGACTTTAAAGCACAAAAATTAGAAGAATGGGGAGGAAGAGCGTAAGCTCAAATCTCTTTCTTAATATTAAGGATTATGAAAGAAGGTGAAAAAATGCAGGGAACATTTATGCCTATACTGTCATTATTATTCCTTATAGTTATATTTTATTTATTTATTTTAATGCCTGAGAAAAAGAGAAAAAATAAGTACAAATCTATGATAAATAATTTAAAAGTAAATGACGAAGTTGTAACAAGAGGCGGAATTGTAGGTAAAATTGAAAGGATTCACGATGACTTTATTGTAATTTCTACAGGACCAGATAAAGTTAAGTTAAAAGTAACTAAAAATGGAATAGGGATAGTTATAAATAAAGAAGAAAGCAAGTGATAGAGTACTAAAATACCTCTTATTTACATAAATATTAGTTAAATAGGAGGTGTTTTAGGTGGAAAGTAAGGGAAATGCCATTTATATTGGACAAGGGGTTATGAGAGGATTTTTTTTAACATTGACTTTGCTGATAGTGTATTCTTTCATATCATATTTTACAAAGTTTAACTCAAAAATAGATTCGGTATTTTTTGTAGTTGTTACTGCCCTTAGTGTTATGTATGGTACACTATATTCTGTGAAGAAAATTAAAAAAAGAGGATGGATTGCAGGATTCTTAGTATCTTTATTTTACATCCTTATAATATTTTTGGTATCTGGATTTAGTGGAAGAGGATTTGGCATAACAAGTTATGGAATACTTAGGATGACTTTAGCTATTTTTGTAGGTACACTTTCGGGAATGCTTGGAGTAAATATATAAAATTCCTTTATTTAATTATTAAACTATGATATAATCTTACAGGATAATTTTATAATGGGAATGGAGGAAGTGCTATGAAACATATTAAGACAATTAACAAAAAAAACATAAAAGAAAGTTTAAATAAACCAGGATGCAAAGAATGTGCTAACTCATGTCAATCAGCATGTAAAACATCTTGTACTGTTGCAAATTTAGCTTGCGAAAACTAATTAAAAGATTAGCAGTAACTAAGCAGTAACCTAGGTTACTGCTTTATATTTATATAAGGAGGAAAAAAAATTGGCTTTAATTCATAAATTTATTCAAGATGGACAATATTTTGTTTTAGATGTAAATACAGGTGCTGTACATATAGTAGACGAGCTAGTTTATGATTTATTAGATGATGAATCTTTAAAATCACAAGAGCAACTTATAAAAGAATTTGGTAATAAATATTCTATTGATGATATAAAAGAGGTGTATTCTGAAATTGTAGAACTTAAGAATGAAGGATTTTTATATTCAGAAGATACTTATGAAGAAATTGCAAGAAATAGCATGAAATCAAAGGATTTTATAAAAGCATTATGTCTTAATGTAACTCATGATTGTAATTTAAGATGTAAATATTGCTTTGCTGATGAAGGAAAATATCATGGTGCAAGAAAAGTTATGTCACCTGAAGTTGGAAAGAAAGCTATAGATTTTGTTATAGCTCACAGTGGTCCTAGAAAAAATATAGAAATTGATTTATTTGGAGGAGAACCACTTATTGCTATAAAAGAAATAAAAGAAATTATAGCTTATGCAAGAGAGCAGGAAAAAATTCATAATAAGGTAATAAGATTTACTATGACAACTAATGCTCTTTTATTAAATGATGAAATAATGGAATATATGGATAAAGAAATGGGAAATATAGTATTAAGTATTGATGGAAGAAAAGAAAGCAATGATAATACTAGAATAAGAGTAGATGGAAGTGGAACATATGATGCAATACTTCCTAAGATAAAAGAAATGGTAGATAAAAGAGATAAATCAAAACAATATTATGTAAGAGGTACATTTACAAGAGATAATACTGATTTTTATTACGATGTAAAACATTTAGCAGATTTAGGTTTTGAAGAAGTATCAGTTGAGCCAGTTGTTCTTCCAGAGGAACACAATTTATCTTTAAGAGAAGAAGATTTACCAACTATATATGAAAATTACGATTTATTGTATAAAGATATGCTTAAAAGATACGAAGAAGGAAAAGAATTTAAATTTTATCATTTTAATATAGATCTTCAGGGTGGACCTTGTGTATATAAAAGAATATCAGGATGTGGAGCAGGTCACGAATACATAGCAGTAACTCCAGATGGTGATATATATCCATGTCATCAGTTCGTTGGAAATGAAGATTTTAAAATAGGAACTATATATGACGAAGATGAAAAATTGAATTTTGATATTGCAAAACAATTTAAAGAAGCTCACATATATAATAAACCTAAGTGTATAGATTGTTGGGCAAAATTCTATTGTAGTGGAGGTTGTCAAGCAAATAACTTTAATTTTAATGGTGATATACATAAACCTTATGAGATAGGATGTAAAATGCAGAAGAAGAGGATAGAATGTGCTATAGCGTTAAAGGCAACTAAAATGGACAAATAGTACTTGCAATGCCTATTATTGACTATAATATTTAAAAGTAATATAATAAGATATATTCTGCGCAAAAAGATGCTTTTAAAGGGGGATAAACATGAGAAATGGAAGAAATTCTAAATCCCAAAAAACCAAAAGCACCGCACTATTTATTTTAGCAGTACTAGCAATAGGAATAATAGCATATAGCGGTTTCTTTGGAATAAAAAATATTTTTGGGTACAGAGTTAAATCATTTAGTGAATCTATAAATAAAGGATTGGATTTACAAGGTGGTATATCTGTATTAGAAGAGATTAAAGGAAATGATGTAAAGAATGAGACTATAGAAAGAACAATAGAATTACTTTCTATGAGAGTTAACCCTGAAGGAGTTAAAGAAACTTCTGTACAAAGGGAAGGTAAAAATAGGATCAGAATTGAAATCCCAGGAGAATTTGATTCTAAAAAGGTACTTGAGAGTATAGGAAAGACTGGTAAATTAGAATTCAAAGGTCCAGATAATAAAGTTATACTAACAGGTACTGATGTTAATAAAGCAACTGCTTATTATGATGAAACACAAAGACCTACAATATCGCTTGAGCTTAAGCCAGATGGAGCTAAGAAATTTGCGGAAGCAACTCAAAAATTTTTAGGCAAAAGAATAACAATATATATGGATGGAGAAGTATTAACAAGTCCTAATGTTCAATCAGTAATTACTGGTGGTAAAGCTACAATTACTGGAAGTGCAACTATTGAAGAAGCAAATCGTCAAGCAAAGATAATACAATCAGGAGCTCTTCCTGTAAGTTTGGAAGCGGTAGAATTTAAAACAGTAGGAGCAACATTGGGTGCCAATGCATTACCTTTAAGTATGAAGGCTGGTGCAGTTGGTATAGGGTTAATATTAATATTTATGTTATTATACTATAAAGGGCCTGGTATTATGGCTGATATTGCTTTAATATTTTATGTTTTAATAGTTCTTGGAGCGTTTGTTATGTTTAAAGTTACACTTACACTTTCAGGAATTGCAGGATTCCTTCTTACAGTTGGTATGGCGGTAGATGCAAATGTACTTATATTTGAAAGAATAAAGGAAGAATTAAGACTTGGAAAAAGTTTAAATGTTGCAGTAAATGCTGGATTTAATAGAGCATTATCATCTATTTTAGATTCAAATATAACAACAATTATAGCGGGTGTTGTATTATATTATCTAGGTTCCGGTGGAGTTAAAGGCTTTGCATTAACTCTTATGATAGGTATAGTATTAAGTATTTTTACAGCTCTTACAGTAACAAGAACATTAATTAGGTTAGGTATAAACATGGGATTATTAAGCAAAGCTTCCCAATTTGGTGTTAAAAGGGAGGGGAAATAGATGCTTAAAGTTATAGAAAAAACAAAGTTATGGTTTACTATTTCCTTAATATTAATATTAATAGGAATGAGTTTTCTAGGAGTTAAAGGGTTGAACTATGGTATTGACTTTAAGGGAGGTACTATAGTTACTATAGAAATGGGAAATAACTTTAATCAAAAAATAAAAGAACAAGCTGATAGCATAATAAAAAAGTATGATAAAACAGCTTCAAGTTACATAGCTAATAAGACTCAGTTAGAAATAAAGAGTAATAATTTAGATAGTGATTCTATAAATAAAATGTTTGGTGAGTTAAAAACTAAATACAAACTAAAAGATAAGGCTTTAATTTCTCAAAATAAAGTTGGACCTTCAGTGGGTAATGAACTTAAGAAAAAATCTTTAGGAGCGTTAATAATAGCAACAATAGCTATGCTAATATATATAGGTTTTAGATTTGAAATTAAGTTCGGAATTGCAGCTATTTTAGGATTAGTTCATGATATACTAATTACATTAGGAGTATATGCAATAACACAAATACCAGTTAATACTCCATTTATAGCAGCTATGCTTACTATAGTTGGATATTCTATAAATGATACAATAGTTATTTTTGATAGAATAAGAGAAAATAAGAGAAAATTAAGAGGTAGAGATATGGTTGAGATCGTTAATTTAAGTATTACTCAAACCATGTCAAGATCTATAAATACTGTTCTTACAACATTATTTACAATAGTAGCAGTATATGTATTTGTGCCAGCAGTTAGAGACTTTACTTTCCCTCTAATAATAGGTATAGTATGTGGAGCATATTCTTCAATATTTATATCAAGTCCAATTTGGATATTGTTAAGAAAGTTTGGAAAGAATAAAGAAGAATAAGGAAATTATATACAATAAATAAAAAGAAGTTAATTCTAATTAGAATTAACTTCTTTTTATTTATTGTAAAAATATATATTTAATGACATATTTGATTATTATCAAAAAAATATTTGTAATAATTAAGAATATAAATTATAATATTAGTTGCTTCCTATAAATTTTGGAGGATTATAATATGAAAAATGACTATTCTTGTAACAATTATTTAAACTTAATAGATAAAAATGATTCGTTTTCTTCAACAGAAGTTAAAAAAGCTTTAAATAGGATTACTAAAGCAGTAAATGAAAGAGAAAAAATAGTGATTTGTGGTTCCTATGATTTAGATGGAATAACAAGTGTTTCACTGCTTATGTTAATACTTAAATATTTAAATGCAGATGTGGAATATTATATACCTGATACATTAGAAAAAAGTGATATATTTAATTGTAATGTTATAGAAAATCATATAACATTATTAGGAGCAAGTTTAATAATAACTGTAGGGTGTGGAATTAATTCTGTAGAAGAAGTAGAATTATGTAGAAACTTAGGAATCGATGTAATAATTACTGATTATCATAAACCTAAAATTAATATACCAAATACTATAGTTATTAATCCTAATAGAAAAGATGGTATATATTCATTTGAAAATTTTAATGCTGTAGGAATAGTATACAAGCTAGCGTGTGCTATAGCAGAGAATTATCATATGAAGTGTGTAGAAAAATATCTAGATTTAGTAGCAATAGGTATAGCATCTAGTAATGTATCATTAGCAGGTGAAACTTTAGATATGCTTAAAAAAGGTATGAGTTATATGGTTAATACTAATAATCATGGAATAAAAGCTATAACAAAAATCAATAATATAAAGAAAATAGATTTTTTAACTTTGAAAGAAATATGCAATATAGTAATGCCAAAAGTCAATGCGGTTGGTAGGATGGATGATGCAAGAATAGTAGTAGAACTTTTCACAACTTCAGATAGTGAAAGAGCAAAACGAATAGCAAAATATATAAATAAGAAAAAAGAATGTGAATTAAAAAAAGTAATCTTCCATAAGAAGACTTATAATTATTAATTTTTTTACTTAAACAAATAATGTAATAAAAGCATATAGTAAATTATACATAGGTACAGAAAACATAGGGGGAATAAAAATTGGATTTAAGAGAAAAAATAAGAGTAATTAATGATTTTCCAAAGAAAGATATAAGTTTCAAAGATGTTACAACTATTTTAAATGATAAAGAAGCGCTTAAATATACAGTAGATACTATATCAGAATACTTAAAAGATAAAAATATAGATATAGTAGTTGGACCAGAAGCAAGAGGTTTCTTGTTTGGTGCTCCAGTTGCTTATGCTATAGGTGCTGGATTTGTTCCAGTAAGAAAAAAAGGAAAGCTTCCATATGAAACAATAAGTTCTGAATATGATTTAGAATATGGAAGTGATGTATTACAAATGCACAAGGATGCAATTAAAAAAGGTCAAAGAGTTGCTATAGTAGATGATTTGCTTGCAACCGGAGGAACTATGGGTTCTGTTATTGAAATGATAGAAAAATTAGGTGGAGAAGTTGTAAGTGTAGATTTTGTTATTGAACTTACAGATTTAAAGGGAAGAGAAAAAATAGGTAATTATGATATTATGTCATTAGTTCAATACGATATATAAAAAGGTTTTTATTGCAAATTTCTACACTGTATTATATAATGTTTATAAAAAATGTAAGCTGGTTATATAAACCAGCTTTTGATTTTAGGAGAGAATTTAAATGCTTGAGGATTTATTACAAAAAATATATGAAAATTGTAATAATATAAATAAAGATATAATTATTAAAGCTTATAATTATGCTGAAAATGCCCATAAAGAGCAAAAAAGAATATCAGGAGAACCATATATTATTCATCCTGTTGAGGTAGCGTGCATACTTGCGGAAATGGGTTTAGATGAGAATACTATTGCTGCAAGTTTATTGCATGATGTAATAGAAGATACAGATTATACTTATGAAGATGTAGAGAAAGATTTTAATATTGAAGTTGCAAATTTAGTAGAAGGTGTCACTAAACTTGGAAAAATAAAATTTAAAACAAAAGAAGAACAACAGTCAGAAAATGTAAGAAAAATGCTTCTTGCAATGACAAAAGATATAAGAGTAATTTTGATAAAACTTGCAGATAGACTTCATAATATGAGAACTCTTAAATATATGTCTGTGGAAAAGCAAAAAGAAAAAGCTAAAGAGACATTAGATATTTATGCACCACTAGCTCATAGATTAGGTATATCTAAGATAAAATGGGAACTTGAAGATTTATCTTTAAGATATTTAAATCCAAATGAATATTATGATTTAGTTAGAAAAGTAGCTGAAAAAAGAAAAGAAAGAGAAGAATACATAGAAAGAATAATACATGAATTAAGTGAAAAGCTAGAAGAGGCAGGTATAAAGTCTGAAATAGAAGGAAGACCTAAACATTTTTATAGTATATATAGAAAAATGGTTATTAAAAATAAAACTATTGATCAAATTTTTGATTTAACAGCTGTAAGAATACTAGTTGAAGATGTTAAAGACTGTTATGCTGTTTTGGGTATGGTACATACAATGTATAAACCTATTCCGGGACGGTTTAAAGATTATATAGCTATGCCTAAACCTAATATGTATCAGTCACTTCATTCTACGGTTATAGGACCACAAGGTAAGCCCTTTGAAATTCAGATAAGGACGTATGAGATGCATAATACATCAGAGTATGGTATAGCTGCTCATTGGAAGTATAAAGAAGGAAATCTAAAAAATTCAGATAAAGATTTTGAGGCAAAACTTGCCTGGCTTAGAGAAGTATTGGAGTGGCAAAGAGAAACTTCCAATCCAGAAGAATTTATGGAAGATTTTAAAATAGATATGTTTTCAGATGAAGTATTTGTATTTACTCCAAAAGGAGATGTTATAAACCTTCCATCTGATTCAACACCAATAGATTTTGCATATAGAATTCATACAGATATAGGTCATAGATGTATAGGAGGAAAAGTAAATGGCAAAATAGTACCTCTTGATTATCATCTTAAAACTGGAGAAATTGTAGAAGTTCTCACATCTCAATCACCAAAAGGACCTAGTATAAGTTGGATTAATATGACTAAGAGTAATCAGGCAAAATCTAAAATAAAGTCCTGGTTTAAAAAAGAAAAAAGACATGATAACATTGAAAAAGGTAAAGAGCTAGTAGAAAAAGAAGCTAAACGTCAAGGAATAAACTTTGGCAAAGTAGCTAAAGGAGATAACTTAGATAAATTATTTAAAAAATATCATTTTCATAGTATAGATGATTTATATGTAGCAGTTAGTATTGGAGGAATTACTTCTTCAGCTATAATCAACAAGTTAGTAGGATATTTAAAGAATCAAGAGAAAAATGAGCAGACTGAAAATGAAACCTTAGAGGATATTAGAGAACAATTAAAAACATCACAAGCTATTAAGAAAAAAAGTAAATCTCCAGGAATCAAGGTAAAAGATATAGATAATGTAATGGTTAGATTTGCTAAGTGTTGTAATCCTGTTCCAGGAGATCCTATAGTTGGATACATAACAAAAGGAAGAGGAGTATCAGTACATAGACAAGATTGTAAAAATGTCAAAACTTTAATTATCAATGAAGTTAATAGAATTGTGGATGTATGTTGGGAAAATGAAAATTATAGAAAAAATGAATATATTACAGAAATTGAAGTTAAGGCAGAAGATAGAACTGGACTTTTAGCAGAACTTATGGAAGCTATTATTCAAACAAAAATTGACTTATATGCTATAAATGCACAACCTGCTAAAGCTGATATGGTTATAATAACTATTAAATTTAGAGTATCAGATGTTAATAAACTAAAAGAAGTTATGAGAAAAATGAGAAAATTAAGGGGTATAATTGCAGTATATAGAACTAAAAATTAGTTCTATATACTTAATTTTTAAATATAACAAATTTAGAAAAGGTGTAATTTATTATGAGAGCTATTGTTCAAAGAGTTAAGGAATCTAGTGTATCTGTAGATGGTAAAGTTATAGGTAAAATTGGCATAGGATTCAATGTACTTTTAGGAATATCTAAAGAAGATACAATAGAAGATGTTAAATATATAAAAAAGAAGATAATAAATCTTAGAGTGTTTGAAGATGAAAATGGAAAAATGAATAAATCTTTAAAGGATGTTAATGGCGAACTTTTAATTGTTTCTCAGTTTACTTTGTATGGAGATTGTAGAAAAGGAAATAGACCTAATTTTATGCAGGCTTTAGGTGGAGAAGAAGCAAAAAAACTTTATTTAGAGTTCATTAACATGTGCAAGGAAGAAGTAGATAAAGTTGAAACAGGAGAATTTGCTGCACATATGCTTGTAGACATAAAAAATCATGGTCCTGTTACACTAATAATAGATAGTAAAAAGATATTTTAAATTAATGTAAAGGAGAGAATAGTATGAAGATAAAAAGAATTCCAGCAGGGATGTATGGAGCAAATTGTTATATATTAATAGATGAAGAAACAATGGTAGGATGTATAATTGATCCAGGTGGAGATGCAGATAGACTAGCTAATATTATAGATGAATTAAATATAGAAATTAAGTTTATTTTACTTACTCATGGACATATGGATCATGTTGGAGGAGTAGAAGTTCTTAGAGAAAAATATAATGTTCCAGTATATATAAACGGAAAAGATAAAGAACTAATGGAAAAGGGAACTCAGGTTTTCGGAAGAATTTGGGGTAAAACGCCAGAAGATAAAGAATTAAAAGACGAAGAAATAATAAAGCTTGGAAGTTTAGATATAAGATGTATAGAAACTCCAGGACATACACCAGGTGGTATGAGTTTTTTAGTTAATAATGTAGTATTTACAGGGGATACATTATTCCATGGTTCTGTTGGAAGATGTGATTTGCCAGGAGGAAACCAAAGTCAACTAATTGAAAGTATTAAAAATAAGCTTATGGTTTTAGATGACGAAATTGTTGTTTTACCAGGACATGAAGGAGAAAGTAATATAAAATTTGAAAGACAATATAATCCCTTCCTTTAAAAATCGGAGTGTGTGTTATTATGAAAATATATATAAATGATGAAAAATATAGATATGATGTTTATCATATCTTTGAATTATTTTATAGCTTTACTCAAATGGAGTTTGAATTTGAAAATCCCAGCCATTGTGATTATAAATTAAATGTATCAGAAGATGAGCTTTTAATAGAAAACAAAGAGGGAGAACAATTAAAATTTAATTTAAAGAGTAAAATGAAATTTAAGCATGAATTTCGAAAAAGTATGTTTAAATATTTAAGAGAAAAAACATTAAAAGAATTACCATGGGGAATTTTAATTGGTATAAGACCCACAAAAATAGTTTTAGATATGATGGATAATGATTTTACAGAAGACGAAATAATAGATGTCTTAATGAATGAATATTTTGCACGTATAGATAAAGCAAAACTTTGTATAGATATAGCTAAGGCAGAAAAAGCTAGAGTAAATAAAGAATCTAAAAATATAAGTATATATATAGGAATGCCATTTTGTCCAACAACTTGTTTATATTGCTCATTTGCATCTAATCCTATATCAGGAAGAAATACGGGTAAAATGGTAGAACCTTATTTAGAAAAACTAAAGGAAGAAATAGATATAATTAAAAAATTCATTAATAAAAAAGGTCTTAATATAGAATGTGTATACTTTGGAGGAGGAACTCCAACATCTGTTAATAATGATCAGTTTGAATCTATTATAAAAAAAGTGTATAAAAGTTTTGTAGAAAATAGAAATGTTAAAGAATTTAACATTGAATGTGGTAGACCAGATAGTATTAATGAAGAAAAATTGCTTACTATGAAAAAATATAAAGTAAGTAGAATTAGTATAAATCCACAAACTATGAATGAAGATACTTTAAAACTTATAGGTAGACACCATACTGTAGAAGATATAATTAAAAAATTTAATCTTGCAAGAAAATTGGGGTTTGATAATATAAATATGGATATTATAGTAGGACTTCCAAATGAAACAATAAATCATATAGAGAATACTTGCAGAGAAATTTTAAAACTTAATCCGGATAGTTTAACTGTACATGGAATGTCAATAAAAAGAGGTTCTAAATTATATGAAGAAATATACATAGATAAAGTTAGAATAATGAAACAACAAAGTTTAAATGAAATGTATATGAGAACTGCAAAATTAGCAAAAGAACTTAATATGAATCCATATTATATGTATAGACAAAAAAATATGGTGGGTCATATGGAGAATGTAGGTTATTGCAAAGCTGGTAAAGAAGGATTATATAACATAGAAATGATTGAAGACAAACAAACGATAATAGCATTAGGAGCAGATGCTGTAACTAAACTAGTTAATCTTAAAAACAATAAGATAGAACGTTTTGGGAATTTAAAAGATGTAAAAGAGTATATAACTAGATTTGACGAAAAGATAAAAGGAAAGATTGAATTATTAGAAACTATTTATTAAATATTCTATATGGTTATTAAATAGGATTTTTGTTATAATATAAGAAGTATTGCCTTTAAAAGGCATTTAAAGTTTTATTATGTTTTATAGTGCCCAGTAAGGCACTTTAATTTATTGAAGGAGAGTGAATTTAATGGCAATTCAAGCGCCAAAGGGTACTAAAGATTTATTACCTATGGATTCATATAAATGGCATTACATAGAGGGAAAACTAAAGGAATTAGCTGGAGAATATGCCTTAAAGGAAATAAGAACACCTATATTTGAGCACACTGAATTATTTGAAAGAGGTGTAGGAGAAACTACAGATGTAGTACAAAAGGAAATGTATACTTTTAAAGATAAAGGAGATAGAAGTATAACATTAAAAGCAGAAGGAACAGCACCAGCTGCAAGAGCTTTCATAGAAAATGGATTATTTAATGAAGCACTTCCTATAAAGATGTTTTATTTTACTCCAGTTTTTAGATATGAAAATGTTCAAAAAGGTAGATTAAGACAACATCATCAATTCGGAGTTGAAGTTTTTGGTTCTAGTGAAGCTTCAGTAGATGCTGAAATTATAGGCCTTGCAATGAGAGCATTTAAAGAATTTGGAATAAATAATTTAGAATTAAATATAAACAACATAGGATGTCCGGAATGCAGGAAAAAGTATAATGATGCTTTAAGAGAATATTTTAAAAATGAATATAATGAATTATGTGATACATGTAAGACTAGATATGAAAGAAATCCTATGAGACTTTTAGATTGTAAAAATAAGAAATGTAAAGAAATAGGTAAAGATGCACCAGTAATATTAGATTATGTTTGTGATGATTGTAAAAATCATTTTGAAAATTTAAAGACATATCTTGATGCCCTTAGCATTGAATATAAGGTAAATCCGTACATAGTTAGAGGACTTGATTATTATACTAAAACAGTATTTGAAATAATAAATAATGATATCACTGTTTGTGGTGGTGGAAGATATAATGGGCTTATAGAAGAAATTGGAGGAAAGCCTACACCTGCTGTTGGATTTGGAATGGGAATAGAAAGACTTATTCTAACTCTTGGAGAGAATAATATTGAAATTCCAAAGCCAAAGGAAATTGATATATATGTAGGATCAATGGGTGAAAGAGGGAAAATAGAATCTTTTAAGGTAGTAAATGAATTAAGAAAAAAAGGTATAAAAGCTGAATGTGATCATATGAATAAATCTGTTAAAGCCCAAATGAAGTATGCTAACAAAATAGAAGCATTATATAGTATGATCATAGGAGAAACAGAAATAGAAGAAGGTAAAGCAAATCTTAAAAGAATGGAAGATGGACAGCAATTTGAAGTTTCACTAAATAATTTAGATGAAATAGCAACAATGATACTAAACAATTAGAAACTGAAAGTACCTAATGAATGTTTATAGTATCTAATTTTAAGAAATGAAAGGGAGGAATAAACATGGCAGAATCCTTAAATGGACTTAAGAGAACTGTAATGTGTGGAGAACTTAGAGAATCTCATATAGGACAAAAACATGTTGTCATGGGATGGGTTCAAAGAAAAAGAAATCTTGGAGGACTAGTATTTGTAGACCTTAGAGATAGGGAAGGAATACTTCAAGTAGTTTTTGGTGAAGAAATTAATAAAGAAGCTTTTGAAAAAGCTGATTTAGTTAAACCTGAGTACTGCATAGCTGTCGAAGGTGAGCTTGTAAAAAGACAATCACCTAATGAAACATTGCCAACAGGAATGGTAGAACTAAAAGGACAAAATATAAAAATATTATCTGAATCAGAAACCCCACCAATATACATAAAGGAAGATCTTGATACTGATGAGGCTGTAAGATTAAAATATAGATATTTAGACCTTAGAAGACCTGATATGCAAAGCATATTTAAGATAAGACATAAAACTGCTAAAGTTATAAGAGACTTTTTAGATGAAAATGGATTCCTTGAAATGGAAACACCAATGCTTACTAAAAGTACTCCAGAAGGAGCTAGAGATTATTTAGTACCTAGTAGAAATTATCCAGGGATGTTCTATGCACTTCCACAATCACCTCAATTGTTTAAGCAATTATTAATGGTGTCAGGTTATGATAGATATTTCCAAATAACAAAATGCTTTAGAGATGAAGATTTAAGAGCTAATAGACAACCAGAATTTACCCAAGTAGATATGGAACTTTCATTTGTGGATATGGAAGATGTAATATCTTTAAATGAAAGATTAATTAAAAAAGTATTTAAAGAAATAGCAGATGTAGATGTTAAATTACCAATACAAAGAATAACTTACAAAGAAGCTATGGATAAGTATGGTAGTGACAAGCCAGATTTAAGATTTGGTATGGAAATAAATAATATAACTGATGCTGTTAAAGATATAGATTTCAAAGTGTTTAAAGATGCTATTGAAAATGGTGGAAGTGTTAGAGCTATAAAAGCTCCTAACTGTGCAGGAATGGGAAGAAAACAAATTGATAAATTAGGTGAATTTGTTAAAACTTATAAAGCAAAAGGTCTTGCATGGATTGCTTATAAAGAAGATGAAATTAAATCACCAATAGCGAAATTCTTACAAGAAGAAGGAATGAATGCAGTAATAGAAAAGTTAGATGCTAAAGTTGGAGACTTAATATTAATAGTTGCTGATAAAGATTCTGTTGTATTACAGGCTCTTGGAGCATTAAGACTTGAAATGGCAAAACGTTTAGAAATATTAAAGGATAATAAAGAATTTAAATTTGCTTGGGTAACTGAATTCCCATTATTATCTTATAATGAAGAAGAAAATAGATATCAAGCAGAACACCATCCTTTTACAATGCCAATGGATGAAGATATTGAGTATTTAGAATCAGATCCAGGAAGAGTTAGAGCAAAAGCTTATGATATAGTATTAAACGGAGAAGAACTTGGAGGAGGTAGTATAAGAATTCATGATACTAAACTTCAAGAAAAGATGTTTAATGTACTAGGATTTACATCAGAAAGTGCATGGGAAAGATTTGGTTTCTTATTAGAAGCATTTAAATTTGGACCACCACCACATGGCGGACTTGCATATGGATTTGATAGAATGATAATGTTTTTAGCTGGAACTGAAAATATTAAGGATGTTATTGCATTCCCTAAAAATCAAAATGCATATTGTCCTTTAACAGAAGCACCTAATGTAGTTGATGAAAAACAATTAGGGGAATTAGGAATAAATTTAAAAAAATAATTTGTAATAATATTACAATTAAAAGCGTAAAATATGATATAATTGTAATATAATATTATGTAATAAAAAGTTCCGACCATATTAGTAATTTAAGTATATATTGACCCAACACTTTTGAAAAAGGGAGTCCGACTCTTTTTGTGGAATGCATTTTAATTTTATTAAAAAACAAGAAGCAAAAAGGAGATGCCCACCTGTTCTATTACAGGTTCAACTATTACTTAAATTACGGTATGGTGGGATTTTTTGCTGTTTTTTATAAACATAGATAGGAGTAACTTAAGTATGGAAAATAATAAAGATAAAAAAAGAGATATACAGATAAGACTTAGAAAAATTCAAGGACAAGTAAAAGGAATTGAAAACATGATAGACAGTGAAAGTTGCTGTAAAGATATTTTAGTTCAAATTGCTGCAGTAAGAGCAGCTATAAATAAAGTAGGTGCTCTTATAATTCAAGAATATACTGAAAAATGTTTTAAAAGTAATAATAAATTTGTAATTAATGAAGAAAATTTAGAGGAACTTATTAAAACCTTAACCATATTCATGAAATAAATTTATTTTTTATAACTATTACTACCTTAGTAATAGAAGATACAATTATGGTAGCTACAGCAATAGCTCCAGCACTAAGGATAGTTTCAATACCTAAAGATAAGGATTTTGTTGCATTGCCTATAATTGATTCATACATAGTATAATACATACCTGCACCTGGAACTAAAGGAAGTAATGCTGATACTAAAAATGTAGTAACGGGAGCTTTAAAAATTCGTGCCACGATTTCTGAATATATACTAAGAGATATTGTTGCTATAAATAAAGAGAACACTATTGAATGAGTATATTTATTACATAATAGATAAAAATACCATCCAATACCACCGCCAAGTGATGCAAAAAATAATTTTCTACCTCGAATACTAAAAAGAATTCCAAAGCCTAGACTACAAAGTAAAGCATATAAAGAATTTAAAATCATATCAAAGTCCTCCAAAATAAAACCATAATTTTATAATTATACCTGAACCTGTTGCAATAGCTATAGCTATAAAGAATGCTTCTACAGTTCTTGAAATTCCAGATACTAAATCTCCTGCAAGGGTATCTCTTATAGCATTTGTTATTATAAGTCCCGGAACTAATAGCATTATAGATCCTATTATAATTTTATCTTTATTTTGACCTATATTTAAATGTATACTTATAAGTGCCAGTAAAGAAGATATGGCACCACCAAGTGAATTAATGAAAAATTCATTTATTTTTATACTATTTAATATCATACATATGAATTTAATTATTGCACCAATAAATAAAGAAACAAGAAAATCTCTAAAGGTTCCACCAAATAGTAATGTAAAAAAACCTGCGCTAAATGAAGCAGATAAAATTAAGATTTTTTTAGTATAGCCACGGGAATTATCAATTTCACGCAACTTTTTTTCAACATAATTTAAAGAAGGTGAATCATTGACAATTGTTCGTGATAATGCATTTATTTCAGCAACTTTTTCAAGATTAATACCGCGATTAGTGATTTTTCTAATTAATGAAATCGTTTTACCCGTTTCATCAGTTATAGATAACATTATTCCTGTAGGAGTGACGAAACTATCAGCTTTTTGTACGTTAAGTCCATAACAAATCTTATTCATAGTTTCTTCAACACGATATGTTTCTCCACCATTTTGGAGAATTATTCTTCCAGCTTCTGTAGCTAGGTATAATATTCTATCACTATTATTCATAATAAAAAATCCTTCCTAAAAATTATAAAACAATTATATCATAATTTTGGAATAAAAGTATAAATTTATTATGTTGAAAATTATATTTTAAAACATTATAATTTAAACTAATAAAGAGATTGGAGGAAATGGAATGAATTTTGATAATTTAGAATTAATGGATAAAGATATTTTTGAAGTTATGCAATTGGAAAACAAACGTCAAAATAATACAATTGAGCTTATTGCATCTGAAAATTTTGCAAGTCCTGCTGTAATGGAAGCAATGGGATCTCAACTTACTAACAAATATGCTGAAGGGTATCCTAGTAAGAGATATTATGGTGGATGTGAGGAAGTAGATAAGGTAGAAACTATAGCTATAGAAAGACTAAAACGTATTTTTGGGGCAGAACATGCAAATGTTCAACCACATTCAGGTTCACAAGCGAATATGGCTGTATATCTTTCTGTATTGGAACCAGGTGATACTATAATGGGAATGAACTTAAGTCATGGAGGACATTTAACACATGGAAGTCCCGTTAATTTCTCAGGAAAACTATTTAAGTTTGTAGCTTATGGAGTAAATAAGGAAACTGAATTAATAGATTATCATGAGATAAGAGAGCTTGCTTTAAAACATAAACCTAAGATGATAGTTGCAGGAGCAAGTGCTTATTCAAGAATAATAGATTTTAAAAAGATAAAAGACATATGTGATGAAGTAGGAGCATATTTTATGGTGGATATTGCGCATATTGCAGGGCTTATAGCCACTGGAGAACATCCATCACCAGTACCATATGCTGATTTTGTAACAACTACAACCCACAAAACTTTAAGGGGACCTAGAGGAGGAGCTATTCTTTGTAAGGAGAAATATGCAAAACAAGTAGATAAGGCTATTTTCCCAGGAATTCAAGGGGGACCTTTAATGCATATAATTGCTGCCAAAGCTGTATGTTTTGGAGAAGCATTAAAAGAAGATTATAAACAATATATGAGTCAAGTTGTAAAAAATGCAAAAGTCCTTGCAGATGAATTAAATAAGTATGGATTTAGACTAGTTTCAGGTGGAACAGATAACCATTTATTATTGATAGATTTAACTAATAAAAATATAACAGGAAAAGATGCTGAGAATATTTTAGATTCTATAGGAATAACTGTTAATAAAAACACTATTCCTTTTGAAACAAAGAGTCCTTTTGTAACTAGTGGTATAAGAATAGGAACACCGGCTGTTACAACAAGAGGATTTAAAGAAGAAGAAATGAAAGAGATAGCATTTTTAATAAATTATGTTATAGACAATAGAGATGGTGATTTGTCACAAGCAAGAGAAAAAGTAGAAAAAATGTGTAGTAAATATCCTTTATATAAATAATTTAAAAATAGTAAATATATTATAAAAAAATAAATAAAAATGACGCGTTGTTAAAAAATTACTTAATAAACATTGAATTGTTTATTAAAATTAAATATAATTATTTATAAAGGCATAGCACTAAGTTGCAAATTTTTATAAAAAATAATGAATTTTATAAGTAACTTTAAATTTATTTGTTAAAATCAAAGATATTAGCACAAGTTTAATTTTACATAATAATTATTACTATGATAAAATAATTATGGTAGTAATATTATGTTATAATTTTTATAAATTTGTGTTATAATGTCTTTGATGGATTAATTATAAACCTTTTAAAAACTTGTACAAGCTTTATAATACAACTTATAAAGTTTTATTAAAAAGATTAATAATATATATTTAATATGTGTTCCTATAAATTAAATATATTGTTAATAAATAAAATAAAATCACCTACTATATAAAAATACTACATAGTAAGGTAAAGTTATATAGAAAGAGGGTATACAAATGGCAAAAATGAAAACTATGGATGGTAACACAGCTGCTGCATATGCATCATATGCCTTTACTGATGTTACAGCTATATATCCAATAACCCCTTCATCTCCAATGGCAGAAAGCGTTGATGAATGGAGTGCTCAAGGTAAAAAGAACTTATTTGGACAAACTGTAAAAGTTATGGAATTACAATCTGAAGCTGGAGCATCAGCTGCAGTTCATGGTTCACTTCAAAGTGGAGCGTTAACTACAACTTATACTGCATCTCAAGGATTATTATTAATGATTCCTAACATGTACAAAATAGCAGGAGAATTATTACCATCAGTATTCCACGTAAGTGCAAGAGCTCTTGCATCACACGCATTATCAATTTTCGGTGATCACCAAGATGTAATGGCTGCAAGACAAACAGGTTTTGCATTACTTGCTTCAAACAGTGTACAAGAAGCAATGGATTTAGGAGCAGTATCTCACCTTGCAGCATTAAAAGGAAGAGTACCTTTCTTACATTTCTTCGATGGATTCAGAACTTCTCACGAAATTCAAAAAATAGAATTATTAGACTATGAAGATTTAAGAGGATTAATAGATCAAGATGCTCTTAAAGCATTCAGAAACAATGCTTTAAGCCCAGAACATCCTGTAACTAGAGGAACAGCTCAAAATCCTGATATCTTCTTCCAAGCTAGAGAAGCTTCTAATAAATTCTACAATGCGATACCTGCAATAGTAGAAGAATATATGGGAGAAATCAACAAAATAACAGGAAGAGATTACAAACTATTTAACTACTATGGTGCAGAAGATGCAGATAGAGTAATAGTTGCTATGGGATCTGGATGTGAAACTATAAGCGAAGTTGTTGATTACTTAAATGCAAGAGGAGAAAAAGTAGGTCTTGTTAAAGTTCACTTATATAGACCATTCTCTAAAGAACACTTAATAAAAGCAATACCAAGCACAGCTAAGAAAATAGCTGTTTTAGATAGAACAAAAGAACCAGGTGCACTTGCTGAACCTCTTTACTTAGATGTTAGATCTGCATTTTATGATGTAGAAAACAAACCAGTAATCGTTGGTGGAAGATATGGTTTAGGTTCAAAAGATACAACTCCAGGACAAATGGCTGCTGTATTTGAAAACTTAAAACAAGATGAGCCAAAGAATAACTTTACACTAGGAATCAACGATGATGTAACTCATACATCATTAGAAACAGTTGAAGGAATAGATGTAGTTGCTGAAGGAACTACAGCATGTAAATTCTGGGGACTTGGATCAGACGGTACTGTTGGTGCTAATAAGAGCGCTATCAAAATCATTGGAGACCATACAGACATGTATGCTCAAGGATATTTTGCATATGACTCTAAAAAATCAGGTGGTATAACAATTTCTCACTTAAGATTTGGTAAATCACCAATTAAATCACCTTACTTAATCCAAACTCCACATTTTGTAGCATGTCATAACCAATCATATGTTAACAAATATGATGTTTTAGAAGGATTAAGAGATAACGGAAACTTCTTACTTAACTGTATATGGAATCAAGAAGAAGTTGAAGAACATTTACCAGCTCATATGAAGAGATATATTGCAAATCACAATATCAACTTCTACACAATTGATGCTGTTAAAATAGCTCAAGAAATTGGATTAGGTGGAAGAATTAACATGATAATGCAATCTGCATTCTTCAAGTTAGCTAATATAATTCCAATAGAAGATGCTATAAAATACTTAAAAGATGCAGTTGTTACTTCTTATGGTAAAAAAGGTGAAAAGGTTGTTAGCATGAACCATGCAGCTATAGACCAAGGAGTAAATGCTATTGTTAAAATAAATGTTCCAGAATCTTGGAAAACTGCTGAAGATAAAGAAGCTGAAACTAAAGATGTTCCAGAATTCATTTCAAAAATACTTGAACCAATGAATAGACAAAAAGGTGATGACCTTCCAGTAAGTGCTTTTGAAGGCATGGAAGATGGTACATTCCCTAATGGAACAGCTGCATATGAAAAAAGAGGAATAGCAATCAGTGTTCCAGAATGGAGCATGGAAAATTGTATTCAATGTAACCAATGTTCATATGTTTGTCCTCATGCTGTAATAAGACCATCATTACTTACTGAAGAAGAATATAACAATAAACCAGAAGGATTTAAAGCTGTAGAAGCTAAAGGTCTTAAAGGTGAAAAATTATATTACTCAATGAACGTAAGTGTTTTAGATTGTACTGGTTGTGGAAACTGTGCAGAAGTATGTCCAGCTCCAACTAAAGCTTTAGTTATGAAACCAGCTGCAACTCAAGAAAAAGAACAAGCTAACTATGATTATGCTCAAACTTTATCTGTAAAAGAAAATCCAATGAACAAATATACAGTTAAAGGTAGCCAATTTGAAAAGCCACTTCTTGAGTTCCACGGTGCTTGTGGTGGTTGTGGAGAAGCTGCATATGCTAAACTTATAACTCAATTATTTGGTGACAGAATGATGATAGCTAATGCTACAGGATGTACATCAATTTGGGGAGGATCAGCTCCTGCAACTCCATACACTAAAAACCATGAAGGAAAAGGACCAGCTTGGGCTAACTCTTTATTTGAAGATAATGCTGAATACGGTCTTGGAATGTCTTTAGGTGTATCTACAATAAGAACAAACATGGAAAACGTAGCAAAAGAAGCTATGGAAAATGTAAGTGCTGAATTAAAAGATGCATTACAAGAATGGATAGATAATAAAGAAGATGCTGAAGGATCAAAGAAAGCAACTGCTAAATTATTACCATTATTAGAAGCTGAAAAAGCTAACTCAAAAGTAGCTGAAATCTTAGAAAACAAAGATTTCTTAATTAAGAGATCTCAATGGATATTCGGTGGAGACGGTTGGGCATACGATATCGGATACGGTGGAGTTGACCATGCTTTAGCTTCAGGAGAAGACATAAACATCTTCGTATTTGATACAGAAGTTTACTCAAATACAGGTGGACAATCTTCTAAATCAACTCGTACAGGTGCAATTGCTAAATTTGCTGCAGCTGGTAAGAGAACTAAGAAAAAAGATCTTGGCTTAATGGCTATGACTTATGGATATGTTTATGTTGCTCAAATAGCTATGGGAGCTGATAAGAACCAAACTATAAAAGCAATCCAAGAAGCAGAAGCTTACCCAGGTCCATCATTAATAATCGCTTACGCTCCATGTATTAACCATGGATTAAAAGTAGGTATGGCTTGCTCTCAATTAGAAGAGAAAAAAGCTGTTGAATGTGGATATTGGGGATTATATAGATACAATCCACAATTAGCAGAACAAGGAAAGAACCCATTCATATTAGATTCTAAAGAACCTAAGGGTAATTTCAAAGACTTCTTATTAGGAGAAGTTAGATATGCATCATTAAAGAAAGCTCGTCCAGAACAAGCTGATGAGTTATATGCTCAAACTGAAAAAGATGCAATGGAAAGACTTGAAACTTATAAGAGATTAGCTGAAGAAAAATAATAGTTAGTTATTATTTTAGAGGACAATTCTAGGAATAGAGTTGTCCTTTTTCTTATTTTTTCATAGAAATAAATATTTTTATACAAAATACAAAAAAACACTTTTAATATTCTTGAATTAAGGTTACAATAAACATATTGCTATAAACATAAAATGAAAAACATAGGAGGTACAATATGGATAAGGAAAAATTAGAAGGCTGTGGATGCGGCGAACATCATCACGATCATGATCATGAAGAATGCGGTTGTGGATGTGGATGTCATGAACACGAAAGTCTTATGGTAGAATTAGAAGATGAACATGGTAATGTAGTTCCTTGCGAAGTAATAGATGGATTTGAATATAAAGAAAATGAATATGCTCTTGTACAAAATCCAGAGGATAATTCAGTTTATCTATTTAAAGTTATAGGAGAAGGCGAAGATGGAGAGTTAGTTGTTCCAGAAGATGAAGAATTTAACGAAGTTACAGCTTACTACGAAACTTTATTAGAAAACGAAGAATAATATTAAAAAGTCGTTGCATATGCATCGGCTTTTTTCTTGATAAAATCCTCATTAACTAGGAGTGAAATTATGGAAAAACTAGGTATATTTGATGTAGATTATACTCTTACAAAAAAAGAGACATTAATAGAGTTATATTTATTTATGTTAAAGAAAGATCCAAAATTATTAAGGTACATCCCAAGAACTATAATTACAGGTGTTCTTTATGGTTTTGGAATCTATAGTGCGAGAAAATCTAAAGAAACTTTTATTAAGTTTTTAGATGGAATTACTGAAGATAGAATGAAAAAAATAGTTAAAGAATTTTATGAGGAAAGATTAAGTAAAATTTTGTACAAAGATGCTATAGATACAATAAAAAAGCTAAAAAAAGAAGGATGTAAAATTTATTTAATTTCTGCATCTCCAGAGGTATATTTAAATGAACTTTATAATATAAAAGAAGTAGATAAAATAATAGGGACAAAGCTAAAAATAGAAAATGGAGCTTATAAAAGTATTATTGAAGGTTCGAATAATAAAGGTGAGGAAAAGGTTAAGAGACTCAAAGAGGTTTTAAGAGATGAGAATATAGAGGTGGATTTCAAGAATTCATATATGTTTTCAGATTCCTTGGCTGATCTTCCTTTGTTTAATTTAGTGGGAAATCCTTATCTTATAAATTCAAAAAAGAAGTATAATAATATTAAAAGATTACAATGGAAATAAGAGGGATGGAAAATGAAAGAATGTTATGGTGAAAAGTTTATATTAAATAATGAAATAAAGGATATTACAGAGTTTAATAACAAGTACTTAAAATCAGGAAAATCTCTTTATGAAGTTATGAGAATAATAAATGGAGTACCTATATTTTTGGAAGATCATTTATTAAGATTATATAATTCTTCTAAAATGACCGGACTCAGGGTTTGGATGGAAAAGGAAGAAATAAAGGATAATATAAAAAAACTTTGTTATGTAAATAATAACCAAAATGTAAATGTTAAAATTATATTTAACTATAATAAAGGTATAAGAACATTTTTAGCTTATTTTATAGAATCTGAATATCCAACAGAAGATATGTATATAGATGGTGTAAAAACATCATTATATTGTGCTGAAAGAGAAAATCCCAATATAAAGATTATAAATCAAAGTTTAAGAGATAATACTAATAAAATTATTGAAAATACTGGAGTATATGAAGTTATACTTGTAAATAAGGATGGATATATAACAGAAGGTAGTAGATCAAATATATTTATGATACATGATGGTAAAGTAATAACTTCACCTATAGGAGAAGTGCTTCCAGGAATAACTAGAAAATATGTAATTAAAGCTTGCAGAAATTTAGGATATAAAGTAATAGAAAAAAGAATAAATTGTAAAAATATAGATAAACTTCAAGGATTATTTATTTCAAGTACATCACCTAAAGTATTGCCTATTTGTAAAGTTGATAATATAGAATTTGATGCTAAAAATGAAATGATTCAAAATATAAGATGTGAATATAATAAAATTTTAGATAATTATATAAAAAATAATATTTAATAGTATGTTTAAATAGAACTTGTAGATAAAAATCTTCACTGAATAATTTAACTTTATCAGTGGGGTTTTTTATTTTTTGTTTACATACAAAAATGTTAACAATAAGTTAAAAATGATTAATTTTAAAAATATATTTAATTAAATATGAAAAATAATTACTATATATAGAAAAAAACGAATTTAGGTGTAAAGTAAATAAAAAAAAGCACGAAAATATTAATAATATGTTAATGAATAAGATGGAAATATAGGATTAATTTAAATTATATTATAAAAATATCAAAAATAATATTTTAAAATGCATCATTTCCATCTAAATAAAAGGAGGAACATATTATGAATAAGAAAAAAATATTAAAATTTATTTGTAGTGCAGTATTATCATTCACATTATTTTCAGGCTATAAAAGTTATGCATGGGATGGAAAACCTGATGGTACAGGAACTCATGCAGTAATAGTTACACAAGCTGTAGAAATGTTAAAAAATGATGTTATAAGTACATCACCTTTAAGTGTAAAAGAAAATTTTAAAATTTTAGAATCTAATTTAAAAAAATTACAACATGGTTCTACTTATCCAGATTATGATCCAAAGGCATATGCATTATATCAAGATCATTTTTGGGATCCTGATACAGATAATAATTTTACTAAAGATAGTAAATGGTATCTATCATATGCAATTAGTCAAACAGGAGAATCTCAACTTAGAAAGTTATTTGCATTAGCTAAAGATGAGTGGAAAAAAGGAAATTATGAACAAGCAACATGGCTTTTAGGACAAGGTTTACATTACTTTGGAGATTTCAATACTCCTTATCATCCATCTAATGTTACAGCTGTAGATAGTACAGGTCATGTGAAATTTGAAACTTATGTTGAAGAAAGAAAAGATTCATATAAATTAAATTCAGCAGGAACTAATAGTGTAAAGGAATTTTATCTAACTACATTACAAAATACTAATCTTGATAATTGGATAACAGAGTATTCTAGAGGTTGGGCTAAAAAAGCTAAGAATATGTATTATGCTCATGCTACTATGAATCATAATTGGAAAGATTGGGAAATAGCAGCTAATGAAACTATGCATAATGTTCAAATAGGTAGTGCTGGAATAATATACAGATTCCTTAATGAAGTATCAGGAACAATAAATACAACTGAAAATTCTAAAATAAATGAAATAATGATAGTAATAAAAACTGCAGATGAAGATAAAGCAGGTACAGATCATTCTATTCATTTCGGAATTGAAGCAAAAGATGGAAAGAAGTATGAATGGACTCTTGATAATCCAGGTAATGATTTTGAAAAAAATCAAGAAGATAGTTATAGAATTAATTTAAAAGATAATAAATTAACACTTCAAGATATAGCTAAAACATGGATAAGAAAAGAAAGAGGCGCTGGAGTTCAAGATGATTGGAAACCTGAATATGTAAAAGTAATTATAAATTCAGATGTTAAGTATCAAGCTAATATTAATGAGTGGTTTGGAGATAACAAAACATTCTATATAAATAATAAATAAAAATTAAAAATAAGAGCATGAGTAAATCTCATGTTTTTATTTTTTTTTATTGGGAAAACTAGCATAGAATATTATTTAAATTAAGTTTATTTATCATAAAAGAAAGGAGGAATTTTGTGAATAAGGAAAATAGTAAAGGAAAAGTTTTTAGTACATTACAGAAGATAGGAAAATCTTTGATGCTACCAGTGTCGGTATTACCGGCAGCAGGCATATTATTAAGAATAGGTCAAAATGACCTTTTAGGAAAATACGGAGCTGTATTTCAAAACTTATCTATTGCAGGAGATGCTATTTTTGAAAATTTACCACTTATATTTGCAGTAGGAGTAGCTATAGGGTTTTCTGGGGGAGAAGCTGTAGCGGCTTTGGCAGCAGTTATCGGACAATTAATATTGCAAGCTGTATTATTAGCAACAGGTCAAAGATATAATATTTCAATAAACATGGGAGTATTTGGAGGAATTATAATCGGACTTATTGCTGCAATATTATATAATAAATATAATAATATAAAACTTCCTCAAGTTTTGGGTTTTTTTGGAGGTAAAAGATTTGTTCCCATTGTAACTTCTTTTGCATCTTTAATATTTGCAGTAATAGGAGGGGCTATTTGGCAACCTATACAAAATATAATAAATATATTTGCTAGATGGGCTAGTACATCAATACTAGGACCAGCTTTTTATGCAGGAGGAAAAAGGCTGTTAATACCATTAGGGCTTCATCACATATATTATCCTCCATTTTTATATCAATTTGGAGAATATACAGCAAATGGAGTTAAATATTTTGGAGATACAGCTAGATATTTTCATGGAGATCCTACAGCAGGATTTTTCATGGCATCGGAATTCCCTATTTTAATGTTTGGACTTCCTGGAGCTGCACTTGCTATAATAGCAGCTGCTAAAAGTGAAAATAGAAAAAAAGTATCGGGTATTATGATATCATCGGCTTTTGTTGCTTTTTTAACAGGAATTACAGAACCTATTGAATTTACATTTATATTTGTAGCTCCTATTTTATTTATATTTCATGTACTTGCAGCATTTTTATCAGGTATAGTTACTAGTATTTTAAAAATAAGACTTGGATATACTTTTTCAGCATCCTTTATAGATTATATATTAGGACTTAAATTTGCAGGAAGACCTTGGCTCATATGGTTAGTTGGTATAGCATTTTTCGCATTATATTTTGTAGTATTTTACTTTGTTATTAAAACTATGGATATAAAAACACCTGGAAGAGAAGATATTGATTCAGAGTATTTTGATCCTAGTATTAAAGAAGTAAAAGGACTTGAAAAAGCAAAACGAATTTTAATGGCAATAGGAGGAAAAGAAAATATAGAAATTTTGGATGCCTGTATAACTAGATTAAGATTAACTCTAAACGAACCTTCTAAAGTTAATAAAAATGAACTAAAAGCACTTGGAGCAGCAGGGGTTTTGGAAGCAGGAAACAATGTTCAAGTTATATTTGGAACTGAAGCTGAGAAAATAAAGGATGGAATAAAATCTATAATAGAAAATGGAGAAGATACAATAATATTAGAAGAGGCCGAAAGCAAAGAAGATGCTAAAGAAAATTATAAAAAAGAGTTTATTAAAAATGTTGATATTATTAATCCAATAGAAGGAGAAATAATTAATATAACGGAAGTTCCAGATGAAGTATTTTCAGGAAAGGCATTAGGTGATGGATTTGCAATAAAACCTAAAGAAGGTAAAGTTATATCTCCTATAGATGGCGAGATAGCTGTCTTATTCCCTACTAAACATGCTATAGCAATAAAGGGTGATAATGGCTTAGAACTATTAGTTCATATAGGTATAGATACTGTAAATTTAAATGGAGAAGGATTTACAACACATATATCTCAAGGAGATAAAGTAAAAAAAGGTGATTTAATGATTACTTTTGATAAAAAGACTATAGAAAGTAAAGCTAAATCTTCTGTAACACCAATAGTTATAACTAATATGGATATAGTTGAAAAAATAAGTGTGAATTATGGTAGAAAAGCACAAGGAGATAATGTAGCTACTATAAAATTTAAATAGTAATAATATAAATATAAGTATAAAAAGAGTGGATTTTAATATCTGCTCTTTTTATAGTTACAAAATAAATAATATTTTCCTAAGTTTAGCTAGGTTGTAAAGAATATATAAAAAAATACGATAAAATATCTAAAATAGTTAATAAATATATGGTATACTTTTCTTATCATAATAAATTTAGGGAGTGGATTCTTTGAGTAAAAATATATTTACAGCGAGAACTTTAAAAGAGTGTTTGGATTTAGCTTCATCTAAATTAAATGTAAGTAAAAATAATTTACAATACAAAGTAATAGAAGAGAAACAGGGTATTTTTATAAAAAAAGTTACTGTTTCTGTAAAGATACCAGATAATATTGAAAATAATAAAGAAATAAGTATTAATGAAGTTAAGGAAAAGGAAATAGCAAAATTAAGTATTGATGACAAAAATATAGATGGAACTATAAAAGTTGAAAATGGAAAAATAATAGTTAAAAATCCTAAAAAAGGTGGAAAACCAGCTAAAATACGAACTAATGATAAAGTAAGTATTTTAATAGATGGTATTGAAGTAACATCAGAACAAAATGTTTATGAAGAGAATTCTATAGAAATTATATTTGAAGAAAATGTTGCTGAAAGAATGATAAGTATAAATAAATCTCATGATTCAATGGAAGCTTATGCAAGTATTGAGTATATGCCTCAAAATATATATAAGCTAAAAGACACAATGGAACAAAAATACTTAAAAGTTGAAACTGAGTTAAAGGAACAAAAATATCCGAATCCATATACTATTGATGAAATAAAAAAAATTTTATTATCAAAAGGAATTAAAGTAGGAGTTATTGAAGAAAATTTATACAAATTAGTAAAAATGGAAAATTCACAAGATATTTTGATTGCTAAAGGCAGAAAGCCTATACAAAGTATAGATGATAAAATTAATATAAAATTTGATGTGGACAATGAAAAGGCTTTTAAAGAAGACAAAAATGGTAACATTGACTATAAAAGTATAGGTCGTGTTAAAGAAGTAAAAATAGGAGAGGTTTTGGCAGTAATAGAACCAGGTATTGATGGAAAAAACGGTATTGACGTTAAAGGTTGTATAAAAAAATGTTGTAAGAGAAAAAAAGTAAACATAAAATTAGGACAAGGATGCAAGTTTAAGGATGATAATATAATAGTTTCAACGATAGAAGGTAAACCTACTTTTAAAGGCGGAGTAATTGCTGTTCATGCCGTTCATAATGTTAAAAAAGATGTAGATATAACAACTGGAAACATAGATTTTGTTGGAGATGTAGTTGTTTTTGGAAGTGTAAAAGAAGGTATGATAGTTGAATGTGGTCAAAACTTAATAGTAAATAAAAATATTGAACATGCAAAATTATATTCTAAAAGAGATATGATAGTTCGTGGAAATGTAATTAATTCAAATCTCCATGCAGGTGGAGAAGAGATCTTAAAGCGTAACAAATTAAAGATTTTAAAAAAATTAAATAGTGGGCTTTTACAATTAATTAGCACTGTAGATCATATAAAAAAATTTAATGTTTTAGGGAAAAAGGTTAAAGATGGAGAAATAATCAAGGTATTAATGGAAAACAAGTTTAAGTATATAAATAATTTATGCAGTGAGTTTAATGAATTACTAGTACAAGGTAAGATGGAAGAAGAAAAGATTGTAAGTGATTGTATTAATAAAAATTTAATGGGTGTTCAACCGCTTAATATTAAAGAAGTTAATGAATTGAATTTAGTTGTAATAAAAGTAAAAAGAGCTATTTTAGCTATTGAGGTTACATTATCTGTACCGGTAACTATGAATATAAGTTATTGCCAAGATTCTGTTTTAGAATGTTCTGGTAATGTAGTGGTTACAGGAAAAGGAGAGTATGTTTCAGAGATAATTTCTCATGGAAGTGTAGAGTTTATATCATCTGGCAGTTTAGCTAGAGGTGGGGTAATAAAGGCTAAAAAAGAGATAAGATGTAAAGAAGTAGGAAGTGAAGGAGGAGTATCAACTAAACTTATTGTGGAAAGTAAAGGACATATATGGGTTGATGTTGCTTACCAGAATACAAGATTTATAGTGGGAGAAAAAGAATATACATTAGAAATTCCTAGTAAGGGAATTCATGCTTATTTAGCAGATGATGGTGAATTAGTTGTAGATAAGTTTGTATTATAGGAGGAAAAATTAATGGAGAACAGGGAAATGAAAATATTAATTTTCAGCATAAATGATCAATACTATGCAACAGATATTATGGAAGTAGAAAGAATATTAGGATACGAAATTCCAACAAATCTTCCAGATTCTCCAAAATATATAGAAGGAGTAATAAATTATCAAGGGAATGTTTTGCCAATAATCAGTATAGCAAAGAAGTTTAATATAAATGATATTAAAGATAAAAAAGATGCAAAAATAATAGTTGTAAAAGAAGGGGATAACAAAATAGGAATAATTGTAGATGTTGTTTCTGAAGTTTCAGATGTTAACATGAAAAATATAGAAGAACCACCTGAAATAGTATCAGGAATTTCTAAAAGATATATAAAAGGATTAATAAAATTAGAGAAGAAAATAATAATTTTCTTAAACCTTACAAAAATATTAACTGACAAAGAAAAAGAGGGAATTCTTGGTTAGGGGGTTGTGATGAGTAAGGATGAGGTAAGAATAGGTATTGGAGATTTAAATATTGCAATGCCTCCGCAGAAGATTATAACTGTAGGATTAGGTTCTTGTATTGGAATAGCCATATATGATCCTATTAAAAAAATAGGGGGACTTGCTCATATTATGTTACCAGATAGTACTCAATTTTCAAATATAACTAACCCAATGAAGTTTGCAGACTTGGCAATTCCAATATTACTTTCAAAAATGGAGAAAAAAGGAGCAATAAAAAGACATTTAAAAGCAAAGATTGCTGGTGGTGCATCTATGTTTGATTTTTCAGATAAAAGTATGATTATTGATATAGGAAACAGAAATAGCGAATCAGTTAAAAAAGTTTTAAGGAAATTAGGTATACCTATTGTAAGTGAAGACACTGGCGGAAATAAGGGAAGGACTATGGTTTTTAATACTGAAGATGGAGTTGTTGAAATAAGAACTGTAGGAATGGGAATAAGAGAGATATAAATGGAGTGATAATATTTTGAAAAAAATAAAAGTTATAGTTGTAGATGATTCAGCTTTAATGAGAAAAATCATCTCCGACATTATCAATTCACAAGATGACATGGAAGTTATATCTACTGCTAGAAATGGACAAGATTTAATGAATAAGCTTCAAAAAGAATCTCCAGATGTAATAACATTAGATATAGAAATGCCTAAAATGGATGGTATAGAAACTTTAAAGGCAATGCAAAGAGAAAAGTTAAATATACCATCAATAATGTTAAGTAGTGTGTCAAAAACTGGAACAGCTTTAACTATGGAGTGTTTGCAAAAGGGTGCTTTTGACTTTATTCCAAAACCATCAGGTGCAATATCATTAGATATTGAAAAGGTTGGTGAGGAACTTGTTAAAAAAATCAGATTAGCTAGAAATCATAGCGCTTGTAAAGCTAAAGATAGATTAAAAAGTGTAAGAACTTTAAATGCAAATAATAATAGTAAAAAAGATTTAATTACTAACATATCAAATATGAAAAAAAGTATAAGGTTATCTAAAGTAGAAGCTGTTGTGATAGGAGCATCAACTGGAGGACCTAAAGACTTGTATAAAATTATAACGGAACTTCCGAAAAGACTAAATATACCTATTTTTGTAGTTCAACATATGCCATTTGGATTTACAAAAGCTTTTGCTGAAAGACTTGATCTTAATAGTAAAATAAAAGTTGTTGAAGCTACAGATGAAGAGATAATACAAAACAATGTAGTTTATATAGCAAAAGGAGGTCTTCATATGGAGGTGGGCTTAGATAAAAAGATACATTTAATATCAGATCCACCTATATGGGGAGTTAGACCAGCTGTAGATAAATTATTTATTTCAGCATCAAAATTGTACGGTCCTAATATTCTAAGTGTAGTTTTAACAGGAATGGGTAAAGATGGGGCAGAGGGGACAATATTTATAAAAGATAATGGAGGTATAACTATTTCACAAGATAAATCTACTTCTACAATATATGGTATGCCTAAAGCAGCTTTTGAAACAGGTAAAGTTGATGAAGTGCTTTCTATTGATGAAATTGCAGAAGCTATAATTAAAAATACAATAGGCATGGAGAGGTAAATATGGATTTAAAGGATTTTGAAAAATGGGTTTTTAGAGAATTTAAAATAGATCTTTCAGCTTATAAATCTAATCAATTACATAGAAGAATTTTAAGTTTAATGTCTAGAGTTGGAATAAAAACTGTAGAAGATTACGTAGAACTTTTAAAAAAAGATAAGTTTCAAAGACAGAAATTTTTAGATTTTATAACTATAAACGTAACAGAATTTTTTAGAAATCCAGAAATATTTGATGACTTAAAGGACAAGATAGAAAATTATTTAATTAAAAAAGAAAAAAATTTAAAAATATGGAGTGCTGCATGTTCAATAGGAGCTGAACCTTATTCTATTTCTATGATATTAGATAATTTAATTATAAAAGGTAATCATAAAATTTTAGCTACTGATTTAGATTCTAAAATTTTAGAAAGGGCTAAAAAAGGAGAATATGTAAATAGTGAAATTAAAAATGTAAAAGATGAGTATATAAGAAAGTATTTTACTAAAGTTGATGATAAGTACCTTATAAGTCCCAAAATAAAAAATATGGTTACATTCAAAAAACATGATTTAATCTTAGATAGTTATGAAAGAAACTTTGATTTGATAGTTTGTAGAAATGTAGTAATTTATTTTAATCAGGACGTAAAAGATGCTATTTACAAAAAGTTTAGTGCTTCCTTAAAAAAAGGTGGTTTATTATTTGTAGGTGCTACGGAAAGTATATATAACTATAAAGAATATGGCTTTGAAAAGGCTTCTACATTTATATATAAGAAACTATAGGGAGGAAAAATATGGATACATCACAATATTTATCAATGTTTCTTGAAGAATCTATTGATAATCTTCAAACTTTAAATGAATCATTATTGGAGCTAGAACAAGAGCCAGATAATATAGATAAATTAAATGAAATATTTAGAGTGGCTCATACCATTAAAGGCATGGCTGCTACTATGGGATTTAATGAAATGGCAGAACTTACACATAAAATGGAAGATGTTTTATCCCAATTTAGAGATGGAAATTTAAGAGTAACCCAACAAGTTGTAACTGTACTCTTCAAATGCTTGGATACTTTAGAGCAGATGGTAAATAATATTTCAGAAGGTATTGATGAAACAGTAGAAGTAGATCATATAATTGAAAAATTACAATCTATAGCAAATGGTTCTGAGGAATTAGTAGAAGAAAAAGAAATACAAAACGAAAATATTTTAAGTGATAGTGTGAATTCAGAACAAAGCCAATTTAAAAATCAAATAAATGAATATGATATAAATGTAGTAAAACAAGCTGTAGATAAGGGCTTTAATGCGTTTTATATAAAAGTTGTTTTAGATGAAAATACTCTTTTGAAGTCAGCAAGAGCATTTTTAATATTTAAAAGCTTAGAAGAATGTGGAGAAATAATAAAATGCATGCCATCAGCAGATGATCTTGAAAGTGAAAATTTCGATTTTGAAATAGAAATGATTTATCTAACTACAAAAAATAATGAAGAAATTTATGATATTTTGATGGATATATCTGAAGTTGATAAAGTTATAGTCGATAATGTAAATGTGAATTTAAAAAAAGAGGAAATAGAAAAAGATATTAAAGACGAGGTGAAGGTTAAAGAAGAAGAGGAAATACCAAAAGTTCAAAAGCAAGAAGTAGCTAAACAACCAGCTAAAAAAAGTGAGTCTAAAAAACATAAAAAAATGCATCAATCTGTAAGAGTTGATTTAGAAAGATTAGATAAATTTATGAATATGGTATCAGAACTTGTTATTCATAGAACTAGATTAGAACAAATTAGCTCTAATTATAAATTGGCAGAATTAAATGAAACTCTAGAACAGGTTGCAAGAACGACTTCAGATCTTCAAGATCTTGTTATGAAAATAAGAATGTTACCACTTGAAACTGTATTTAATAGATTTCCAAGAATGGTAAGAGATTTATCTGTAGAACTTAATAAAGATATAGAGTTTATGATTAAAGGTCAAGATACAGAGCTTGATAGAACTGTTATAGATGAAATAGGTGAGCCTTTAATTCACTTAATAAGAAATGCAGCGGATCATGGTATTGAAAGTCGAGAAGAAAGAATTAAAGCTGGAAAAAATCCAACGGGTACAATTAGACTTATTGCTTATCAAGAAGGAACTAAAGCTATAATTAAAGTACAAGATGATGGTGCTGGAATAGATGTTGAAAAAGTTCGTGCTAAAGCTAATAAAGTAGGTATAAATACCGATGGTATGAATGAATCTGATATTAAAAATCTAATTTTTGCCCAAGGATTTAGCACAAATGAAGTAGTTACAGATATATCAGGTAGAGGCGTCGGAATGGATGTCGTTAAAACAAAGATAAGTTCTCTTGGGGGATTAGTAGATGTTATATCAGAAGATGGAAAAGGTTCTATATTTACTATTACATTACCTTTAACGCTTCAAATAATACAAGCATTATTAGTTAAAATTGGACAAGAAACTATGGCTATATCACTAGGATATATAGATAGAGTTATAGATTTTGAGGAAAATAATGTAATGAAAACTGACAACAAGGAAGTTATAGTATATAATGATAATGTAATTCCACTTGTAAGAGTTTATGAAAAATTAGGTCTTGAAAAACTAGATTCAGGAAAACAATATATTGTAATTGTAAAAGTAGGAGAAAAGACAGTGGGTCTTTTGGTAGATGGATTATTAGGTCAGCAGGATACGGTAATAAAACCTTTAGGTAAGACATTAAAAGGACTTAAAGAATATATAGGTGCAACTATTTATGGAGATGGACTAGTTACTTTAATATTGGATGTTGCGGCCTTAATATAAGGAGGGGTTTTGTGAGTTACCTTGATATGACACCTGTACAATTAGATGCATTGAAAGAGGTTGGAAATATTGGCGCTGGCAATGCTACAACAGCATTATCTCAATTTTTGTCAAGAAAAGTTGAAATGACAGTACCAGCTATAAATATATTACCGTTTGATGAAGTGTTTTCATCAAATGAAACGGAAAAGATTGTTATAGGTATTATTGTTAGAATACTTGGGGATACTCCGGGAAATATACTTTTTATTATTGAAAAAGAAATCGCATTTAAAATAATAAAATCTCTTACTGGAGAAGAATCCGACCAATTAACAGATATGGGACAATCTGTTCTTTGTGAAATTGGTAATATAATAGCTTCTTCTTATATGAATGCTATATCAAAATTTACTAATTTATTAATAACTCCTTCGGTACCTGCAGTATGTTGTGATATGTTAGGGGCTATTTTGTCCACAACGTTTATTGAATCAGGTCAATTTGATGAGCAGGTACTTGATTTAGAAACTAAATTTTTACAAGATGCAAAAGAAGGCGAAAATGGTCATTTTTATTACATTCCAATGCCAGGTTCATTGGAAAAAATATTAAATACACTAGGAGTAAAGTAATGGAGGTTATAAACATATGTCTAAAGTATTAATTGTTGATGATGCCGCTTTTATGAGAATGATGATAAAAGATATATTGGAGAAAAATGGATATGAAATTGTAGGTGAAGCTAGTAATGGTATAAAAGCTGTAGAACTTTATAAATCTGAAAAGCCCGATGTAGTTACAATGGATATAACAATGCCAGATATGGATGGTATAGAAGCTGTTAAAGAAATAAAAGCTTTTGACCCTTGTGCAAAAATAATAATGTGTAGTGCAATGGGACAACAAACAATGGTAATGGATGCTATAAAATCAGGAGCTAAAGATTTCATAGTAAAGCCATTTCAAGCCGATAGAGTATTAGAAGCTGTAAAAAAAGCTATAGGCTAAATATAAATTAAAGTTTATGGGCTAATAGGAGGAATAGAAATGCAAGTTGTCATATTTAAACTTGGAGATGAACAAATTGCAGTTGAAACTGGAAAAGTTCAAGGTATAAATGATATGATGGAGATAACTAAAGTTCCTAATGCGCCGAATCATATAAAAGGATTAATAAACTTAAGAGGGAATGTAATTTCCCTCTTGGATATAAACTTATTACTTAATATTTCTAAAAAAGATGATCAAGAACATGGGAATATAATCATCCTAAAAATGGAAGATGAGCAAATAGGAATAACTGTAGATCAAGTTGATGAAGTATTAGAAATAGAAGAGGATATATTAGAAAAAGTTGACGATTCTAATAAAGCTTATATAAAAGGAATAATTAACTTTAAAACTAGAGTAGTAACTCTAATAGATATAGATAAATTATTCGCAAATTAGTATAGAAATGAGGGACAATCATGGCAGACGTTCTAACACAAGGTGAAATAGATACCCTTTTATCTGCTTTGAACTCTGGTGAATTAAATCCTGATGAGCTGGAAAAAGAAGAAGAAAAGCAAAAGATAAAACCATATGACTTTAGAAGTCCTCAGAAATTTTCAAAAGATCATATAAGAACATTGGAACTTATTCATGACAATTTTGCTAGAATTATCTCAAATTATTTAACAGCACAGGTTAGAACCAATGTTAAAATAAAGATAGAAACAGTTCAGCAGATAACTTATGAAGAGTTTATTCATTCAGTACCTAATCCAACAATATTAACTATATTTAAAATGCCACCTTTAAGTGGATCTATATTATTTGAAACAAATCCACAATTTGCATATAAAGTTATAGATGTATTACTTGGAGGACCGGGTGTTGGTCAATATAAAACTAGAGAATTTACTGATATAGATAAAAACATTATAAAGCAAATAAATAAAGGGTTAATTGCTAATCTTAAACTTGCTTGGGAAGATGTTATACAAGTTGAACCAGAAATAGAAGGACTTGAAACAAACCCAGCATTAAATCAAACATTAGCTCCTAATGAGCCGGTGGCATTAATTACTTTTTCTGTTGAAATGGGTGGAAATAGTACATTCATAAATATATGTATTCCTTACCTTAGCATAGAAAAAGTTCTAGATAAACTTGTAGTTCAATATTGGTTTAGAGAAAATGATACAGATACATTGGAACAATCTAAGGAAAAGTTAAGAAAAAGAATGAACATAGTAGAATTACCTATGAGAGCTGTGCTTGGTAGCACAAAATTAACTGTAGGTGAGTTTTTAACGCTTTCAGTTGGAGATGTAGTAACATTAGACAATTTAACTTCAAGTCCTGTAAAAATGATGGTTGGAGATAAGCCTTATCTATTAGGAAAACCAGGAATTATAGGAAAAAATAGAGGCGTTCAAATACTAGATATTATTGACAAGGATGTGGAAAACTATGAATAGTGATAACGGATTCCTTTCACAAGATGAAATAGATTCACTTTTAAATGGTGATGAAAATAATGATGTTCAAGAAAATTCTGATGAAAGTACAGAAGAAAACGTAAAAGATGTAGAAAATGCACAGGAATCTTCAGAAGATAAAATTACAGATATAGAAATGGATTTATTAGGTGAAATAGGGAATATATCTATGGGGTCAGCATCAACAGCCTTATCTACTATAATTGGTAATGTAGTTAATATAACAACCCCACAAGTAAGTTCTACAACATTAGAAAAGTTAAGAAATACTTTTGAAGTTCCTAATATAGCATTAGAAGTAAAATACACTAGTGGTATAGTAGGTGGTAACTTACTTGTAATGAAGATACCAGATGCGGCTGTAATTGCTAATCTTATGATGGGTGGAGACGGTAGAATAGAAGAAAAATCAGAACTTACAGAAATAGAAGAAAGTGCAGTATCAGAGGCTATGAATCAAATGATAGGTTCTGCAGCAACTTCAATGGCTACAATGTTCTCAAGAGAAGTGAATATATCCCCACCGGTTTATAAAATATGGAAAGACACTTCTATGCCATTATGTGAAACTATAAAAGAAAATGATGATATAATTAAAGTATCGTTTAAACTTACTATCGGAGATTTAGTAGATAGTAATATAATGCAAATATTTCCAATTAAAACAGCTAAAAAAATTGTATCCATAATGATGGGACAAGAAGAAAAGGGTGAAGCAGTGGAACAATCTTCAAATAAGACTCAACAAATAAATAAAATGCAAAATCAAGAAACATCATCAAATTCACAAGTAGAACCAAAACCTGTTGAAACATATACTAAATCACAACCACAAGTAAATATTCAAAAAGCTAGTTTTGCACCACTTCAAGAATCAAACATTAATGGAGCACCTCAAAATATTGATCTTATTTTAGATGTGCCCCTTGAAATATCAGTAGTGCTTGGAAAAACGAAAAAATCTATAAAAGATATTTTAGCTTTAGGAACAGGATCATTAATAGAACTTGATAAACTTGCAGAAGAACCAGTTGAAATATATGTAAATGGCAAAAAAATTGCTTACGGAGAAGTAGTTGTTGTAGATGAAAACTTTGGTGTAAGAATTGTAAATATAGTAAGTGGTGAAGAAAGAGTAAAATCTTTACAAGGATAAAAAATAGAAAAAATTAGTGCATATAGTGTTTAATTGACAAAATTTTAATTAAACATTATATGCATTTTTTAATATAAATAAAATTATTATTAAACATTAAAAATGCTTACATAAAGTTTATGTTTTTATGTAATTAGTGTAAACTTTAAAGGGGTATACTCGATAATATTAAAAGACAAAACAAGGGATATGAGGAGTGTAGATATGAAAATTACAGGTACATCTATGAATAAGGTAATTAGCATCTATGAAGTTAATAATAAAAAAATGCAGAAAAGCGAAAAAGTATCTTTAAAAGATACTTTTGAAGTATCTACATTAGGTAAGGAACTAAGTGTGTTTGATAATGAAGAAGTTACTTCTATTTCAAGTAAAAGAATAGAAGAAATAAAAAATCAAATATCAAAGGGAACATATAATGTTGATTCAAAATTAATAGCTAAAAAGATGTTAGAAAACATGAAAAATCAAAAATAATAAAAATAAGTGTTAGGAGTGTGTTAAATTTTATATGAATAAAGTAGAGTTTCAAAGGCAACTATTTAAGGTTATGACGGAGCAAAAAGTTGCTTTAAATAGACTTCTTAACATACTAGAAGAACAACACAAACATATCATAAAGAATGATGTGTTTGGCATGGAAGCTGTAGTTGAAAAAATTCAAGAAGAAAATCAAAATGTAGCTAACTTAGAATTAAAGAGACGCAATCTTACAAATGGATTATTGGAAGATAAAACATTAGGAAGATTGATTTATGAATTAGATAATGATGATTTATTAGATGCATTTAGATCAGTAAGAAAAATATTAGAAGAAATAAGACTACAGAAAGATACTAACGAGCTATTAATAAAGCAAGGAATTAGTTTAAATAACAGAATTTTGGCTTTTTTAAATCCAGATAGACAGGCTAAAACATATAATGGATACGGAAAAATGAAAAGATAAAAATTATACGAGGTGATAAAATGTCAGGTTTGTTTGCAACACTTAATGTAGGAAAAAGGGGATTATATGCCCAACAAGGTGCTTTAGATGTAACATCCCATAATATAGCCAATAGTAATACGGAAGGGTATACAAGACAAAGGGCTATAATGGAAACTACAAGACCATTTGGAATGCCTTCGATGAATTGTCAGATTGGTCCTGGACAAATTGGTACAGGAGTTGAAATATCTAAAATTCAAAGGGTTAGAGATACATTTATGGATTACCAAGTTAGAAGAGAAACAAGTACTCTTGGACAATATGAAGCAAGAGATAAATATTTAAGTGAAATAGAAGGAATTTTTAATGAACCATCAGATACAGGAATTTCAAGTCTTATAGGTAAATTTTTCGATGCGTGGCAAGAAGTTGCAAAACATCCTGAAGGATCTAATGCAAGAACAGTACTTGCAAGCCAAGCATCTGCCCTTGCAAATGAATTAAATCATAATTATGGTCAGCTAACTAAAGTAAAAGAAAATGCACAAGAATCAATTAAGCAGGCTACCTTTGATATAAATAATGCTTTAGATAGAGTAGATAAGTTAAATCAACAAATAATGGCTGTAAAAGTTTCAGGTATGGAACCAAACGATTTAATGGACAAGAGAGATCTTCTTTTAGATGAATTAAGTAAAAAATTTAATATAGTAGTTGAAAGAGATAAATTTGAATCTATAAATTTAAAACCTAAGTATTTAAAAGCTCCAGATGGATCAGAACTAAAATTTGATAGAGAAATAGAAACAAAAGATAAGTATGGCAAGACAATAAAGACAAAGATAAAAGAAAATCCACTTATAGTTAGAAAAAATCCTAAAGATGAAGTTATGAGGTTTTCTTATATAAAGAGTATAAATCAATGCAATGATAAGGATGGAAAGCCAATAAAAGATAAGGATGGAAGTCTAGTATATGAAGTGTCTTATCTAAAAAATGGAAATAAGGATAGATTAGGTACATTTAAATTAAACATTAAATCTGATGCAAATGGTACATCAGAAGAAAAGTTAAAAAGATTAGATGAATCAAGAATAATTTGGTCTACTAGTAATAAAAACGATGACGCTAAAAATGGACTTGCAGTAAATATTAATGGAGTTGCAATAGAAGAAGGAAAATCAGTAGATTTTGAAAAACTAGCTTTATTTGATTTAAAAGGTGATGAATATAAAGGTGAACTTAAGGGGTTCATGACTGTTCAACAAGATGTGGATGATTATATAGATCAGATGAATAAGCTTGCTAAGGGTATTGCTTTTTCTGTAAATACAATGCATAGTGGAGTTAGTGATTTAGGTGACGGAAAAACTCCATTAGTTGTACAAGAGCCTACTAACAATGGAAAGGATGTAGAAAAAGCAGATTATATGCCTTTCTTTGTTAATGGAGAAGTAGCAGATAAAGAGTATGAAATAGTAGATGGTAAAAAAGTATTGTTCAAAGAAAAAAGTATTAATAAGTTAGGTAAAGTTTTAAATTCAGAAATAGAAATAACAGCAGCTAATATATCTATAAATAAACAAATAGTAGATGATGTTATGCAAATAAAAACTAGAATTAATGATGATAAGTTTGGTTTGGCATCAAAAAATACTAAAGATGGAGAGCAAGATGGAGCAAGAGCTCTTGCAATAGCACAACTTCGTGATAAGTTGTTAAAAATTCAAAACATAACAAAAGGTATGACAAGAAAAGAGTTTATACAACAAAATGGAGAAAATAATAAGTTAACTAAAGACATAACACTTGGACTTGATACAATAAAAGGCGATATTAATGGTATGAAAATAGATAGCTATTTTAAAGATACTGTTGATAAATTAGGTGTTGAAGAACAACAAGCTAAAAGAACAGTTAAGAATCAAGGGAGTCTTCTAAAAGACTTTAGTCAAAGACGTGAATCAACATCAGGAGTTTCCTTAAATGAAGAAATGGCAAATATAGTTCAGTATCAACATGCTTATCAAGCCAATGCAAAAATAATTGCAACTACAGATCAACTTTTAGATGTAGTTATTAATGGACTTAAGAGATAATTCATAAGGAGGAATAGTTAAATGCGTGTTACAAATAAAATGCTTTCAAATAATTTTTTAGCAGATATGAGAGCTAACTTAGAAAATGTTAATAAAATCCAACAACAAAATACATCAGGTAAAAAATTCAGAAAGCCATCTGATGATCCTTTTGCAGTTGCACGTTCTATGCAATTACATACAGATATAAATACAAATAAGCAGTATAGCAAGAATATAACTGATGTTTCAAACTGGCTTGATACAACGGATACTGCTCTTGGACAAGCTGGTAATGTTCTTCAAAGGGTTAGAGAACTTTTAATAACATCAGGAAATGGTGGTTATACAAAATCTGAAAGAAGAGCAATAAAGGATGAAATAAACGAAAAAATAGGTGAAATGTCACAAATATTAAATACCAATTTTAGTGGAAATTATATATTTGGGGGCACTAGAAGTACTACAAAACCTATGGATGTAAGTAAAAATGATGATGGAAATGTTAGTTTAAATTATATTTCAAAAGATGGAAGACAATATAATATAGATAACTCTAAAAAACCTATACAGATAGAAGCAGTAGATAAAAAACCTTTTGATAAAACTTTAGTAGAAGATGAATATAATCAAGTAACATCTAGACTAAAAGTAGAAGTGTCTCAAGGTGTTACAATGGATTACAATGTAACTGCCACTGATGTATTAGAGTTTAAAAATGAAGCTGGAGATTCTATTAATTTAATGAATCTATTTAAGGATATAACAACTCATTTGGATTCTGAAGATCCAAAGGAAATAAATAAGTTAATTGGAGAAGATCTTACAAAGGTTAGTGACACAATAAGTAACCTTTTAAAAATTCGTGCTGAAGTTGGTGCAAAGCAAAATAGAATAGAAGGTGCTGAGGATAGGAATAAAGATGGTACATTTAATATGACTAAGATACTATCAAAACATGAGGATGTTAACTATACAGAAAACATGACAAATTATGCAACAATGCTTACTGTATATATGGCATCTCTTCAAACAAGTGCCAAGATAATACAACCTAGCCTTATGGATTACCTTAGATAGAAAGAGGAAGTGAAAAGATGAAACTGGAGACTAAATGTCATGGAATCATAGAGTATAATAAAGATGATATAATAGAATTTAAAAAGGGGATTCCTGGGTTTGATAATTTAAAGAAGTTTATTAATTTTCCTATAGAAAATAATGAGGTCTTTAGTGTACTTCATTCCATAGAAAATAATGAAATTGGATTTATAGTAACATCACCTTTTAGTGTAATAAATGATTATGAAATTAATCTTGATGATAATGTTATTAATAGATTGAAAATAGAAAAAGAAAAAGATGTACTAGTATTAAATACGGTTACTTTACATTCTAAATTAGAAAATATAACAGTAAATTTGTGTGCTCCTATAGTTATAAATATAAAAACAAAATTAGGGGAACAAATAATATTAAATAATGGAAAGTATGAAATTAAACATCCCTTATTTAAGGAGGATATTTAATGCTAGTTGTAAAAAGAAAAAAAGGTGAATCTATTTTAATTGGAGATGACATAGAAATAAATATAGTTGATATAGATAATGGTGCTGTAAAAATATCTATAGAGGCTCCAAAAGAAATTACAATTTTAAGAAAAGAACTTTATACACAAGTACAACAGGAAAATAAAAATGCCATAGATATAGATATGTCTATTTTAAAAACATTAAAAAATAAGTAATTTATAATAATATAGGGGGATGTTTTGTGGAGGTTAGAGGAATTGGTGAGAGAAAACAAATAAGTTCATATATAAAATCTAACATATTAAACCCATCAGTAAATGATAATAATATTGAATACTTAGAAAATTCTATAAGAGAAGATAAACTAAAAGATGCTATAAATGAAATTAATAATTATCTTAAAGGAGAAGAAACTCATATAGAATGTGAAACATATGAAGGTTTTAAAAATCAATTCATAATTAAAATAGTAGACAATGTAACTAAAGAAATTATAAAAGAAATACCACCTAAAAAAATATTAGATTTGGTAGCTGAAATATGTAAACTTGCAGGAGTTATAATGGATAAAAAAGTGTAAATTCAAGTTGCTAATAAAAATAGGGGCGGTGTCTTTTATGGAATATAGATTAAATAAAGTTGATTATGAGCTTCAACAGCTTGTAAACGATGCTACAAAAGAAGGCAGAGTTCACGGAAATAAAGAAACAAATAAGGTTAATGAAGACAAAAAAGAGAGAAATAAAAAACAGTATAGTGAAAATTTTAAAAAAGAATCACTAAAACAAAAGAAGAAAAAAGTTATAGTTGATGCAATAAAAGTTCAAAATATAAGAGTTAATGCATTTAGAGATAAAGAATCTAAAACTCTAATACAAGGAAGATTTTTAGATACAAAATTGTAATGTTCAAGGCATACAGTAATATTTTACTGTATGCCTTCATTTTGGAATATTTTTAATTAAAGTTATATGATGCTATAACGATAAAAATTATAAATAAAGTATAACCTAGTGGGAGGTTTGAAAATGTACGCTAGTAATGCATATAAAACATACAAAAATAACAGTGTAAATCATGCTTCAAAAGAGCAGCTATTACTTATGTTACTCGATGGAGCTGTTAAATTTGCCAAGATGGGTAGACAAGCTATAATAGATAAAAAAATTCAAAAGGCTCATGAGAGTCTTACAAGGACTCAAGATATATTTTATGAGCTTATGGCATCTTTAGATATAAGCAGTGGTGCTGAATGGTCAAAACAACTTATGGGTATATATGAATTCATAACAAAAAGACTTGCAGATGCTAATATAAAAAAAGATGTAGAAATTATGAATGAAGTAGTACCATTAATAGAAGATATAAGAAATACATGGTATGAAGCTGAAAAACTATCAAGAGGACAAAGATAATTAATAAATACAGGAATTCAGAAATTGAGAAGTATTCTTGTTAAAAAAGGGGAGATATTTAAATGTCAGACATAGGTGCAGTTGGAGGAAATTTCAATAGAATTACTGGACTTGCTACAGGTATGGACACAGATGCAATGGTAAAAAAAATGATAATGAGGGAACAACAAAGAATAGATAAGGCTAATGGAGATAAGCAGTATAATCAGTGGAGACAAGAAGAATATATAGGAATAATAAAAGATACTAGAGAATTAAGAGATGATTTTTTACTTATAAGTGCTCCTAAAGAAACTAATCTTATGAGAAGTGATGCTTATGCTGCAACTAAAGCTAAAAGTGATAATGAAGGACTTATAGGTGCAAGATCTATGCCCGGTGCTAAATCTGGAAGATATCAAATTAAAGTTAAAGATATAGCAAGAGCTGCTACTATTGAATTTAAAGGAACCAAAGATGATGTAGCTAATGTTAAGGAAGAAATAAAAAAAATTAAACCAGAATTATTAAATTCAGTAGAAGTAAATTTCAGCGAACTTACAGGTAAAATAAGTATAGTATCAAAAGAAACAGGTAAGAAGATTTCAGAAGATACTTCAATGAAAGAAATATCAAAGGCTTTAAAAGGAAAATATAGCTTAGATTACAGAGAAATAGATGGAAATCCAGCAGAAGTATATATAAAAGAACCTGGTCAAAGCGAGTATATTAAAGTTGATTCGAAATATACTTCTAAAAATAAATTTGTAATAGATAATATGGAATATGATATATCAGGAGCAACAACATCTAATATAATAAACACTAAAGATGATAATGGCTCAATAGCTATTAATGTTAAAAAAGATGTATCTTCAAGTGTAGATAAGATAAAGAAGTTTGTAGAAAAATATAATAAGCTAGTAGAAAAATTAAATACAAAAGTAGATGAAAAGAAAATATATAGTTATAAACCATTAACAGAAGAACAAAAGAAAGCTATGAAACCTGAAGAAGTAAAGGAATGGGAAAAGAAAGCAAAACAAGGTATAATAAAAAATGATATGAATGTGCAACAAATGTTATCCCAAATGAGACAAGCTTTTTATGGTGGATATAGTAAAGATACTTCAAAATCAGATCATGCAACTTTTGGAATAAGTTTAAGTGAAGTAGGAATAACTACATCTAAGGAAACTAGTAAAAGAGGACAACTTGTAATAGATGAAAGTAAGTTAACAAAGGCATTGGAAGAAAAAAGTGATAAAGTATATGAACTATTCACAAAATCAGGAGATAATAAAGAGTCACAAGGAATACTTAATAGAATAACAGATGTTGTTGATAAATTTGTTGGAGGACATGGTGGTCAAGATGGGATTTTAGTAAAAAAAGCAGGATATAAAGATTCAAGATGGCTTCTAAACAATGATTTAAGTAAAAAGATTATTGAACAAGAAAAGCAAATAAAACAACTTGAAAGAACAATGATTACAAAACAAGAACAATATTACAAAATGTTTACAAAACTTGAAGTTGCAATGAACAAAATGAATGCTCAATCAAGTTGGTTTCAAGCTCAGATGGGTGGAAAATAGTAAATGAATGAAGAATTGTATAATGCTTTAAAAAAATATCAACAAGTAAATATTGATATTATAAATACATTAAATCAAGAAAAGTTAGATGATTTAGATGAATTTTTATGTATAAAAGATGAGGTTATAAAAGAAATAGGTAATCTTAAATATACTTTAGAAGAATTTAATGAAATATCGCAAAAATTAAACTTAAAAGTTTTAGAAGATGAAATAAAAAATCTATCAAATTCAAAAAAAGATTATTATAAATCTCAAATAAATAATATGAATAAAAATAAAAATGCTACTAGAAGTTACGCTAATGTTAGAAAAAATATAGCCTTAGAGAAATTTATATAATTTCTAAAAAATATAAAAAAAATATAAAGTATATAAATATAATACCGATAATATAAAAGGTAAGGCAAGGAAGCCTTAAACTAAAAAATATATTTAAAATTCAAGGAGGAATTTTATAATGATTATTAATCACAATATGAACGCAATGAATGCTCACAGAATGATGGGACAAAACATTAACGGTGCTGGAAAAGCAATGGAAAAATTATCTTCAGGATTAAGAATAAACAGAGCTGGAGATGACGCTGCAGGACTTTCAATTTCAGAAAAAATGAGAGGACAAATCAGAGGATTAAATCAAGCATCAAGAAATGCTCAAGATGGTATCTCTTTAATCCAAACAGCTGAAGGAGCTTTAAACGAAACACACGCAATACTTCAAAGAATGAGAGAATTATCAGTACAAGCTGCTAATGATACAAACAAAACAGAAGATAGAGCAATGATACAAAAAGAATTCTCACAATTACAAACAGAAATCACAAGAATTGGAAAAGACACTCAATTCAATAAACAAAACCTATTAACAGGATCAGCTTCAAGCATAGACTTCCAAGTAGGAGCTAATGAAAAACAAGTTATAAATGTTAAAATTGGTGATATGAGAGCCACTGCTTTAAATGTTGATGCAGCTAAAGTTAGCATAACTAAAGGTGCAAATGCAAAAGTAGCAATGACTGCTATAGATACTGCAATAAACAAAGTATCAGATGAAAGAGCAACACTTGGATCAATCCAAAATAGATTAGAACATACAATAAACTCTGATAACAATGCAGCAGAAAATTTACAAGCAGCAGAATCAAGAATAAGAGACGTTGATATGGCAAAAGAAATGATGCAATTCTCTAAGAAGAACATACTTCAACAAGCAGCTCAAGCTATGCTTGCTCAAGCTAATCAACAACCACAAGGTGTACTTCAATTATTAAGATAATTGATAATTTAAATATGTGATTTAGTTAATGTAACTTACTCCATCATCTTATGATGATGGAGTTTATTTATATAGAAATAAATATATAATTAAAAAAATCTATTAAATTTTATTAAAAATATTAAAGTGAAGAAATGAAATATCGATAATATAAAAGGTAAGGCAAGGAAGCCTTAAACTAAAAATATACTTAAAGTTCAAGGAGGAATTTCAAGATGATTATTAATCACAATATGAACGCAATGAATGCTCACAGAATGATGGGACAAAACATTAACGGTGCTGGAAAAGCAATGGAAAAATTATCTTCAGGATTAAGAATAAACAGAGCTGGAGATGACGCTGCAGGACTTTCAATTTCAGAAAAAATGAGAGGACAAATAAGAGGATTAAATCAAGCATCAAGAAATGCTCAAGATGGTATCTCTTTAATCCAAACAGCTGAAGGAGCTTTAAACGAAACACACGCAATACTTCAAAGAATGAGAGAATTATCAGTACAAGCTGCTAATGATACAAACAAAACAGAAGATAGAGCAATGATACAAAAAGAATTCTCACAATTACAAACAGAAATCACAAGAATTGGAAAAGACACTCAATTCAATAAACAAAACCTATTAACAGGATCAGCTTCAAGCATAGACTTCCAAGTAGGAGCTAATGAAAAACAAGTTATAAATGTTAAAATTGGTGATATGAGAGCCACTGCTTTAAATGTTGATGCAGCTAAAGTTAGCATAACTAAAGGTGCAAATGCAAAAGTAGCAATGACTGCTATAGATACTGCAATAAACAAAGTATCAGATGAAAGAGCAACACTTGGATCAATCCAAAATAGATTAGAACATACAATAAACTCTGATAACAATGCAGCAGAAAACTTACAAGCAGCAGAATCAAGAATAAGAGACGTTGATATGGCAAAAGAAATGATGCAATTCTCTAAGAAGAACATACTTCAACAAGCAGCTCAAGCTATGCTTGCTCAAGCTAATCAACAACCACAAGGTGTACTTCAATTATTAAGATAATTGATAATTTAAATATTTGATTTAGTTAATAGAATTTACTCCATCATCTTATGATGATGGAGTTTTTTGTATAAAAGTAGATTTACAATTTAGTTAAAAACTAGTTTATTAAATTATATTAGTGGGGATTTTAAATATAAAAAAATTATATGCTATTTTAGGAAATGTACTTAACTTAAAATAATACATATACCTATTAAGATAAAAAAAATATAATCGATAAAAGAAAGAGGTGATGAGCATGTCAGTAGAATTTTCATTAGAAAAAAGCAAGGATAATTTTAATATATTAAAAATGTCTAATGAAGAAAGACAAGTATATATAGGTAGCAAATATAATATGAAAAATTATTTGGAAAAGTTTATAAATGATATAGGAAATATAGCAAAAGAAGATAGTGTTTTTTTGATTTTGGGAATAGGTGGGGGTGAAGAGTTAAAATGCCTTAAAAATAAATATCCTGAAAGTAAGATAATTATTTTAGAACCTATAAAAGAATTAATAAGTTATGCATATAAAAATAATATAATTAAATTTACTGAAAGTGATAATGTTTACGTAAGATTTATTGATAATAAGGTAAAAACAACTTTTATGTTAAAAGGGTTATTACAAGAATATGAGGTAAAAAGAATAGTTTTTAAGTGTCTATATAATTATGATAAAATTTTTAAAAACCAATTATGTGAAATAACTGATATTGTTAAAACTAGTTTGATAGATAAAATTATAGATATAAATACTAATATATATTTTTCTAGAAGATGGTTTGATACTATGATTTCTAATTTAGAGTATATGATAAAATCTTCAACAGTGGATAATCTTAAAAATTCTATGGAAAATATTCCGAGTATAATTGTATCAGCAGGACCATCTTTAGAGAAAAATATTAAGCAATTGCATAATGTTAAAAATAATATGCTGATTTTAAGCGGTGGTAGAACATTAAAACCTTTGACAAAAGAAAATATAGTACCTAATTTATTAGGTGTTATAGATGCAGCAAAAGTCTCTTATGATTTAGTTCAAGGATATATTGAACATACTAAAGTACCGCTATTGTTTTATGAGGGAACTAATGAAGAAGTAGTTAAAAATCATAAATCGGAGAAGGTGTTTTTTACAAAAAGTGCTTTTATAGAAAAATGTTTTGAAAATAATGATATAAATTTAGTAATGGGGGGATCAATTGCACATATATTAACTACATTTTCAATATATATAGGGTGCAATCCTATAATATTTATAGGACAAGATTTTGCATACACTAATGAAAAATATCACGCGGATATAGCTATAAATCAATTTACGAGTAAAGAACAAAATAAAGCTAAAAATGAAAATAGTTTATACGTAAAAGACATAAAAGGAGATATTGTTAGAACAAATGTAGTTTTAGATTCTTTTAGACGAGATATGGAACTTATTATAAAGCAATATCCTAAAATTACTTTTATAAATGCTACAGAAGGAGGAGCAAATATAGAAGGAACCATAAATATGTCATTGAGTGATGCTATTAAAAAGTACAAATTAAATTCTAAAGTTGAATTAAATATTAATAATAGATTTAATGAAGATATAAAGAATAGATTTTTAAATATTTTAACAGAAGCTTTTAAATCTAGTAATGTGATTAAAAAGCAATGTCAAACAGGAATTGATATAGTAAATAAATTAAGTAAACATGTAGCTTTAAAAGATAATTGTAAGATTAATGAAAGTTTAAAGAAGTTAAAATATGTAGATGATAATATAAAGAATAATTATAAAAGTTTAGAAATATTATATACATTATTATATCCAATATCTTTTACAATTATGTCTAAATATAAGGCAGAAAATGATAAGGAAATAATAGAAAAAAGTAAGTTTTTATATGAATCTTTATTAAAAAATGTTGAATACGCTATTATGAAAATTCAACAAAGTATAAACAATATAAAAAATATGGAGATTAAAAATGCTGAAGTTAGAGGTGGGAAATAAAGGGTTTTATACACTTAAATTTAATAATAAATATATACATAGTAAATATGATCCAGTAAAAGAATCAGATGTATTTATTAATAAACATCAAGAATTATTAACAAATAAAATAATAGTTGTTTATGGATTAGGATTAGGATATCACATATATAATATTTTATCAAAAGTTAATGAGAATACTACTATAATTGTATTTGAATGGAATGAAGAAGTTGTTAGAATATGTAGAGAAATGGGTTTGGACTTATTTAAAAGAAATAACGTAAAAATTTTTACTAAAAATGAAAAATTTTATATAAAGTTACAAGAATATTTAAAATTAGTAAAAGATATTATAATATATAAGCCTTGTTTAGAGACTATAAAAGAGGAAAATATTAAACTCTATGATTTAATTAATGAATATGATTTGAATAGAAAATCTATACAGAAGAACAAACAATTACTTATGGAAAATTATAAAAATAATATAAATTGTAATAATAAAAATATAAAAGAATTAATTAAATATTATAAAGATATAAAAAAAACATATATTATTATAGCTGCAGGTCCATCTCTAGATTATAGTATTAATAAATTAAAAAAATATAGAGATGATTATATTATAATAAGTGTGGGATCTGCTTTGATGACTCTAAATGACTCAGGAGTTATTCCTGATATAATAACTATAATCGATGGTCAAAAAGTGGTTGAGAATCAATTTAAGGGATTTAATAGAGATGATGTACCGTTATGTTTTTTATCTACTGCATCAAGATGGGCTGTAAATAAATATAATGGTCCTAAATATATTTTTTTTAATGATAATAATGAAGATGATTTAGTAATTGAAACGGGAAAAACTGTAGCTGTAGCTGCTATTAATATAGCTATAAAGTGCGGTGCAAAGGAAATTGTTTTTTTAGGACAAGATTTGGCTTATATTAATAAAAAAACACATTCATATACTTATGAAAAAATGTATATGAAAAAAGATGTAATAACTATTAATGATAAAACACCTATAGTAAAAGGTTATGATGGAAAACAATTATATACTAGCAAAGCTTATTTATATTATAAAAAGCAAATAGAAAATATAATAAATGATAATAAAAAATTAATGTTTGTAAATTGTAGTAAAGGAGCTTTTATTGAGGGGGCTGAACATATAGATTTTGAAAGATACATAAATTTAAAATTAGACTATTGAATTTAATTCAATAGTCTAATTTTAATTTAAATATTGTTATTGTTTAAAGAAACTTATATATATATCGAATATTATAATATGACGAAAAAGTTCGGAGGAAGTATAAATGAATAATAAAAAAATAGAAGCATTAATTACAGCTAATGAATATTTAAACAATTTAGAAGGGGGCATACATCAAGTAGTAGAGGCTTTTCAACAAGAAGATGAAAATAAAGGATGTTCCTTAATTCCGCTTATAGCTGATGGTATTAAGTGGATGGTTGATGTTATTAATTTAACGAGAGATATTCAAAAAGAAAATATTGACATATCACAAATTGATGAAAAATTAGAAGAAGTAGTAGACGCTATAGAAAATGAAGATTATATATTAGTTGGAGATTTATTTGAATATGAAGTGCTCCCTATAATAGAACAGATACATAAAAAGATAAGAGATATAGTTGCAAACTAATAAAGTAGTAATTGTACAAGTTATTTATTAAAATTAATTTAAGGAAAATTAATAGAACTTGTTGACATATAAGGAGGAGAAAATGCTTAATAATAAAATCATACTAGTAACCGGTGGAACAGGTTCCTTTGGAAATAAGTTTACAAAAATGATATTAGATAAATATAATCCCCAAAAAATAATAATATATTCTAGAGATGAATTTAAACAAGATTTAATGAAAAAAGAATTTACATCAAAATATCCAGATAAAGTTGATAAACTTAGATTTTTTATAGGAGATATACGAGACAAAGATAGGTTATATAGGGCTTTTAATGGAGTAGATTATGTAATTCATGCAGCGGCTATGAAACAAGTACCTGCTTGTGAGTATAATCCCTTTGAAGCTATAAAAACAAATATTCATGGAGCGCAGAATATAATAGATGCTGCATTAGATAAAGGCGTAAAAAAGGTAGTAGCGCTTTCAACTGATAAGGCTGTTAATCCTATAAATTTATATGGAGGAACAAAATTAGTTTCAGATAAACTTTTTATTGCTGCTAATGCGTATTCAGGTAAAGAGGGAACTATATTTTCAGTAGTTAGATATGGAAATGTTGCAGGTAGTAGAGGCTCTGTAATTCCTTTTTTTCAATCTTTAATAGAAAATGGAAATCAAGAATTACCTATAACAGATTTTAGAATGACGAGATTTTGGATTACTTTAGAGCAAGGAGTAGAACTTGTATTAAAAGCTTTAGAAGAATCTAGAGGTGGAGAAACGTACATATCTAAGATACCTTCTTTTAAAATAACTGATTTAGCTAAAGCAATGTTAAAGGATTGTAAGTTAAAGGAAGTTGGTATAAGAGAAGGAGAAAAATTACATGAAGTTATGATAACACGAGATGACTCTAGAAATACTTATGAATATGAAAAACACTATATAATATATCCTCATTTTGATTGGTGGTGTTCACAGAGATATTTTACACCTGGTGGAAATCCTATAAAAGAGGGATTTGAATATGATTCAGGTAATAATAGTGAGTGGTTATCTATTGATGATTTGAGAAATGAAATTATTAAATTAGAATTGCATGATTTATAGAGTAAGCTTCTTTTAGATGATAAATAATTATAGAAATTGGAGGCTTTTATGAAAGTAGTATGTATTATCCAAGCTAGAACTGGATCTACAAGATTACCGGGGAAAATATTGAAAAAAATATGCGATAAAACAGTTTTAGAACATGACATTGAAAGAATAAAAAGAATTAAAAATATAGATGAAATAGTTATTGCTACTACAGATAAAACTCAGGATGATTTAATAGTTAACGAAGCTTTAAAGTTAAATATAAAGTATTTTAGAGGTTCAGAGAATGATGTTCTTTCAAGATATTACTATGCAGCTAAAAAATATAATGCAGATATAATAGTTAGAGTTACTAGTGATTGTCCATTAATAGATAGTAAAGTATCAGAAGAAACTATAAATTATTATCTCAACAATAAATTTGATTATGTAAGTAATACTTATGAAAGGACTTTCCCAAGAGGATTAGATACAGAAGTTTTTAGCTTTAAATTATTAGAAAAAGCTTTTAAAGAAACAAAAGATCAAATATATAGAGAACATGTTACCACATATTTTTGGAAAAATCCTGATATATTTTCAATTGGATGTTATAAAAGTGATGTTAATTATTCTAAATATAGACTAACATTAGATACTAAACAAGATTTAAAATTGATAAAAAAAATTTATTCTAACTTATACAAGAAAGATAAGTATTTTACATTATATGATATTATAGATTTATTAAATAATAATGAAGAACTTACAGAAATAAATAATATGATAGAACAAAAAAAAGTATAAATTTTAAGAGGAGATTTAATACTATGAGTTTGAAATTAAAAAAAATATTAAAAGAAGATTTAAATTTAGTTGCTAAATGGAGAATGAGTGAAGAAGTAACTAAATATATGTACACTGATCCCCAAATAACAGAGGAATCTCAGTTAATATGGTATCATTCAATATTGAATGATGATAAAGTAAAGTATTGGATTATTGAATTTAAAGATGTAAAAATTGGTGCATTGTGTTTAAATGATATAGACTATATTAATAAAAAATGTTATTGGGGCTATTATATAGGAGATACTTCATTTAGAGGAAAAGGCATAGCAAAGATGTTGGAATGTAACATATATGATTATATATTTTTTAAACTTAACTTAAATAAATTATGCACTGAGGTATTTAGCTTTAATGAAAAGGTAGTTAAAATACATGAAAAATATGGATCACAAATAGAAGGGATTTTAAAACAACACATATTAAAAAATGGTAAATATTACGATGTAGTTAGAATGGGAATGACAAAAGATAGATGGCAGTTAGTAAAAAATAATATAGAATATGAAAAGATATATATAGAAGAACAATAAAGTAGACAAAATAAAAAGTGGTGTTAGAAATATGAAAATTGCAGTTAGAGCAGATGGTGGAAATCAAATAGGAATAGGACATATTATGAGAACATTGGTTTTAGCAAAAGAACTTGCTAAAACCAATGATGTTTTTTATATATGTAAGATAAGTAAAGAATCACCTGAAAAATATTCTAAGGGAATAGAAATAGTAAAAAAGTCTGGATTTAATATAAAGACCATTAGTGAAACAAATATTTTGGATGAATTAAAATTTATAAAAGCAGATTGTCTTATAACTGATAGTTATGATGTAGATGAATATTATTTTAATAATACAAAAAAAATGTTTGAATTTACAGGATATATAGATGATTTGAATTTATATAATTTTAATGTAGATTTTATAATAAATCAAAATATAGGTTGTGAAAATTATAAGTATAATACAAATAAGGATACCAAGCTATTTTTAGGAACTGACTATATTATGTTAAGAGAAGAATTTAGAAATGCTTCTCTTAATTTAAACATAAATAAAAAAGTAAAAAATATTATGATTACTGTAGGAGGATCAGACTCAAATGGAATTACAAACCGTATATACAATTACATAAAAGATTTACCATTTCAGTTTCATATTATAATAGGACCATCCTTTAAAAAAGAAAATATACAAAGTTTAATTGAATTAATAAAAAAGGGGCATAGAAATATAAAATTACATATTAATGAAAAAATTATTAACGTAATGAAAAAATGTGATGTAGCTATATCAGCATGTGGAAGTACATTATATGAGTTAGCAATATTAGGCATCCCAACTTTGGGAATAATAGTTTCAGATAATCAAGAATTAACAGCTTATAAAATGGAACAAAGAAATATAATATTTAATTTAGGATGGTATAACGAGTTAAATAAAGAAAAATTATTATATTATTTAAATTTAATATGTGAATATAAAAATAGAAAATTAATGATTCAAAATTATAATATTTTTAATAAATATGGAGTAGAAAAATTAGCTTGTTTAATAAATCATATGTATAAAGAAGTAAATTATTAATTAATAGGAGAATAATAATATGAACAAGTGTTTAAGTATAGATAATAAAGAAATTGGAAAAAATCAAAAGACGTTTATAATTGCAGAAATGTCTGCAAATCATATGCAAAACTATAATAGAGCAGTAGAGATTATAAAAAAGGCAAAATGGGCAGGGGCTGATGCTATAAAACTTCAAACATTTACGCCTGATACTATAACATTAGATTGTGATAATGAATATTTTCAAATAAAACAAGGTACTATTTGGGATGGTACAACTTTACATAAGTTATATCAAACAGCATATACACCTTGGGAATGGCAACCAAAGCTTAAAAAGGTGGCAGAAGAATTAGGACTTGTATTTTTTTCATCTCCCTTTGATTATACATCGGTAGATTTTTTAGAAGAAATGAATGTACCTGCTTATAAAATAGCATCATTTGAAATAAATGATATACCACTTATAGAATATATAGCTTCAAAGGGAAAGCCAATAATAATATCAACTGGTATAGCAAGAATAGGAGATATTCAAGACGCATTAGATGCATGCAAAAGAATGGGTAATGAAAATGTAGTATTACTTAAGTGTACCTCAGCATATCCATCACCAGTTGAAGACATAAATCTTAACACTATTCCAAACATGATAGATACTTTTAATGTAGTAGCAGGACTTTCAGATCATACAATGGGACATACTGTTGCACTTGGAGCAGTAGCATTAGGGGCAAAAATAGTAGAGAAACATCTAACATTAAGACGAAAAGATGGAGGAGCAGATGCTAAATTTTCTATGGAACCAGAAGAATTTAAAGCTATGGTGGATGCAATAAGAGATTTAGAAAAAGCTCTTGGAACTGTTACATATGATTTAACAGAGAGGCAAAAAAATTCAAGAGAACATTCTAGAAGTTTATTTGTAGTTAAAAATATTAAAAAAGGAGAAGAATTTACTAAAGAAAATATAAAAAGTATAAGGCCAGGATTTGGTGTTAAAACGAAATATATAAAAGATATATTAGGAAAAAAAGCTTCGTGCGATATAAAAAAAGGAACACCAATGGAATGGAATTTAATAAACTAAAATATTAGTAATATATTATACAGAATTTATTGGCATAATTTCAATAAAATAATAAATTTAATATACTAAAGATTAAAAATTATTACATGATATATTTGAAAAAGAACAAATCCTATAGACCACTTTTTATAATAATGCATCAGAAATATTTAACATATTTCAAAAAAATAAAGCTGTATAAAGTAGTATTTATGAGCAAGGAAACTATTAGAATAGATAAAAAAGAATATAGGGTGATGTGACGTGAGAGCTATTATTTTAGCAGCAGGGAAAGGTACAAGGCTTAGACCACTAACAAAAAATACACCTAAGCCACTAGTGAAAGTAAATGGAAAACCAATTATAGAAAGACAAATAGAATGTTTAATAGAAAAGGGAATACGAGAAATTATTATAGTTACAGGATACTTGGCTGAAAAATTTAATTATATACAACAAAAATATGATTATATTAACATTAAATTAATTCATAATAAAAAGTATGATGAATTTAATAACATATATACTATGTATTTAGTTAGGGAATATTTAAAAGATTCTTATGTTTTAGATGGAGATGTTTATATAAATAAAAACTTTATAAAATCTAATATAGATAAATCTATTTATTTTGGAGCTTATAGAAATAATTTTCATGATGAGTGGGTTATATATTATAAATTTAATAGAGTTATAAATATAAATATAGAAAGTGCCAATAATGAGCAGAAGGTAATTCTATCAGGAGTATCATATTGGTCTACTGAAGATGGTAAAATAATAAATGATATATTAGAGGAAACATTAAAGAAAAATATGTGGTCAAATTTATATTGGGATAATATTGTAAAAGATAATTTAGATAAAATAGATGTATACTTATACAAGATTAATAATGATGATTGTTTTGAAATAGATAGTTTAAAAGATCTAAAAAAAGTTGAAAAAATAGTCTTAGCTCAAAGTTAGGGCTATTTTTATTTAAAGATATTTATACAATATTCGATAAAAAATATAATATAAAGAAAAGAATGGTGATAACTATGTATGAAATTAATAAAATTTTATATAATAATCAGCTTATAGCATATTTTCTGAAAATGAAATATGGAGAAATTAAGAAAGTTACAAAAATAGGGGGAATGACAAATATTAATTATAAGTTAGATTTTGAAAGTGAAAGTTTAGTTGTAAGAATACCTCAAAATAATACAAAAAAAATGATAAATAGAGTAGATGAAAAAATTAATTCATATTTAGCTTATAAAGCAAATATTGATGAGAGTTTTTTATTTTTAGATGATGTAAGTGGCATTAAAATAAGTACCTTTTTAGGAATAGGTGAAATGCTTAATCCTAAAAGTGCTAAAAAAACTGCAAATATAGAAAAAGTAATAAAAGTATTGAAAAAACTACATAATTCAAATATTGAATTTAATAACATATTTAATCCATTTTGTATGATTAATAAATATGAGAATATATTAAGAAAAGAAAGTGGAAATTTCTTTAAAGATTATGAATATTTAAAAAAGAAGATATTTAGTTTTAAAGATAAATTAAAAAGTTTAAGTATTAATTTAGTTCCTTGTCATAATGATACTGTTCCTGAAAATTTTATATTTAATAAGGGAAAGTTAAATTTAATTGATTGGGAATATAGTGGTATGAATGATTGTGTATGGGATTTAGCAGCTCATAGTTTAGAATGTGAATTTTTAAAAAAAGAAGAGGAAACTTTTTTAAATTTATATTTTAATAAAACAGGTATTAGTGATGAAATAATATTTAGAATGCAATTGTACAAAGGGATGCAAGATTTTTTATGGAGCATTTGGTCTAATATTAAAATTGTTCATGGAGAACAATTAGGTGAATACTCTTTAATGAGATATGAAAGAGCTAAAAAAATATTACAGTGTTTATAATAGGAGAATATTGGTGATGATTGAATTAAAAAAAGCTAGAGAAATTAAAGAAAATATAAAGAAGTTAGTTGAAGAACAAAAATTAGATATGGCTAATGAATTAATATATGAGTATAAAAACATTATAGATTTTGATTTAGAAGTAGAAAATATATCTGCTATTGTAGATTTTTATAAGGGTAATTTAGAAAAAGCAGAAAAAAAACTTTTAAATATATACAATAAATTTGAATTTAACTTTGATGTAAACTACAATTTAGGTATTGTATACATGTATATGAAAGAATATGAGAAAGCCACTAAACACTATATAAGATCTATGTGCATTGACAAAGATAAATCAAATTTAGGAATTAAAGAATTAGAATTTATGGTTAAAAATAAAAAAATTACAACAGAAAATTTAAATAAGATAAAATATGAACAGTTTGAAATTTTCACTAATTATCAGAAAGTTTTTCCGAAGGGCATAAATAAAACTAATTATATAGAGCAAAATTTAACTATAAATAATAAAGATTATTCAACAGGAATATACGATTATTATTTTGCTGAGAGAGATGGAATTTTGAAAGAATATGATGAAAAAATTAGTGGTATGTACAAATTTGAGTTAATTGAAAGTAATGTATATGATAAATTTAGTTTAAAGACTACAAAAACAACAGTTATTCCAATAATGATAAAAAGTGAAGATATAAAAATACAAATAACAGTTAATAAAAAACAATACTCAGTTAAAAATATTTTACCTAATAGATACTACTATTATAGATTTAATAAAAATGAAGATATAAAAATTCATTCTAAAAATGGTAAATTTGTTTTGGGAAAGCCAATTTATATTGAATTTAATACTAAAATACCTAAGTTAGTATTAAATATTTTTATAGATGGACTTTCCGAAAAATTTATAGAAGATGAGGGTTTGAAAAATGTTATGCCAAATGCATATAAATTTTTTCAAAAAGGAACAATATGTGAAAATGCATATGTTAGTGGAGATTGGACTTATGTTAGCTTAGCTAGCTTTTTTACAGGTATGTATACAACTAATCATAAAGTATATCACCCAGATTATAATACATTTTCACTATATAATAAAGAATTATATAGCGAAATTTTTAATAAAAATGGTTATTATACTGCAAAAATAGATGGAGATTGGAGAAGTACACCTTCAAATGGATATGTAAAGGGAATAGATAGATATATTTATCAAACATCATTAAGGGGGATGCATACCGATGAAGTTATAAATGAAACTATTGAACATTTAGATGCATTTAAAGAAAAAAATAATTTTGTGTGGATATGCCTACCGGATTTACATGATATAGCTGATGAATTTGAAAATAGAATTAGTGTTCAAGTTAATAATCCTATAGAAACTCGAATTTTTGATAAAACTAATGAAACTAGTGTTAGAAAAATATATGATAAGAAGAAAATATTTAAGTATGGTACTCAACTTAAAAGAATAGATAGATATTTAGGGTTATTATTTAATTATATAAAAGAAAATTATAAAGAAGATGAATATATAATAAGTTTAGTAGCAGATCATGGACAAGGATATTTTATTAAAGATAAATTTTTAGATGATGGAAGAACCAAGGTTGCTATGATGTTTAGGGGAAAAAATATTCCTATAGGGAAATGTAGTGAAATGATTCAAGGATTAGATTTATTTCCTATAATACTAAATGCCGCTGAAATAAACGATGTGCATTTAAAAGATGGAAATCTTCCTAAGTATTTTGGTGGAAAAAAGGGACGTGAGTTTACATATACAGAAAGCATATTTCCAGGAAGTCCGTATAGAGCTACAATAAATGATTTAGACCATAAATTCTTTTTTGAAACTAAAGAAGATTGTGAAAAAGATGGAAGAATTAAAATTGATGGATATACAGTAGAATTAATAAATAAGCATACTAATCAAAATGAAACAGATATATATAAGGAAAAGGTAAAAAAATATCTAGATGTTATATTCCAACATATAAAAGAATATATAATAATTTAAAGTGATTAAAAATATGAATAAGAATAAAAAAGATATACTAGGTTTTAGTTTTGGTGGTATTTCAGGTATAACATGGGCTATGGATACTATTATAGTTGGTATAGTTCTAATGAATTGTGGTAGTATATTTACTTTTAAAGAATTAATGGTATTACCATTTATAATATCTTTTTTAAAAGATTTATTTTCATGTATATTATTAAATATAGAAATGTTGAGAACTAAAAAATTCAAACATATAATAAAGTATATTTTAAATGGAAAGGTTAAAATTTTAATTTTGGGCTCTATTCTAGGTGGACCCATTGGTATGACTCTTTATATAGTAAGTATAAAGTTTATATCACCTGAAGGAGCAGCTAATATATCTGCTATATATCCAATAATTACTGCAATATTATCTTCTATAATTATTAAAGAGAAACTTAATTTAAAAAATAAATGGGGAATTATTTTCAGTTTTTTAGGAGTATTCATTGTTGGTTATAGTAAGATAAAATATAATTTTAATTTTATGATTCTAATTGGAATATTACTTGTTATAATTACAATTTTATGCTGGGCATTGGAAAGTATATTGTATTCTTTTCAAGTTAGTAAAGTTTTAGAATTAAGTTCTATAGAAGCTTTGGCTGTACGTGAAATTGTAGCTATAATAGTTCATATGTTTATAATAGGTTTTATATGTTTTAAGAATATTAATGTTATTAAAATAGTCTTTAATATATATCCTTTAATACTTATTACATCTTGTATAAGTTTGATGTCATATTTGCTATGGTATAAATCCATAGATTTAATAGGACCATCAAAGGCTACCACATTAAATGTTACATATGTTTTGTGGGTGGTTATTTTTCAAGTGGTTTTATTTCATAAATGTATAAAACTTAATTTTATATTAGGTAGTGTAATGATATTAATAGGATCTATTTTTATGATAAATACTAAAAAAGTAATTAGTAAAACTTAAGTTTTTAATTTTCACATTGTGCTTATAAAACATAAAGTTGTATTACTAATATACGATAAGTTATTCATAATATAATGTTGAATAAAAGGAATGAATATATTGTGGATAATACAATTAATGAACAACTACAAAAAATTTTATTTAGGCTAAACATTAATGTAGAAGATATAATATCTATAGATAAATTAGGGGGATTAACTAATAACAACTATAAGATAACATTACATAATGACGAATTAGTTGTTAGAATACCTGGAGAAAATACAAAAGAGTTTATAGATAGAGTAAATGAAAAAAACAATTCTCAAATAGCTGAGCTATTGGGTTTAGATAGTAAGTGCATTTATTTTGATGAAATAACAGGAGTTAAAATATCTAAATTTATAAAAGATGCAGAAACACTAGATGAAATAACAGGAAAAAATATTGAAAATATAAAATTTATAGCTGATAAATTAAATAAATTGCATAGCAGTAATAAAAGTTTTCATACTACATTTGATCCATTTCAAACTATAGAGGCATATGAAAGTAAATTAATAAATTATAATGTAGGTATGTATGAAGGTTATTATGATATAAAAAATTTATTTTTAACATTTAAAGATATATTAGAAAATATGAATATAAGTTATGTACCATGTCATATAGATCCTCTTCCTCAAAATTTTGTTAAGGGTGAAAATGAAGAGTTATATCTTATAGATTGGGAATATAGTGGAAATTATGATCCTTTATGGGATTTGGCTGCTGTAATGTTAGAGTGTAATTTTTCTCATAAAGAAGAAAAATTATTATTATATAATTATTTAGGTAGGAATCCTAACTCTAAAGAACTTCTTAGAATACATATACATAAAATAATTCAAGATATATTTTGGTCGCTTTGGGCATCTAATAAATTAGCTAAAGGTGAATATAAAATGAAAGATTTTTCTGTTAAAAAATTTGAAAGCGCTCGAAAAAATATAGATAATTATATAAGAGTAAATATTAATATATAAAGAGGTGTTAAAAAATGAAGGCTATAATTTTAGCAGCAGGAATGGGAACTAGATTGAGGCCTTTAACTGATAATATTCCCAAATCACTGGTTAAAGTCAATGGAGAACCTATAATAGAAAGACAAATTAAGTTTTTAATAGAAAAGGGAATAAAAAAAATTATAATTGTAGTTGGGTATTGTAAAGACAAATTTAAGTATTTAAGGGAAAAGTATAATGTGAAATTAATATATAATGACAAATATAATATTTATAATAATATTTATTCTATGTATTTAGTAAAGGAGTTACTAGAAGATTGTTATATAATTGAAGCAGATGTTTATATGGTAACAAATTATTTTAAAAATGATTTAAAAAGATCAACTTATTTTTGTGGAATAAAAGAAAATTTTAAGAGTGAATGGAAAGTTTCTTTTGATGATAATGATAGAATAAAAAAGATTCAAGTAGGGCCAGGAACTGATTACATACAATCAGGTATATCATATTGGAATAAAAAAGACTGTAATATTATAAGACAAAAATTGGAAGAAATTATAGAGAATGAAGATTTTAAAAATCAATATTGGGATAATATTATTATAAATAATATGGATAAATTGAACTTATACATAGAGAAAATAAATAGTGATGATTGGTTTGAGATAGATTGTATTGATGATTTGAAAAAAGCTGAATTTTATATAAAAAATAATTCATAAAACTAACAATTTATAAGGAGAATATTTGCCATGATTCAATTAAAAAAAGCTAGAGAAATTAAAGAAAATATAAAGAAGTTAGTTGAAGAACAAAAATTAGATATGGCCAATGAATTAATATATGAGTATAAAAATATTATAGATTTTGACTTAGAAGTAGAAAATATATCTGCCATTATAGATTTTTATAAGGGTAATTTAGAAAAAGCAGAAAAAAAACTTTTAAATATATATAATAAATTTGAATTTAATTTTGATGTAAACTACAATTTAGGTATTGTATATATGTATATGGAACAATACCAAGAATCTACTATGCACTATATAAGATGTATGTGTATAGACAGTACAAAGATGGATTTAGTAATGCAAGAAATTGAATTTATGCTTAACCAAAATAAAATATCGGGTGATAAACTAAAAGAAATAAAAGATATACAAATTAAGGTTTTTAATAATTATCAAAAACAATTTCCACAAGCTAAGGATGCTTCTAATTATGTAGAAAATAATTTAATTATAAATAATAGTATGTATTCCATAGGAATATATGATCACTATTTTACAGAACGAGATGGAATTTTAGGGCAATATGATGAAAAAATTAGTGACATCTATAAATTTGAGATGTTTAAAAGTGATGTGTATAAAGATTTTAGGATAAAGACTAAAAATAAAATCGTTATACCTATAATGATAAAAAAACAAAATACAAGAATAAAAGTAAGTGTTGATAATAAGGAATTTTTATTAAACACTATGCTTCCTAATAGATACTATTATTATAAATTTAATAAAAATGAAAATGTAAGAATATTTTGTGATGAAGGAGAATTTATAATAGGAAAACCTATAGAGTTTAATGTTAATAATAAAAAGCCTAAATTAATTTTAAATATCTTTGTTGATGGACTTTCTCAAGAATTTTTAGAAAAAAAAGAATTTCATAAAGTTATGTCTAATGCATATAATTTTTTTAAGGAAGGAACTATTTGCAATAATACTCATGTATCAGGAGAATGGACTTATGTAAGTTTAGCTAGCTTTTTTAGCGGAATGTATACAACTAATCATAAAGTGTATCATCCAGACTATAGTACATTTTCTCTTTATAATAAAGAGTTATATAGTGAGATTATTCAAAAAAATGGTTATTTTACAGCTAAAATAGATGGGGATTGGAGAAGTACTCCTTCAAATGGATACATTAAAGGAATAGACAGATATTTATATCAACCTACTATAAGAGGAATGTTTACAGATGAAGTAATAAGTGAAACTATAGAACATTTAGATACTTTTAAAGAAAAGAATAATTTTGTATGGATATATTCTCATGAATTACACGATGTAGCAGATGAACTTGAAGGTAGAATAAGTGTTCAAACACAGGAAGCAATTAATAGTAGGATTTTTAATAAGACTAATGAAAGTAGTGTAAGAAAAACTTATGATGAAAAAAAGATAATTAAATACGAAGCACAACTGAAGAGAATAGACAGATATTTAGGAATATTATTTAATTATATAAATGAAAACTATAAAGAAGATGAATATATAATAAGTTTAGTAGCAGATCATGGCCAAGGATATTTTGTTAAGGATAAGTTTCTAGATGATGGAAGAACTAAAGTAGCTATGATGTTTAAGGGAAAAAATATTCCCAAAGGGGAATGTAATGAAATGGTTCAAGGGTTAGATTTATTTCCTATAATATTAAATGCTGCTGAGATAAAAGATGTAGATTTAAAAGATGGAAATATTCCTAAGTATTTTGGTGGAGAAAAAGAACGTAAATTTACGTATACAGAAAGTATATTTCCAGGGAGTCCATATAGAGCAGTGATAAATGATTTTCAACATAAGTTCTTCTTTGAAGCTAAAGAAAATTGTCAAATAGATGGAAGATTTAAGATTGATGGATATGCATTAGAATTGATAAATAAAAATACCGGAAGAAATGAAGTTGAAGTATATAAAGAGAAAGTTAATGAATATTTAAAATTTATATTTAATCATATAAAGGAATATATAATAATTTAACATTTAAAGTAAATGGTAACCCAGTAGCAAATAACTACTGGGTTTTAATGTATATAGAATATAAAAAAACAAATAGAACAATTATAATATAAACCTCTAAATAAAAGTTACGATAATATATACTGGAAAGTATTAGTGTAAATTACAGATATATTAGGAGGTGAAAAAATGTTAATTAGTAATGCTCTAGTTTTAGGAACATTTAGTAAATTAAATAAAAACATAAAAAGATCAGAAAGATGTAATGCTATGGCTTCATCTGGAAAAAGAATAAATAAGGCAGCTGATGATGCAGCAGGTCTTGGAATTTGTGAAAGTTTTAAAGTACAAGTAAGAGGACTTTCTCAAGGAGAAAGAAATACTCAAGAAGGATTATCTTTACTTCAATGTGTAGATGGTCATATGGAAGGAATCCAAAAGGATTTACAGAGAATGAGAGAAATGGCAATAGAAAATGCTACGGATACTCGTTCAGATGAAGATAGAGAAAAGGCTCAAAAGGAATTCAATCAAATAAAAGAAAATATAAAATATGTGTCAGAAAATGCTGAGTTCAATAAGATTAAGTTGTTTGACAAAGATAAAAAACTTTCAATACAAATAAAATATGAACCATTTATATATCAAGAAATAAACTTAAATGAATTAACTTTAAATAGTTTAGGTATAGAAAGTGATGATGTTCTTACAAGAGATGCAGCCTCAAAGGCAATAACTTCAATTGATGATGCTATTTTAAAATGTGTATCTCAAAGAGTAGATATTGGAAGTGATATGAGTAGACTTGAAACAGCTTTAAATGATGGAAAAAATACAAACAGTAGTACAACAGCATCATTATCTAGAATAGAAGATATAGATATGGCAACAGCAGCTATGAATTTATTTAAAAGTGATGTTTTAGTTAAGTATACAAATGCAATGGTTTGTCATGCAAATCAAGACACAAATAATACTATGAAACTTTTAGGATAATATAGTTTAAGTAGAGAGGAAGTGATTATATGAGATTAAATCATAATATGGCATCATTAACTATATGTCGCGAACAAGAAAAAGTATGGAATAGTCAAAGTATGTATATGAATAGAATTTCATCTGGATTTAAGATAAATTCAGCAAAAGATAATCCTAATGGTCTTGTATTAAGTGAAAAAATGAGAGTTCAAATAAGAGGACTTCAAATAGCTCAAAGAAATGCTCAAGATGGCATGAGTATGCTTCAATCAGCAGATGGAGCATTAGAGGAAGTTCAATCAATGATTATTAGAATAAGGGAACTTTCAATTCAAGCTGGTGGAGCTACTAATGAAAATGATAGACAAACCCTTAAAAGCGAAATAAATCAAATGATTGATGGTATTGATGATGCTTTAAAGCATTCGGATTTTAATGGAAAAAGTATTTTAAGTTCTAGAGAAAAAGGCAAAACTTATGAAAAAATGGCTATTGGGGCTAATGTTGGGGAAGTTATAGACATTCCAGTTTATCATTTATCTAGTGAGGAACTAAATTTAAATTTATTAAAAGAAAAAAAATTAGATGGTAATACAATAGAAAATTATTTGGAAGTTGTCGATAGTGCAGTAGATAGAATTTCAGATATTAGAGGGAAATATGGTGCATTGTGTAATAGGCTTGAAGGAACATATAATGAAGTTTATGAAATACATGATACTATAGTTGGAACTGAAAGCAAAATAAGGGATACTGATATTGCTGAAGCAATGATGAATCTAGCTAGAGATAATATTTTAATAGAAGCAGGACAAGCGATGTTAGTTCAGTCCAATCAATTTCCACAAGATGCTCTAAGGGTATTGGAAGGAGTTAAATAGTAGATAAAAGTAAAAAGATTATCATAAGAATATGATAGTCTTTTTATTTTAAAAAAATAGTTAATATATATAAAGAATAAAATTGTAAAAATATCTAAAAAAAATGTCATTTTAATAAAAATTTAATTTATCATTAAAAATTTGTCTAAAATGGTTTAATAATTGAAGAAAATGTAATATAATATACTTAGCATTTGAAGAAAAAATATCTTATATGGGATAAAAATACTAAACTATCCAAGTCGTTTTATTATTTAATACCATTTAAGTATAAAAATATAGTTGTTTCTACAATATTCAATATAATATATGTTAATTATGAAAATAAATTAGGAGGAAATGGGATGAAAATAGGAAATATGTCGGAAAGTCAGAAAAATTACGATTTAATAAAACAATCACTAAAGGCTACGGCAAAAAGAAAAAATGTAATAAACAATAATATAGCAAATTTTAATACAAAAGGATACAAAAGGAGTTATGTAACTTTTGAGGATAGTTTAAAGGAAAGTAAGGATAAACTAGATTTAAAAATTACTAATGACAAGCACATTGCTTATAAGAAAAAGTTTGGAGAAATAAATGTAAAAAAAGATGAATCAGACAGTATGAAAATGGACGGAAATAATGTAGATGTTGACAATGAAATGACAAACTTAGCAGCAAATACCTTAGAGTATAACGCACTGATAACTACTTTAAATTCTACATTATCTCTTAAAAGATATATTATAAATGGAGGAAGATAATAATGAATGCTTTTAGTTCCCTTAGAATAAGTGCAAGTGGTCTTTCAGCAGAAAGACTTAGAATGGATACTATATCATCAAACATTACTAATTTCAAAACAACTAGAGGAAAAGATGGAAATAAAGAACCTTACAGAAGAAAAATTGCAGTATTCCAAGAAAATCTTAAAAAAGAATTAAGTAAAGATAAAAAAGGATATGAAACTTCATTAAATGGAGTTAAGGCAGTTGGCATTGTAGAGGACAAATCACCTTTAAGAAGAGTTTATAATCCAAACCATCCAGATGCTGATAAAGATGGATATGTATTGATGCCAAATGTAAATATTTTAAATGAAATGGCAGATATGATTGCTGCAACACGTGCATATGAAGCAAATGTAACAGCTATAAATTCATCTAAAAGTATGTTTATGAAAGCATTAGAAATAGGAAGATAGGAGATAGATTATGAAGATAAATGAGTTTATACCATCAGAAGGAATATATTCACAAGTTAATTCTATACATAAAGATTCAAAAAAAGAAGATAACAACATAGGATTTGGTGAAACATTAAAAAAACAATTAAATGAAGTAAATGAAAAACAATTAGAATCACAAAAGGTTACTGAAGATTTCATTAAAGGAGAAGATGTGGAAGTTCACGATGTAATGATAAAAAATGAAGAAGCAAAACTTTCCCTTCAACTAGCAGTACAAGTTAGAAATAAATTAATGGAGGCTTATCAAGAGATAAACAGAATGCAAGTATAGTTAAGGAGTGCTAGTAATGGACAAAATTAAAGAACAGTTTAGAAAACTTTTTGAAAAGTTTAAAGAGCTAAGTAAGATTAAAAAGATAGCATTCAGCATACTAGTTTTAGGAATAATAATTGGGATTGTATACTTAGTTATTTCTTTAAATACTACTAAATATGCTGTGTTATACAAAGATATGGATCCAAACGATGCTCAAACAGTTATGGCTAAATTAGCGGATAAAAAGTTAGAATACAAAGTAGAAAACAATAGTATAAAGGTTCCGGAAGATAAAGCAGCAGAACTTAGAATGGAGCTTGCTCCACAGCTTACAAGTGGAAGTAAGGGTTATGAAATTTTAGATGATGGCGATACTTTTGGAATGACTGATAAAGAAAGAGAACTTAAGTATAAAAGGGCATTAGAAGGAGAACTTGCAAGAGATATAAAATCTCTTCCAGAAGTTAAAGAGGCTAAAGTACTTTTAGTTATGCAACAAGAAGGTAATTTCTTTAAACAAGAAGATCCAGGTAGTGCATCAGTTACATTAGAATTTGAAACAGGTAAAAAGGTTACTAAAGAACAAATAAAGGCAATAGTAGCTTTAGTAAGTGGAAGTGTTAAAAATCTTCCTAAGGAAAATATAAAAGTAGTTGGAGTAGTTAATGGAAAAACTCAAGATTTAAGTGAAGACTTATTTAAAGAAGATGGAAATAAAGATATTTCTTCAGTAACAGAAAAACAAGAAAACTATAAAAAGAATTTAGAAAAAGAATATGTTAAGAAGATAATGAATGTTTTAACTCCTAAATATGGGGAGGGAGTTAAGGCAGCTGTAAATGTTGATGTAAATTTTGATGCATCTGAAAAGACGTCTACCCTTTGGGATCCAAATAATGTAGTAAGAAGTGAAGAAACAGAAAAAGATACTGAAAATTCCAAAGGCAGCAAAACAAGTGCGAGTCCAGTAGATAATAATATGTCTAATACATATAATTCAAAAGATGAAAATGGAACATCTACCCATGAGAAAACTACTAAAAATTATGAAGTTGGAAAAATAGAACAAAAAGTTGTTGGTGCACCAGGAAAAATAAAAAAAATATCTGCATCAGTTACAATAAATGATGAAAATTTAAGTCCAGTAGATAAGGATAAAATAAATAGTTTAGTAGCAGGAGCTATCTCTTATGATGAATCTAGAGGAGATATTGTAAGTGTAGAAGGAATGAAATTCAATGAAGTTAATGAATCTGATGCAGCTGAAGAAGCTAAGAAAAAAGCTGAAGAACAAAAAGCTAAGGAAAAAGCATTTATTTATAAATGTGCAGGAGGAGCATTATTAGCACTTGCAATAATTGCTGGAATAGTGGCATTTATAAGAAAAAGAAGAAAGAAAAATGAATCTGAAGAAGAAGTAGTATCAGATAGTATAGATATGTTAATTGATGATAATGTTGAACCAACAGAACAATTAAAATCAATTAATTTTGATGAAGAAAATGAAAATACTTATGTAGAAAAAGAAATAAAAAAATATGCAACTGAAAAACCAGAACAAGTTGTAGAAATAATTAAAGCTTGGATGGCGGAAGATGAGAGGTGATTGGAATGGCAAAAGAAAATAAATTAACTGGAATTCAAAAGGCAGCCATTCTGTTCATAACATTAGGTCCAGATGCAGCCTCTGGTATTATAAAACAATTACCAGATACAGATATACAAAAAATAACTTATGAAATAGCTAATATAAGTTCAGTAAAACAAGAGCAAAGAACAGAAATACTTCAAGAATTTATAGAAATGAATAAGGCTAAGGACTATATAATTGAAGGTGGCTTTGAGTATGCAAAAAATCTTCTTGGAAAAGCATTAGGCACTCAAAGAGCAAAAGAAATATTAGACAAGGTAACAGAAGCAACTCAACAATATAGACCTTTTGCAATTGCAAGAAAAGCTGATGCTCATCAACTTTTAAATGTAATATCAAATGAGCATCCACAAACTATTGCACTTATACTTTGTTATCTACAATCAGAAAAATCTGCTCAGATAATGGGTGAATTACCAGAAGATATACAATGGGAAGTGGCATATAGAATAGCATCTATGGATAATACATCTCCTATGGTTATAAAAGAAATAGAGAAAGTATTAAATAATAAATTATCCTCAGTTGTAAGAACTGATATGACTTCTTTAGGTGGTGTTGAAGCTATAGTTGATATATTAAATCAAGTTGATAGAACAACTGAAAAGAATATTACAGAAGGACTTGAAAGACAAAATCCTGAACTTGCAGAAAAGATTAAACAATCTATGTTTATATTCGAAGATATTATTGCACTAGACGATGCTTCAATACAAAGAGTTTTAAGAGAAGTAGAAATAAAAGATCTTGCTCTTGCATTGAAGGGTTGTTCAGAAGAAGTTGCAGAATGTATATTTAGAAATCAATCTAAGAGAGCAGCATCTTCATTAAAAGAAGATATAGAATTCTTAGGACCTGTTAGACTTATGGATGTTGAAAAGGCTCAACAACAAGTTGTTGGTATTATAAGAAGATTAGAAGATGCAGGAGAAATAATAATTTCAAGAGGTGGAGAAGATGCCATCATTGTGTAATGTTATAAAAAATAAAAGTGTAGTTTCCAATGGATTAAAAGAGATAACTACTGAATATCACATAGAATATATAGAAGATCAAAATACAGAAGAAGAAAAAAAAGAATTAAGTAAAAAAGATGCTAAGGACTTCATAGAAAACTATGAAGTCTTAGCAAGAACAATGATTGAAAATGCAAGAAAGCAAAGTGATTCAATTGTAGCTTCTGCTTACGATGAAATTAGAAAAAAGGAAGAAGAAGCATATAACAAAGGTTATAAAGAAGGAAAATCAGATGGATATTCAGATGGGTATTCAGAGGGTAAAAAACAAGCTGATGAATATTATGATGAAATTAAAAATAAAGCAAATGAAGAAATAGAAACTTTAAATAAAAATGCAGATGAACTTTTACTTAATGCTAAGACAGAGTATGTAAAGTATTTAAAAGATAAACAACAAGAAATAAAAGAGTTAATATTAAGTATTACAAAAAGTGTATTAAAATCAGAAATTAAAAATAGTGATTCAATAAATAGTATGATTTTAGATGCCTTAGAAAGTGCAAAGGATTCAAAAAGTATAATAGTTAAGTGCAATAATAAATATGTGGATAGTCTAAAAGAAAGCATAGATAAGTGGAAAGTACAAGTAGTTTTTAGAGGAGATATATTTGTTGTCCCTGATGACAATTTAGAAGAGGGTAAAGCTATAATACAAAAAGAAAATGGAAAAATTATTGTTGATATCAATATAGCTTTAGAAAAAATAAGCCAAATTATTTTAATGGAAGATTAAAACTAACAATATTATTTTTAGATAATGCATATTAGGAGGTGATGTGGTGGAGATTTCTTTAGATTTCCATAGTATAAAAGAAAAAATATCAAAATGTGATTTTAAATATACAGAGGGAATAGTTAAACAAGTTATAGGACTTACTATAGAAGTTGAGGGTATAAAAGCTTTTGTAGGAGAAGTTTGTACTATATATAATAAAGAAAATGATCCTATTATGTGTGAAGTAGTTGGTTTTAAAGAAGATAATGTAATTTTAATGCCCCTTGGAGAACTAATAGGTATAGGGCCTGGATGTAGAGTTATACCATCTAAAAATTATTTAACTGTAAAATGTTCTGATAAACTTTTAGGAAAAGTTTTAAATGGTCTTGGGAAATCTTTAAAACAAGATGATGAACAATTATACATAGGAACAGAATATCCTCTGGATACTGCACCACCAGATCCTTTAAAAAGAAGAAGAATAAAAGATTCTATTGCCACAGGAGTTAGAGCTATAGATGGGTTTTTGACTTGTGGTGAAGGTCAAAGGGTTGGTATTTTTGCAGGTAGTGGAGTTGGAAAAAGTACAACATTAGGTATGATAGCTAGGGAAGCTAAAGCTGATGTTAATGTAATTGCTCTTATAGGTGAAAGAGGACGTGAAGTTTTAGACTTTATTGAAAAAGATTTAGGTGAAGAAGGTTTAAAAAAATCAGTAATAGTTTGTGCAACTTCGGATCAACCAGCTCTTGTAAGATTAAAAGGAGCTTTTACAGCAACAGCTATAGCTGAGTATTTTAGAGATAAAGGTAAAAAAGTAATACTTATGATGGATTCTGTAACAAGATTTGCTATGGCACAAAGGGAAGTTGGACTTGCAATAGGAGAACCACCAGCAACAAAAGGTTATACTCCATCTGTTTTTGCAATGCTTCCAAGGCTTATGGAAAGATCAGGTATGTCTGAAAAAGGATCAATTACAGCTTTTTATACAGTTTTAGTTGATGGGGATGATTTTAATGAACCTATTGCGGATGCTGTTCGTGGAATACTTGATGGGCATATTGTGTTATCAAGAGCATTAGCTGGAAAAAATCATTATCCAGCAATAGATGTTTTAAATAGCGTAAGTAGACTTATGAATGAAATAGCTGATGATGAGCATAAAAAAACAGCATCTTTTGCAAGAGATCTTTTGGCTACTTATAAAAATTCAGAAGATCTTATAAATATAGGAGCTTATGCACAGGGAAGCAATAGTAAGGTTGATATGGCAATCCAATATAATGATGAAATAAATAATTACTTAAGACAAGGAATTAAAGAACATAGTGAATTTAGTGAGAGTATTAATAAACTTGTAAATATGTTTAACAATTAAGATAAATAAGGAGCATTACTATGGAAAAATTTAATTTCAGGCTTCAGTCGCTTTTAGATATAAGATGTAGTAAAGAAGAAGAAAGTAAAATAGCTTTTAAAGAAGCTCAAAGCGCTAAAGATTTAACTGAAAGAAGATTAGAAAATTTAAAAGAAAATCATGATAAATATTCTAAAATTGATTTTAACTGTAGTTTAATTGATAGAAAAATAAGGCAAAATTATTGCAATGTACTACAGTTTAATATAAATGAAACTAGTGTAGAGCTAGATAAAAGAACTGAAATTCTAGAAGGAAAAAGACAAGAATTAAAACAAAGGCAAATGGAAAGAAAAACAGTTGAAATTTTAAGGGACAAGCAAGAAGATGCTTATATAAAAGAGCAAAATTTAATAGAACAAAAAGCTAATGATGAATTTGCTCTTTATGCATATATAAGAAACTCTAAAATTTAATAGAAAGGAGGAGGAAAAATGAATATAAATAATTTTAAAAATACTATTGCTACTAAACAAAGTATTAATTCAGATTTAAAAAGTATAGATTTAAAATCTTATAAAAAAGATGTATTAAATAATAATTTTAAAAGTTTATTAAATAAAGTATCAAAAGTTAAAGATGATAAATCTAATGAAATTTCTGAAAGTAATACTGAGTTAAGTGATAATCCTAAAGTTGAGAAAAAAAAGAATACGTCCTTAGATAATATTTTAATATTATTACTTCAACATTTATCCGGAGAAAATGTAGATTTCAAAAACACGTTGGAAGAGTTTAAAGAAGAGGGGGTATCAGATGATTTAACCCAAAATCTTTTAAGTTCAGAACAAACTATTAGTGAAAAAGTTAATAGTTTAATAAAGATGTTGTCACAAAAAGATACTGATAAGGACAATGGATTAAAAAATATATTAGACAAGTTGAACCTGTTAAATAATGAAGAGCTAGATGAAAATTCTATAAAGATGATATCTAAAAGTTTAGAAGAAGTTAATAATATTGGTAAACAAGATATAAGCAAAAATAAGATTTTACAAGAGCAAATTATAAGGACGTTAAAATCTAAATTATTTAATGAGAATTCAAATAATAAAAATGTTAAGAGTACTACAGAGAAAATTAAAAATTCATTGGAAACTGATTTGAATTCAAAATCATTAGTTGAAAATAATAATGAAACTAAAAATGAATTCAATAATGAAAATAATGAAGAGGATTTTCTTAAAAATTTATTATCAAGGGATAAAAGTAAAGCAGATACTAAAATAAACAGATTAACAACTTTTATGAATGATTTTAATAAAGTAAATAACACTGTATCAAAAGATATAGAGAATGAAGTTCCGGTTAATATTAATAAAAATAATTTAGTAAATGATTTTATTAAATCTGTAAAGTATATGGAACAAAATAATGTAAAAGAAATGACAGTTAAAGTTATGCCAAGGGAACTTGGAGAAATAGTAATTAGACTAACTGTAGAAAATGGATTAATGAAGGCTAATATTACAGCTAACAATAAAGAAGCTTATAATCTTCTTAATTCTAAAGCTCAAGAATTAAATAATTCCTTAGGCAATGGAGAAATTAAAATACAAAACTTTACTATTGATATATACAATGGTGATACTACGTTTTTTAGTAGAGAAAATAGTAAAGAACATAGAAACAATTCCAATAATAATACAAAAGGAAAACATGAAGGTATACAAGCTTTAGAAGATATTAAAGATAATGAAGAATTACTAGCAAAAGAATTAGATAGTAATGTAAGTGCATTTGTTTAGGAGGGGAAAGTATGTCAGATATAACTACTACAGTTTATAAAAGTTATGGAAGTCAAATTAACAATAACGATCCTGTAAGTAAGTTATTAAAAAATAATAAATCTAGTGATGATAAAAATGCATTAGAAGGAAAAGTAGAAAAAGTAAATCATTATAATAAAGCTACAAATAGGGGAACTAAGATAGTAAAAAAAGGACAGGAAATGGACAAAAATGCCTTTTTGAAAATTTTAACTGCTGAACTTACAAATCAAGACCCTATGAATGCAAAAGATTCTACTCAATATATTTCTCAATTAGCTCAATTTTCTAGTCTTGAACAAATGGCAAATCTAAATTCTACTATGAGCTTTAATTCGGCATCTAACATGGTAGGAAAAACAGTTGCTTTAAGTTCTTATGATGAGTATGGTAAACAATATGGTGGTACTGTAACCAATGTAAGAAAAGACGGAGATGACATTATGGTAAGTGTCAATGTAGCTAAGTATAAGGGGAATGAACTAATAGGTAGAGAAGATAAAGAATTTAATTACAAAGATGTTTCAGATGTTTTAAGTGTACCAGACAAAAAGGATCATATGATGTCTTATTTAACAGACCATATGAATTATTTAAATGATAATTTAACTTTTATGGGGGCATCATCTTTAATAGGAAAGCAAGTAGAGGTTTCTAATAAAACAGAAGAAGAAAAAGATGCAAAAGAAGTAGTTTCAAAGGGAAGTGTACTTGAAGCATTTAGAAGTAAGGATGGAATTAAGTTAAAAGTTAAATTAAGTGATAGTGGAGAAGAAAAAGAATTTTTGTATTCACAAGTAATGAAAATAAGAAAATAATTTTTAGGTGTGATAAGTATGGGATATAGAATTATAAATGGAAATTTATATCCAGTAGGAAATTTTCCAGAAGTAGTTAGTAGTAATAAAGAAACTGATAAGAAACAGACTAACTCCTTTGGAGAATTACTAAAAAATGAATTAAATAAAGAATCAAATAAAAATGTTGATTTTAAAATTTCAAATCATGCTGCAAAAAGACTTCAAGATAGAAATATAATGCTATCTCAAAAGGATATGGAAAACATAAATAAAGGAATAAATTTAGCAAAGGAAAAAGGAGCTAAGGATTCAGTAATTCTTTATAAAAACATAGCATTAGTTACGAACATAAAAAATAGAACAATAATAACTGCGGTAGATAAAGAAACATCAAAAGAAAATGTATTTACAAATATAGATAGTGTAGTTTTATTATAGGCTGGACCGAAAGGAAGCCAAAAACTCAGGGAATGAGAGAACTGAGAAAAAGTGGAGGTTAAGAATAATGTTAAGATCAATGTACGCTGGAATCAGTGGAATGAAAGTAAATCAAACAAAATTAGATGTTACAGGTAATAATATAGCAAATGTTAGTACAACAGCTTTTAAAGGTTCAAGAGTTAGATTTCAAGATATGTTAAGTCAAAATGTTCAAGAAGCAGTTGGACCAGGCAAAAATCTTGGTGGTGTTAATGGTAGACAAGTAGGACTTGGAGTTAGTGTTGCAGGAATAGATACTGTAGTATCTCAAGGTATGCTACAACCAACAAGTAGAAATCTTGATGTTGCCATAGATGGTACTGGATATTTAGTAGTTGCAAAAGGAAAGTTAGGGGAAAGTAGTGCAGATACTGGTATTGAACTTAATGATGGTAATATAAATGAAAATTCCAATTTTCAGATAAATTATACAAGGGATGGAGCATTTGCACTTGATTATGAAGGAAACTTATTAACTTCAGAGGGATATAGAGTTATGGGATATGCAATAGAAGGTGCAGACATTGATTATAAAAAAGATGGAATAGTTAAATTTAAGAATGTAGATGGAGATGATGAATTAAAAGCTAAAATAGATAGATTGGTACCATTAAAAATACCAGAGTTAGTTGGTGAAGATAAGGATAATGGAAAAAAGATGAGGAGTTTTTCCATAGAAAAGAATGGATTAATAAAAGGTGTTCTTGATGATGGAACTATTACAGCACTTGGACAAATAGCTATGACATCCTTTAAAAATCCAGAAGGATTAAAAAAGGAAGGTAAAAATATGTACTCAAATACACCTAATTCAGGCAAACCAGTATTTAGAAGTGGTATAGGTGCAGATAAAGATAATAGTGAATCATATGGTGATATGATTCAAGGTATGCTTGAAATGTCAAATGTTGATCTTGCAGAACAATTCACAGACATGATAGTAACAACAAGAGCTTTCCAAGCTAGTGGAAAAATGATTTCAACAGGAGATGAAATTCTTCAAGATATTATAAACCTCAAGAGATAATATTTAAATTTATAAATTATTAAAATAACTTAATAGGAAGTAGGAATCAAGACATGTATATCGCAAAATTTGAGAACTACTTCCTAAATTAAAAACAAGGAGGGATGCCATGATAAGATTAAAAGCATTAAATAAAAAAGAATTTTATTTAAATGAAGATAATATTGAAAAAATAGAAGAAGTTCCAGAAACATTGATTACACTTACTAATGGAAAAAAATATATAGTACTTGAACCTACTCAGGAAGTAATAAATAAAGTAATAGAGTTCAAGAAAAAAATTTTCACAGTAGGTTTATAGGAGGCATTAACAATGAAAAGACAGGATATTTTAACTCTTGTAGGTATGCTAGCCGGATTTGGAGTTATAGTATATGGTATGCTAGGTGGGGGTGGATCATTTGGAATGTTCGTAGATGTTCCCTCACTTGGAATAACCGTAGGAGGATCATTTTGTTCACTACTAGTAAATTATCCAATAAACGAGCTTAAAAGAATTTTCAAGGTACTTGCTCAATCATTTAAGGAAACTAGTATGTCAGGACTTGATATTGTAAAGCAATTTGGAGAATTATCTAAAAAAGCAAGAAGAGAAGGTTTATTGTCTCTTGAAGAAGATATTGAAAGAGTTGAAGATGCTTATTTAAAGAAAGGTCTTCGTATGGTTGTAGATGGTATAGAGCCTGAAACTATAAGAGAAATACTTGAACTTGAAATTGGGGAAATGGAAAAAAGACATAAAGATGGATCTGAAGTTTTAAAGGCCTGGGGTGGATATGCACCTGCTTTTGGTATGTTAGGTACGCTTATAGGACTTATACAAATGCTTGCAAATTTAGATGACCCATCAAATCTAGGACCTGGAATGGGTAAAGCATTAATAACTACATTTTATGGATCTTTAATGGCAAGTTTGATTCTAAATCCTATGGCTGCAAATCTTATGTATAAGAGTAGTCAAGAAGTTACTATTAGAGAAATGATGTTAGAAGGTGTACTAGCTATTCAATCAGGAGTAAATCCGAGAATTGTTGAAGAGAAACTTATATCTTATTTAAATCCAGTAGATAAGCAGGCTTATTTTGAAACGCAATCAGCTAGTGAGGTGGGAGCAGATGTCTAGGAGAAAAAAAGCACAACAAAGTGAAGGTGGCGGTGAAGAATGGTTACAAACATACGCAGATACAATTACTTTGTTACTTACTTTCTTTGTTCTGTTATATGCATCATCTAGTTTAGATACTGTTAAATTTAATAAAATTTCATCATCACTGCAAAGTGTACTTAGTGGAAGCAATAGTAATTCAATATTGGATTTTAATCCAAATGGAGAAGTTCCTATTGTAGGACCACCACAAGAAATGGGACCAAAATCTGGTGGTGGTAATGAAGCTATGTATAGTAAAGTTAAAGAATTTATGGATAAAAATAAATTAAACAATACAGTACAAGTAAAAAGAGATGCCAAGGGTATAATTATCGAACTTAAAGATAATATTTTATTTGATAGTGCACAAGCAGAAATAAAAACTCCAAGTAAAGAAATATTGGATAAGATATCAAATCTTCTAGAATCAGTTCCTAACGGAATAATTATAGAAGGTCATACAGATAATGTACCAATACATAATGCTAAATATGCAAGTAACTGGGAATTATCAACTCAAAGAGCTGTTAATGTTTTAAAATACTTTGTAGAAAACAAGGGACTTGCACCAGATAAGTTTCAAGCAGCAGGATATGGAGAATTTCATCCTATAGAGAAAAATGATAATTATGCCAATAAAGCGAAAAACAGAAGAGTAAACATATTAATAACATCAGGTGAAAAGGAGAAGAAATAGTATGGCTGAAATAGAGAATAGATCAAGTTCAAAAGGAAATATTTTAAAAATCATGATAATTGTTTTATTAGCAGCAATTCTTCTTGGAGGAGGAATATTTACAGGATATCTTGTAGCTTCTAAAACTAAACCTCAAAGTGTAGTTACCAATTTAAGTCTAATTCAAAATACTTTAAAGCAAAGAACTTTTGCTTTAGATGAGTTTTTAGTAAATTTAAAATCTGATGATGCTTCTAATAGATATATAAAAACAAAAGTATCTTTGGGATATGCAGATATTAAAGAAAATAAAACACTAGAAGATGAATTAAATACAAAAAAAACAATTGCAAGGGATGCAATTAATTCTATATTGAGAACTAAAAAGAAAGAAGATTTTGCTACAAATGCACAAGTTGAAAAAATTAAAGAAGAAATAAAAAATAAGATTAATCCTTTGCTTCAAGATGGTCAAATAATTAATGTTTATTTCTCTGAAATAATAATTCAGTAAGGAAGTTATTATGGGAATAAAAGAAACAATAGAGATGTTTATAAAAGTGGTGATTTTTCTCCCTTTTATAATATTTATAATATATCTATTTTTCAAATATGGTGGAGCAAAATTACAGGAAATACAAAATGGTAAGTATATGAAAATATTAGATAGAATGCCTCTTAGCAAAGACAATAGTCTTCTGGTAGTTAAGATTGGAGAAAAGGGCTATGTTATATCTTCAACTCAAGGGAAAATTGATATATTAATAGAACTTAAAGAAGAAGAATTATTAAAAGTTGAAGAATCAAATAAGATTCAAGAGTATAAAAGTATAAAAGAGGCTATAAAAAAACTTAAGTTTAAAAAGGAAGATTTACAATGAAGAAAAGGAAGTTTAGTTTATTTATTTTAGTAATATTTGCTCTTGTGATTTTAGGAGCTACAAAAGCATATGCTGCTCCAGATACAATACCTGTACCTAAAGTTAATATTTCCGTAGATAAAGCTACAAATCCTAAAGATTATGTAGATAATATAAAATTGCTTGTTATGTTAACTGTACTTTCTTTGCTACCATCATTCCTAGTTATGATGACTAGTTTTACTAGAATAATTATAGTTTTAGGTTTTATGAGAAATGCACTAGGAACTCAACAGGCGCCACCTAATCAAATTTTAATAGGAATAGCATTATTCCTAACAATTTTTATTATGGCGCCTACATATAAAACCATTAACAAAGAAGCTATAAAGCCATTTATAGAAAACAAGATAACAGGTCAGCAAGCTATTGATAATGCTTCAAAACCTATGCGAGAGTTTATGTTAAAGCAAACTAGAGATAAAGATTTAGAACTATTTTTAGATATTTCAAAAACAGATAAAGCAAAAATAACAAAAGATAATGTTCCTATGTATGTTGTTATTCCATCATTTATAATTAGTGAACTTAAAACAGCTTTTAAAATTGGATTTTTACTTTATATACCATTTTTAATAATAGATATTGTTGTGGCAAGTGTTCTTATGTCTATGGGAATGTTCATGTTGCCTCCGGTTATGATTTCACTGCCATTTAAAATATTATTATTTGTTATGGTAGATGGATGGTATTTACTGGTTAAGTCCTTAATAATGGGATATTCGTCGTGAGGTGGTATAAATGAGTGAAGATATGGTAATTGGAATATTAAAAGATGCTATGTATACAGGAATTATGGCATCAGCTCCTATTTTAATAGTATCTATAGTTATAGGTCTTGTAATAAGTATTTTTCAAGCAACTACTCAAATTCAAGAACAAACATTAACCTTTGTTCCTAAATTAATTGGAGTTGCAGTAATTGGACTTATTACGGCTAAATTTATGAATCATACTGTAGTAGGATTTACTGAAAGGATATTTGCAATGATTGCAAATATAAGTCATTAGGTGAAGTAAAAAGTGATTAATGTAGGTTATTTTCTTGGTATTTTCCTAATTTCTCTTAGAATGTTTTCATTTGTAGAGGTAGTGCCAATATTTTTTCCAAAAGGAACACCTAATGTAGTAAAAATAATGTTCACTGTTATTCTTTCATTTATGATAATACCGGGAATTGATTATTCCAATATAAGCAATATAAATGGGAATTTGCAGCTAATTATGTATTGCTTAGTTGAGATAACAACAGGACTTACTTTTGGTTTTATCACGAATATATGTTTTAGCTGTATAAGATATGCTGGAGCATTTATGGATTTGCAAGTGGGTTTTGCTATGATTACTATGTTTGATCCAAATTCCAATAGTAATGTTACGTTAATTGAAAGATTACTATATTGGTTTAGTTTAATAGTATTTATAATCGTAGATGGTCCACGTATGATTATTAAAATTTTTATAGAAAGTTTTAATGTAATACATATTGGTAAGTTTATATTAAATCAGAATAGTGCTATGCATGTTATTAATGTTTTTGTTAAGTATTTTCAATTAGGAATAAGGATAGCTATACCAATAGTACTAATTATAATACTTACTGATTTAACTATGGGACTAGTAGCAAAAACAGTTCCACAATTAAACATAATGATTTTAGGAATGCCGGTTAAAATTATATTAGGATTAAGTGTTATAGCACTTTCTCTTCCAGTAATATTTAATATTATTATAAGTTCTTTTAATAATATTACAGAGAGTATACGGCATCTTTATAAATTAGTTCCATTGGTTTTTATATTTGCTTCTGATGATAAAACAGAGGAAGCTACTCCTCATAAATTAAGTGAGGCTCGAAAAAAAGGACAAGTTCCAAAAAGTAAGGAAGTAAATTCAGCAATTATACTATTAACATCGACTATTATTCTTTTAACTTTAGGAGAATATGTGGCAAATTCTTTTAAGAAAGACATAATAGAATTTTTCACAAATTATTTAAATATAGAACTTAATTCTAGTAGTCTTATAAGTATAATAGTTACTGTTTTATGGAGATTTATGATAGTATTTTTGCCTGTTGTAGTTCCCCTTATGATAATGGGTATAGGTGCAAATTTACTTCAAACAGGTTATATAAATTCAAAAGAACCGTTAAAACCACAGTTATCAAAAATTAATCCTATTAGTGGATTTAAAAAAATGTTTTCAATGAGAACAGTTATGGAACTTTTAAAAGACATTGCTGTTATAACTATAATTGGATTTGCAGGTTATGGATTTTTAAAGAGTAATTTTAAAAAAGTTTTATCTATGACTAATTTAAGGTTTCCAGTTATAATAACTTCTTTTTTAAAACTTACAACTAATATATTTTTTAGAGTTTCTTTAATTATGTTTGCTATAGCTCTTACTGATTTTATTTATCAAAAGTTTCAATTTAAAAAAGATATGAGAATGTCTAAGCAAGAAGTTAAAGAAGAATTTAAACAAATGGAAGGTGATCCTCAAATAAAGGGGAAAATAAAGCAAAAGCAAAGAGAAATGGCAATGGGAAGAATGATGCAAAATGTTCCAGATGCTTCTGTTGTAATAACAAACCCTACTCATATTGCTGTAGCTTTAAAATATGAAGATGGTGAGGATAATGCTCCTATGCTTGTTGCAAAGGGAAGCGATTATATAGCTATAAAGATAAAACAAATAGCAAAAGAAAATGATGTTCCAATTATTGAAAATAAACCGTTAGCTAGGCTTATATTTAAAGAAGTTGAAATTGAAAATGAAATACCTTCTGATATGTATCAAGCTGTAGCAGAAATTTTAGCACTTGTGTATAAATTAAAAAGACGAAAGTAAAGGGTGAGTGCTTTGGAAAGTAGTAGAAAGATAAAATTTAATGCTAAAAATTATTTTGATATGATAGTAGCCTTTGGAGTTATGGGAATAGTTATGATGATAATTATTCCTATGCCAACACCTATATTAGATGTTTTTATAGCACTAAATATTACTATTGGTACAGTAATTATTCTATTAACTATGTTTACTACAGAAGTACTTCAATTTTCTGTATTTCCAACTATGCTTCTTATTACTACATTATTTAGATTAGGTCTTAACATATCATCTACAAGACTTATTTTAAGAGATGGTTATGCAGGGAAGATAATAGAGACTTTTGGAAAATTTGTAACTGGAGGTAACTATGTAGTTGGTGTAATCATATTTTTGATTATAATTATTATACAATTTGTAGTAATTACAAATGGTGCAGGAAGGGTATCTGAGGTATCAGCAAGATTTACTTTAGATGCTATGCCAGGAAAGCAAATGAGTATAGATGCAGATTTAAATGCGGGACTTATATCAGAAACTGATGCAAGAGAAAGACGTGAAAAAATACAAGAAGAAGCAAGCTTTTATGGAGCTATGGATGGTGCATCTAAATTCGTAAAGGGTGATGCCATTGCAGGTATAATTATAACAATTATAAATGTTATTGCAGGTATAATTATTGGAGTTGTACAAAAGGGAATGCCAGCTAGTGAGGCTGCAACAACATATGTTCAACTTACAATTGGTGATGGACTTGTATCTCAGATACCAGCTCTTTTAATTTCAACAGCTTCAGGTATACTTGTAACTCGTTCAGCATCAAGTGAAAACTTTGGTAATCTTTTAGTGAAACAATTAACAGGATTTCCAAAAGTTTTAGCAGTTGCATCTGCAGTTCTATTTTTTCTTGGAATTATGCCAGGATTTCCTAAAGTTGCGTTTTTTATTTTTGCAGCTGCAACAGGTGTAAGTGCTTACTTATTATATAAAGAAGAAAAAGAAAGTGTAGTAATGCAAATACAAACAGAGCAAGAAGAATTAATAGAAACAGAAAAAAGAGAACCTGAAAATGTTACAAATTTAATAGCTGTAGAACCTATGGATATAGAAATTGGTTATGGACTTATTCCTCTTGCAGATGAAGCATCAGGTGGGGATTTACTTCAAAGAATAGCATCTGTAAGACGTCAATGTGCTATTGAAATGGGAATAATTGTACAACCTATAAGAATAAGAGATAATCTTCAACTTCAAACAAATGAATATTTAATAAAAATAAGAGGTACTGTTATTACAAAGGGAGAACTTATGTCAAGTATGTTACTTTGTATGGATCCAACGGGAGAAGAAATGGATATGCAAGGTATTAGAACAGTAGAACCAACTTTTGGACTTCCAGCAGTATGGATAAATAATGATCAAAGAGAAGAAGCTGAAATTAAAGGACTTACAGTTGTAGATCCAACAACAGTTATGGTTACTCATTTAACAGAAACTATTAAAGCTCATTGTTATGAATTACTTGGAAGACAAGAAACAAAGATGATAATAGATACTGTAAAGGAAAAGTACGATACAGTAGTAGAAGAACTTATACCAGATTTAATGACCATTGGAGAAGTACAAAAGGTTCTTCAAAGTTTATTAAAAGAAAAGGTTTCTATAAAAGATATGGTGACAATATTAGAATCACTTGCAGATAATTCAAGAAATACTAAGGATATAGAAGTTTTAACTGAATATGTGAGATTTGCCCTTGCAAGAAATATATGCAATCCATTAGTGGATGAAAATGGTGTTTTAACCGTTGCTGTATTATCTCCGGAACTTGAAGATTTAATATCAAACAATATTCAAAAATCAATGCAAGGATCTTTCCCAGCAGTTGATCCTGAAACTACAAGTAGTATATTTAATTCTATTAAAAACATTCTTGATAGTGTTCAATTTTATGATAATCAACCAGTAATATTGGTTTCACCTAAAATAAGACCTGCTTTTAGAAGACTTATAGAAATGGTATTCCCTCAATTAACGGTATTATCATTAAATGAGGTGCCAAATGATGTGGAAATTAGAACTGAAGGAGTTGTAACTTATCAATGATAGTTAAAAAATATTTGGTTAGTAGCATGAATGAAGCTATAAACAAAATAAGATATGAACTTGGACGAGAGGCCGTAATAATAAATCAAAGAAAAGTAAGAAGGCGTGGATTCAAGGGATTATTTTCTCCTAAAATGCTAGAAGTTACAGCAGCTATAGATAATAAAAAAAGTAATAATAAACCTATGAAAGATAGTATACATGCTATAAATAAGGTATTGGTGGAAAAAAAAGAGGTTATGCCTAAAAGAGAAGTTTTACCAAAGGAAGCTATTTTCTCAAAGCTAGATAATACAATACAAGAAAATAATGCTTTAATTAAAGAAATGCAAGAGATGAAAAATATGATAAGTAAGCTATCTGAAGTTGCAATTACATCTACTGAGGTTAAAAAAAATCCTATTGAAGAGATGTTAGAAGAAAGTGATTTAAATAAAAATGTTATAGCTAAGATTTTGTCTATAGTGGAAAATAATACTGAAGATATAGATGAAAAAGAAAAAGTTAGAAAAGCTATAAAGGATATAACTAGTATAAATCATACTAAAATGGAAGGAATAGTAGTATTGGTCGGACCTACTGGAGTAGGTAAGACCACTACTATAGCTAAACTTGCTGGAAAACTTGCTCTTATAGATAAGAAGAAAGTAGGACTTATAACAGTTGATACTTATAGAATAGGAGCTATAGAACAATTAAGTACATATGCAAATATAATGTCTATACCTTTTGAATCTGTATTTTCAATAAAAGAAATGGAAGCTGCATTAGACAGAATGAAAGAATGTGATGTTGTATTAGTTGATACAACTGGACGAAGTAGCAAAAACATAATGCAAATTGCAGAGTTAAATGCTTTTATTCAAAAAACTAATACAGAAAACATATATCTAGTAATAAGTTCTACAACTAAAGATAGAGATGTAGAATCTATTGTAGAAGGATATAAAACTCTTAATTATGCCAATGTAATAATTACTAAGTTAGATGAAACAACAACTTATGGTTCTATTTTAAATATTTTAACCAAGGCAAATAAACCCTTAAGTTTTGTGACTACAGGACAAAATGTACCTGATGATTTTAAAAATATTACTAGTGAAGAAATTGCAAGATTGGTATTAGGAGAGGATTTTGTATGTTAGATCAGGCTGAAAAGCTTAGAAGTTTAGCCAAAAATAATTTACAATGGAATGAAAATCATATAGAAGAAATAATGGGTACAAAGATTATAACTATTACATCTGGAAAAGGCGGGGTAGGTAAAAGTAATTTTGTAGTTAACTTAGGTATAACCCTTCAAAAAATGGGTAACAAAGTCCTTATATTGGATGCTGATGTAGGTATGGGAAATGATGATGTTCTTATGGGATTTTTACCTAAATATAATATTTATGATATAATATTCAATGAAAAAACTATTGATGAAGTATTAATACAAGGTCCTTATGGTATTAAATTGTTACCTGCAGGTACAGGTATTAATAAGATTTATGAATTAGATAGTGATAAAAGAGAAAAATTTTTAAGTAAGTTAGAAGAACTTAATGTATTTGATTTTATATTAATGGATACTGGAGCGGGTATAAATAAAAATGTACTAACTTTTGTAGAATGTGCAGAAGATCTTATTATAGTTACTACTCCAGAACCAACGTCTTTAACTGATGCTTATAGTCTTATGAAGGCAATAGTTCATTTAAAGTTAAAGGATAAAGCAAAAATAGTTGTAAATAAGGTTTTAGATTATGAGGAAGGGATTAAAACTTTTAATAAATTTAATAATGCTGCTAAAAGATTTTTAAAGATAGAGCTTGATTATCTTGGAAGTATATCAGAGGATAGAAAGCTTATAGAAGCAGTTAGAAGTCAAAAGCCTGTTGTGATTAGTTTTCCAAACTGCAAAACGGCTCTTGATATAGAAGAAATTGCCCTAAAGTTATGTGGATATAATAGAAAAATGAAAACAGATGGAGTACAAGGAATATTTAAAAAAATTTTTCATATCTTTTCATAGGGAGGCACGTAAAATGACTAAATTAGATTTTAAAATTAATAATAAAGTTCAAATAATTGATTATGAAGGAAAAGTATATAACTCAGATATTCAAGATATTAAAAAAGATTGTGTAGCTATTAGTATTCCCATAAAGGATTCAGAATATTTACCTTTAAGAAAAAAGGATACAGTTGATATTTTATATCATGATGGAAATTGTATGTATAGTTTTTCATCTATAGTTGCAGAAAGGACAAGTTCCAATATTCCATTAATTTGGATTAATTCGCCTAAAACATATAAAAAAATTCAAAGAAGAAAGTTTGTACGTGTATCAGTTTTATATAAAGGTAAATTTGCAATTGTTGACAGAATGTTTAAAGAGACTAAAGAAAACATAAAAAATGTTAAATTTATGGAATGCAATATTGTTGATTTAAGTGGCGGTGGAATGAGGATTAGAACTAATATAGAAATAGAAAAAGAAAGTATACTTATAATTATTCTACCAATGGGAAACAAAAGTGTATTTTTAAAAGGAGAAGTTAAACGTATTGGAAAAGATAATACAAATTACAAAGAATATGGTATAGGATTTGTAGATATATCTGCAAGACAGCAAGATGAAATAATAAAATATGTATTTACAATTATGAGAAAACAGATGAGAAAAGGATTAAAGGAGGAATGAATATGTCCATAGCTAGCAATGTAGATATGAGAGAACATATAGTAAAAAAATATATACCACTTGTAAAATATATAGCTTCTAGAGTTATTATTGGTAAAAGTAAATACATTGAATTTGAGGATTTGCTAGGTTATGGTATGATTGGGCTTATGGATGCCTTAAATAAATTTGATGAAAGTAAGGGAATGAAATTTTCTACATATGCATCTATTAGAATAAGAGGATCTATGATAGATGAGATAAGAAAAAATAGTCCTATTTCAAAAGGGGCTATGGATAAGTTAAATAAATACAATAGTGCAATTGAGACATTACAAAAAAGGAATTTAACAGAACCTAATATTAAAGATATAGCTGAAGAATTAGAAATGACAGTAAATGAAGTGGGAGAGATAGAAAATTTTATAAATTATATATCTGTTGTATCTTTAGAGGATTTGATATTTTCAGAAGATGATGATATCTCATTAATGGGTACTATAGAAGATGAAAAAAGTCCAAATCCTGAAAAAGACTTTGAGGATCAAGAAAGACTTGAGTATTTAGCAAAAGCATTAGATATGTTAAATGATAAAGATAAGACAGTTTTATCTTTATATTATTATGAAGGAATGACTTTAAAAGAAATTGGAATTGTTCTTGGAGTTTCAGAATCAAGGGTATGTCAATTACATAGTAGAGCAATAGTTCATTTAAGAAAAATGTTAGGGAAACTTAAATATGAAATTTAGAAAGGAATTTTTATGGGAACATCTATAATGCTTTTAATCATTGGATTTTTGTTGATATTTATTAATGTTAGAACAATAAATAAGGAAAAAAATTCTTTTAAAGGCATACTTAATAAAGAAGAAATAAACTTACAAGAAGTTCAGATAGAAATTGGAAAACTTAGAAAAGAGTTTGCGGAAACATTACTTGAACTTCAAACAGAAATATTATATTTAAAAAAGAACATAGATAATAAAGACAGTATACATAAAAATAATTTAGAATATCATAAAGAAAATAAAAATAATAACGATAAAATAGAGGATATTGTGGATATTGATTTTAACAAAGTTAAGAATATTAAAAATGACCAAGAACTTAAAGAAAGTAATCTGGATAGTTATGAAGAAACTAATAGCTTAAAATTAAAACAAGTACAAGAACTTATAGACAAAGGGCTAAGTGTAGAAGAAATAGCTGATATTCTTAAAGTTGGTAAGGGGGAAATATTATTAATAAGAGAATTATATCTAAAATAAAAAATGTAGTTAATTTTTTAAGTGATAGAAAAGTGCTAATAGGTATAGGTCTCGGTATTATCATTTCAACCTTATTTATGATCAATACCAAAATACAATTTAATTTATCTAGGTATAAAATAGAAATGAAGGCAAGAGAGTATGGAATGGAATATAAGGATGAACATAAAGTAATACAAACTATGCCTCCAACTACAAATATGAAAAGTAAGGATGTGAAAAAATGATTAGAGGGATATATACTGCTGTATCTGGTTTAATAAATCAAGAAGCTATACAAGATGTTATAAGTAATAATTTAGCTAATTCAACAACTGTTGGGTATAAAAAAGATGATTTAATAACTAGAAAATTTCAAGATGTTATGTTACATAATTATGATAAGGTTGTAAGAGGGAAAAATGTAAGAAATGATATTGGGGAGCTTTCTATGGGAAGCAAAATAGATGAAACATGTACCAATTATTCTCAAGGTGTATTAGAAGATACAGGCAAAAGTACTGATTTTGCAATACAAGGTAATGGTTTTTTTGTTGTATCTCGTAATGATAGAGTAAATAATCAAAATTTATATACTAGAGATGGACATTTTCATATAGATAGAAACGGATATTTAGTTAATGGTAGTGGAGATAAGGTTATGGGAAAAAATTTAACTAATGGAGCTATTTCACCTATTAATATATTGGTAAATAATAGTCCAGCTAGGATGGCGTGTAATGACATGGGAGAAATATATTTAAATGGAAAGCCAGCCTTTAAAATACAGGTGGTAAATTTTGAAAATTATAAATCCCTTAGAAAAATTCAAGATAATCTTTATTCTGGTACAAATCCAAAAGAGACCAATGATGTTATAGTAAAACAAAATTATTTGGAAAAATCTAATGTAAATGTAATGGCTGAAGTATCTGATATGATGATGACTATGAGAAATTTTGAAAGTAATCAAAAGGTAGTCCAAGCTTTAGATGAAACTTTAGGAAAAACAGTTAATGAAGTAGGTAGAGTATAATAAACCTTTTAAAATATTTAGGGGGATTAAGTAATGCTTAGAAGTATATGGAATTCTAGAAGTGGTATGGCAGCAGAAATGGATAAGTTAGATGCAATATCTAATAATATGGCAAATTCTACTACTGTAGGTTACAAAAGAGTAGATGTAAAATTTAATGATTTAATGCAAGAGAATTTAGATAGATTAGGATACCCTGTAAGTAAGGGGCAAGGTAAACTTCAAGTTACTGGTGGCGGTGTTAAATCTACAGAAATTGAAAGAGATAATGCACAAGGAAATTTATTACAAACAAATAATAATACTGATTTAGCTATAGATGGAAAAGGATATTTTAAAGTAGTTGATGGTGAAGGCAGAACATTATATACAAGGGGAGGATCATTTAACATAGATCCAAGTGGTACTGTTGTTGATAAGAATGGCAATAGGTTAGTTATATTAAATGAAAATGGTATAGATGTAAATACAGGAAGAGCAGGATTTACAAAAGAATCTTTTAATGTTAGTGAAGATGGATATCTGCGAAGTGATAAGCATAGAGGCCTTAGAATACCTATATATGATACTATAGGTGATAATTCTATGAAGAGTATAGGAGAAAATTTATATACTCCACTTATACAAGGTAACGGAAGAAATGATGTTATTGAAAGTAAAGATTTTTCGTTATTGCAAGGCTTTACTGAGCAATCAAATGTAGATTTAGGAAAAGAAATGACAGATCTTATAGTAACTCAAAGGGCCTTTCAATTAAATTCATCAGCACTTAAAACTGCAGATGAAATGTGGGGAATGGCAAACAATCTAAGAGGCAGATAAACATATGTATTTTCCTGTATAAAATAATTGGCATACTAAACTTATAGTAATACAATTTTGTATTGCTAATAAAGAGTAGTATGCCTAAATTATTTTTTGTGTTATTAAGTTATTGATTTAAAAATATATTAATTATCTGATTCAATTGCTTTTGTAATTGGTGGAATTACTTGTTTCTTTCTTGATAATAAGTCAGGAACATATGCTGAATTATCGCTTAAAGTAACATTAAATGCTTTTTCAACATAATCAGTTCTTTCACCTATTGCAATTACTTCTGAACCATTTTGAATAATATCTGTTAGAAGTAAAGCAAGTAAATCATATCCTTCTTCATCACATTTTTTCTTCATGTAAGTTACCATATCATTTTTCATTGGCTTAAAGCCTTCTATATCCATAGTACTAACTTGAGCTACACCAATTTTGCGATCTAGTAAAGTAAATGTTTTGAAATCTGTATTAAATATTTCATCAACAGTTCTACCTACAAGAGATGTTCCAGCTTTAAACATTTCTTTTGCATATTCTTCGATATCTATACCAGCTATTTTAGCTAATTTTTCTATAATCATTCTATCAAAGTTAGTTGATGTTGGTGATTTAAATAATAAAGTATCAGATATTATAGCACTACAAAGAAGACCAGCAGTTTCTTTAGATGGTTCTATTCCATTTTCAAAGAATATAGACCCGATAATTGAAGCTGTACATCCTACAGGTTCATTTCTAAAGTATATAGGATTGCTAGTTTGAATATCTGCAATTCTATGGTGATCTATAATTTCTGTAATTTCAGTATCTTCAAGACCATCAACAGACTGAGCAGTTTCATTATGGTCAACTAATATTACTTTTTTATTAATTTGTGATATTAAGTGGAATCTAGAAATTGTACCTAATACATTATTGTGGTCATCTAGTACAGGATAACTTCTAAATCTTGTTTTTGCCATTATGTCTTTTACGTCTTCAACGTGATCTGTATCTCTAAAACAAATAAGATCTTTAGTAGTCATAACATATTTTATAGGAATACTTTGAACTATCATTCTTGAAGCTGTAAATGAATCGTATGGAGTTGTAATAACTGTACATTGATTTTCAATAGCTTTATCAATAATTCCTTTAGAAACTTCATGATTTCCTGCGATAATCATAAGAGATGCTTTATTTTCTATTATTGCTATTTGAGTATCTTCCCTGTTACCACAAATAACTACATCACCAGTTTCCATCATTTTTTTCAAGCTATCAGGATTCATAGCAGCTACTAAAATTTTACCACCACATATTTTAAATTTACCATTTTGACAAAGTACTTTAGCTGATAATGTATCTACTACATTTTCAAAAGGTGTTTTACTTTTAGTTAAAATATAGTTATCCCATATGTCCATGTAAGCAGAAGTTAAATTTGAAAGGCTTACAATTCCTAAGAATTTATCATCTTTATCAACAACTGGTATAGTTTTTACATTATTTTCTTTCATTTCAGTCCAAGCTGTTTTTAAAGATGTTTCAGGATATAAAGGAGCTACTTTATCCATTTCTAAATCTTTTACTAAAGGTTTTAAAGTTTTTATAAGTTCAGGCTCTTTAACTTTAAAATAATCAAGAGCAAATTGAGTCTCACGGCTAATATCTCCAAGTCTTATGGGTTTAGCTTTTACATTTGCAGATTTATTTTTGAACTCTGCATAAGCAAGAGCTGAACATATTGAGTCTGTATCAGGATTTTTGTGTCCTGTAATGTAGATCATATCTTTCATCTTATGCTACCTCCTAAAAAATTGTCTTTTACTATTTTACCATAAAATCATATGATTTTATAATTTTTTAAAAAAATATATTTTTTTCATAAGAAAGCAGGTATTAATCATATATTAGTTTAAGGAAAGAAAACTTAGATAATCAAAATGGTTGCAAAAATGATAGGGGGAGGAACATGGATAACGAGAAATTTTTAAAAAAAGGTCTTACTAGTGATGAAGCTAAAAAAAGAATGAAAGAATATGGACCCAATATACTAGAAAAAAAGAAAAGAATATCACCTGTGAAAATTTTTCTAGAACAGTTTAATGATTTTATTATTTGGGTTTTAATATCTGCTACTATATTATCTGCTATTATGGGACAAAAGGCAGATGCAATAACTATAGTTATTATAGTTGTTATGAATGCTATATTAGGATTTATACAAGAATATAAAACAGAAAAATCATTGGAAGCACTTCAAAATCTAACAGCACCTACATCAAAGGTACTAAGAGATCAAGAAATCAAGGTAATAAGTGCAGAAGAATTAGTTCCAGGAGATATAATTATATTAGAAAGTGGAGATAGAATTCCAGCAGATTCTATGCTTATAGAAGGAAATAGCTTAGTTGTAGATGAATCTTTATTAACAGGTGAATCAGTGGGTGTAGATAAAAATTGTAATAACAAAAATAATAATATTTACATGGGTACTGTTGTACTTAAGGGGAAAGGGAGAGCATTAGTTGAAAACACTGGTATGAAAACTGAAATGGGTAAAATTGCGGACATGCTAGATAATATAGAGTCTGATAAATCACCTTTAAAAAAGAAGCTTGCATCTCTTGGAAAAGTCATGGTTGCAGTTTGTATTGTTATATGTATTGTAGTAACTATTATGGGGATTATTAGAGGTCAAGATAAGTATGAGATGTTTTTACTGGGGGTTAGTTTAGCCGTTGCTGCAATACCAGAAGGAATGCCTGCTATAGTTACTGTTGCATTAGCACTTGGAGTTTCTAGAATGCTTAAAAGAAATGCTCTTATAAGAAAACTCCCAGCAGTTGAGACATTGGGTTGTACATCTATTATATGTAGTGATAAGACGGGTACTCTTACTCAAAATAAGATGACAGTTGAGAAAGTGTATTTTAACGATAAAATATTTGATTTAAATGAAAATGATGATTTAAATTTTGATATTTTAAAAAAGACTTTTATATATTGTAATGATTGTGGATATGATTTTAATCAAAAGAACTATGAAAAGATGTTACTTGGAGATCCAACTGAGACAGCTCTTGTAAAAGCATTATTTAAAAAAGCATCAGATTTAAAGGATTTTTTGAAAAAGTCACAAAGATTATATGATATACCTTTTGATTCTACTAGAAAAATGATGTCAGTTATAATGGAGGAGAGAGGAAAGAAAAAATGTTATGTTAAAGGAGCGCCAGAACGAGTAATTGATAGATGCAAGTATATCTTGATGAATAATGAAATATTAGAATTTACAGATGAATACAGAAGAAGAGTTAATAAAAAAGTTGAGGAAATGTCATATAATGCTTTAAGGTGTATTGCAGCAGCGTACAAGGATAAAAATGTAGTGAAAGGAAGAGGATTAGAGGAAGATTTAATATTTGTCGGTATTGCGGGTATGAAAGATCCCCCAAGACCTGAAGCTAAAGAAGCTGTATTAAAATGCAAAATGGCAGGTATAAAGCCAGTTATGATAACAGGAGATCATAAAAATACAGCATATGCAATAGCAAAAGAACTTAGAATATGTAAAAATGAAGATGAAGTTATAACAGGTGAAGAATTAGATAAGCTATCAGAAAAAGAATTAATAAAAAAAGTTAATAAGATATCAGTATTTGCACGGGTAAGTCCTAAGCACAAATTAAGTATTGTAAGAGCTTTTAAGAAACGAAATAATATAGTGGCAATGACTGGAGATGGAGTTAATGATGCACCAGCAGTAAAGGAAGCAGATATTGGTGTATCTATGGGGATATCAGGAACAGATGTTACAAAAGAAGCATCCTCTATGATACTTTTAGATGATAATTTTACAACTATTGTATCGGCTGTTGAAGAAGGAAGAATAATATATGATAATATAAGAAAATTCATAAGATATTTATTATCATGTAATTTAGGAGAAGTACTTACTATGTTTTTGTCTTCATTGTTTTATTTAGAAACACCACTATTACCTATACAAATTTTATTTATAAACTTAGCAACTGATGGTCTTCCTGCTATAGCATTAGGAGTAGATCCCGCTGATAAAGATATAATGCTTAGAAAACCAAGGGATAAAAATGAAAGCATATTTGCAAGGGGGCTTAAGGAGAAGATAATACTTAGAGGAAGTTTAATTGGAGTATGTACAATATTTGCTTTTTTATCAGGTAAATATTATGGTATGGATTTAAAAACTTGTAGAACACTTGCATTGTGCACTTTAATAATGTCTCAATTGCTTCATGTATTTGAATGTAGATCTGAAAATCATTCTATTTTTGAAATTAAGCTATTTACAAATATGTATTTAGTAGGTGCTGTAACAGTGTCTATTTGTATGCTTTTGAGTCTAATATATAATCCCTTTTTACAAGGAATATTCCATACAGTTCCACTACATTTAGGACAATGGGCTATAATAATATTTTTCTCAGGATTTATTTCATTTATAAATAGTCTTTACTTATTATTTAGAAAAAGATAAAAAATGTTGACCATTTGGTCAACATTTTTTATCTATATTTAACTTTTTGAGCTTGTTGTACTTTTTTAACTGCATCACCTTCAACAGGTATTAGTTGGGCTTTATTAGTCATATTGATTATATTAAGAATTTGTAGGATTTCCCTATCGCTTTTTCCTTTTTTTCCTTTAAGACCTTGTATTAACAATGAATGCCCTTGAGACACTGCCATAAATGAAGGTTTTTTAAACCATTTATTTTTTTTATAAACACATTTAGTTATGTTTTTGCTTCTATCAGGTTTAATTAATATAGTAACGATTAATTTATGAAAAAACAAAAAAGATTTTTGTTCCGTTTTTATTGAAATTACTTTACCTTGCGCTTGAGTAAGTCTATCACCGTATTTAGTTAAGTATGAATTCGTGTAGTGTTGGCTTAATTTTTCTTTAAAACCCATATTAAATAACTCCTTTACATATAATTTCTATAATAAATAATAAAATGACATTATAACTAAAATTAATTATAACATAGTATAGTTTTTTTTAAAACTATTAATTATGGTTTAGATAAATGAGAAAAAATATTACATTAAAATATTAAAATAATAAATTTTTATAGAGAATAATTTTATAAAATATGTGCCTAAATGAGAGGGTTAAGAATACTAATATAATAAGTGCAAGAAAAAGGGAGGGATATAAGTAATGGAGCTATCGTCCCATGATGTCATATACAAGTTTGATTTCGATGGTATACAACCAAAGGAAGAGAAATTTAATATAGCGGAATACAAAAGAGATGTATATAAAAAGTTAAAAACAGCCCTAGAAATAGACAAAGAAGGATACAATATTTTTTTAATAGATGATTTTTCTAAGATGAAACTAAAAAATATAAAGGAATATATAAAAGAAGCTTATAAAGATAGAAGTAAACCTAAGGATATATGCTATGTAATAAAAGAAGATGCTGAAAGACCTTATCCATTATATATTTCTGGAGGAAAAGGATACTTATTAAAAGACACAGTTAGAGGTCTTCAAAAAAAGTATTTAAATGTTATATACAATTTTTACAATGGTGTGGCTATAAAAGAAAAAGAAGAAATATTAGATGATATCCAAGGTAAAAGAAGTAAGCTTGTAAATGAACTTATGAAAAGTGCTGAAGATAAAGGATTTAAAATAAAATCTAATGATAATGGATTTACTTTTGTACCTATAAAAGAAGATGAAATAATGACAGAAGTACAATATGAGGAACTTGATGATAATGATAAAAAAGATATACTTAGTAAAGTAACAGAGTTGAAATTACAGTCAACAGAGATTTTAGACAAATTAAAGGATATAGAAATAGAAGGTATAGATAGAATAAAAGTTATAATAATTAAGTATTTTAAAGATGAACTAAAGGAAATAAAAGAAAAATATAAGAATGAATTCTCAGAAGATTTAGAAGCTATTAATTTTTTAAATGAAATGTGTGAAGAAATAGAAAAGGATTCTATTGAAAATTATTCTATGATATATGAAGATGATGAGGAAAAGATATTAGAAATTATAATGAGATATGATGTCAATATCATAGTGGATAATACTACCAATGATATACCAGAAGTTATATATGAAGACGATCCTAATGTAATAAAATTACTTGGAAGTATAGATTATAAAAATCAAAATGGAACTTATGTAACAGATGTTTCTTTTATAAAAGGCGGTTCTCTTTTAAGAGCAAATGAGGGTTGCATAATTATGAAGGCAAGTAATTTATTAGCGAATCCAACGGCATACTATAATTTAAAAAAAGTAATCTCAAGTGGAGAATTAGATTTTAATTATAATAAAGGATACGTAGATTTAATATCAATAAGTGGATTAGATCCAAAACCTATAAAAGTTAATGCTAAAGTTATTTTAGTAGGTGATTATGAAACTTACGATATATTATATAATTATGATAAAGATTTTAGTAAACTTTTCAAAATAAAAGCTCAATACAATCCTATAATTTCAATAAAAGCAGATGAAAAAGAAGCTTTTATTCATGATTTAAATAAAGTTTGTATTAATAATAATTTAAAATCTCTTAATAAGAGTGCTATAGTAGAGATTGCTAAATTCGCTTCAAGAAAAGCTGAAGATAAAAATAAGTTATTTGTAAATAATGAAGATATAAGTGAGATACTAGTTCTTTCAAATAATAATGCTAAAAAAGAAGATAGAGATGAAATAATTGCCGATGATGTTTTAAAATGTATTAATAATGAAGATATTATTGAAGAAGAAGTTATGGAATATTATAAGGACAATACAATATTATTAGATGTTACCGGAAGAAAAGTAGGACAGATTAATGGCCTTTCTGTAATTGATTTTGGATATTTTATATTAGGTAAACCTATAAGAATAACTTGTTCTTGTTATAAGGGTGACGGAGAAATAATAGATGTAGAAAAACAAAGTGAATTAAGTGGTAATATTCACAATAAAGCGGTAAATATATTAAAAGGATGTATAAGTTCAATTTTGGGGAAATATGCAAAGATTCCAGTGGATTTTCACTTAAGTTTTGAACAAGTATATAGTAGAATTGATGGGGATAGTGCCTCTGTTGCAGAATTTATTAGTATGATTTCATCACTAAGTAATATGCCTATAAGACAAAACATTGCTGTTACAGGATCATTAAATCAATTTGGAGAAGTTCAACCTATAGGTGGAGTTAATGAAAAAATAGAAGGTTTCTATAAAGTTTGTAAAGTTGTGGATAATATCAAAAACAAAGGAGTTTTAATTCCGTTTTCCAATAAGAATAATTTAGTTTTAAATAATGAAGTAGAAAAAGCTATTGATTATGGAAGCTTTCATATATATGTTATGAAAAATATAAAGGATGCTATAGAAATATTAATAGGAGATTATAATGAAGTTATGAGTAGTGTAAAAAGGGAAATAAGAAAATATAATAGAAAAGCATAAATTTATTAAAATCACAAAATACCCCCAATAATGGAGGTATTTTTGTTTTAAAATTTTAAACGTTAAATCTGAAGTTAACTATATCACCATCTTGCATTACATAGTCTTTACCTTCAAGTCTAAATAATCCTTTTTCTTTAGCAGCAGCTTCAGAGCCACATTCTACAAGATCATTATAAGATACAATTTCAGCTCTTATAAATCCTCTTTCTATATCTGTATGAATTTTACCAGCAGCTTTTGGAGCTTTTGTTCCTTTTACGATAGTCCAAGCTCTTACTTCTATTTTACCAGCTGTTAAAAAACTCATTAAACCTAAAAGAGAATAACTAGAGCGGATAAGTCTGTTAAGCCCTGGTTCTGTAAGTCCATATTCAGATAATAATTCATCTCTTTCTTCATCTTCAAGAGTAGATAATTCTTCTTCAATTTTAGCACATACAGTTATAACTTCTGAATCCTCTTCTTTAGCATATTCTTTAACTTTTTTTACAAATTCATTTTCAATATTTCCAGATACAAGATCATCTTCACATATATTTGATACATATAATATAGGTTTTGATGTAATTAAGAAAAAGCCTTTTACAATTTCTTGTTCGTCTTTTGTAAGTTCAAGACTTCTAACAGGTTTGTTAGCTTCAAGATGGGCTTTAACTTTTTCTAGTATAGGAAGTTCAATTTTAGCTTCTTTAACTCCACTACGAGCGGATCTAACAGTTTTTTCATATCTTCTTTCTATAACTTCAAGGTCAGCTAAAATAAGTTCAAGATTAATTGTTTCAATATCACGAATAGGATCAATTGAACCTTCAACGTGTACTATGTTATCATCTTGAAAACATCTAACAACATGGACTATTGCTTCAACTTCTCTTATATGAGATAAAAATTTATTTCCAAGACCTTCTCCTTTACTAGCACCTTTAACAAGGCCTGCGATATCATAAAATTCTACAGTTGCGTATATTTTCTTTTTTGTTTCATACATTTTTTCAAGAACATCAAGTCTTTTATCTGGAACAGCTACTACTCCTACATTTGGTTCTATAGTACAGAATGGGTAGTTAGCAGATTCAGCACCAGCCTTAGTAATAGCGTTGAAAAGAGTGCTTTTTCCAACGTTTGGTAAACCTACGATTCCTAGTTTCATCTATGTACATCCTTTCGCTTTGAATAATTTCCTAATAAATTATACTCTAGATTAATCTGTATTTCAAGGAAGGTATATTTATTATAAGAATATTAAGTTCTGCTTTAAATTTTTAAGAAATTATAAAAAAATAAATATAGTTATTGAAGGAATTTATTATTAGCTATAGAATATAAGAGATAGTACCATAATTTACTGAGAAAACTTAAATAATATTCAGTATATCTTAGTGTAATCAAGGGTATATCAAATAAATGCAATAATTGTCGAGAAAAGGAGAAAAAACATGGATTTTAATCACGTACCAGTATTATTAGAAGAAACTATAGACTCATTAAATATAAAAGAAGATGGGATATATGTTGATTGTACATTAGGAGGAGCGGGACATTCTAGTTACATATTAAAAAGATTGTCGAAAAAAGGGAAATTAATAGGGATAGATCAAGATATAAATGCTCTAAAAGCAGCTAAAGAAAAATTAAAAAATTATGATAATGTAATCTATGTACATAATAATTTTTATAACTTAGCTAGTGTTTTAGATGAATTAAATATAGAAAAAGTAGATGGAATTTTAATGGATTTAGGAGTTTCCTCTTATCAATTAGACACTGCAGAAAGAGGATTTAGTTATATGCAAGATGCTGTTCTAGATATGAGAATGAATACAGAAGAAAGTGTTTCAGCTTATAATATTGTAAATGAATACAGTGAAGAAGAACTTTTTAGAATAATAAAAGAATATGGAGAAGAAAGATTTGCAAGGAAAATAGCTAAAGCAATAGTTAAACAAAGGGAAATAGAACCAGTAAAGACTACATTAGAATTGGTAAAAATTATAAAAAAAGTAATACCTATGAAGTTTCAGCAAGGAGGACATCCAGCTAAAAAAACTTTTCAAGCTATTAGAATAGAAGTTAACCATGAACTTGAAATATTAAATAAAACTATAGAGGATGGAGTTAAACATCTAAATTCCCATGGAAGAATTTCAATTATTACATTCCATTCATTAGAAGATAGAATAGTAAAAAATAAGTTTAAAGAATTAGAAAATCCATGTACTTGCCCTAAGGAATTTCCAATATGTATTTGTGGAATGAAACCTGTAGTTAAAGTTATTACTAGAAAACCTTTAGAACCATCACAAGAAGAAAAAGAAAATAATTCAAGAAGTAAAAGTTCAAAACTAAGAGTAGCACAAAGAATTTAGTTCTAAATTTAGAATGGAGGGAATAAAGTGATAGTAACAAATAAAAACAATATAGGAATAAGTGGTAATAATGCTTTAGCACCTCAAGAAATACCTTTAAAATCTGGAGAAAAAGCAAGAAAAAAAAATTTACAGAAGTTAAGAAAACAAAATTTTAATAAAAATAAACAGAAGGCTATAAAAAGAAAAGCTAGAATTTTAAGAATGATAATTTTCTGTTTTGCAGTAGCGGTTATTTTAGTTTACAGATATTCACTTATATATAACATGGAAAAAGATATTTCAGAAGTAAAAAAAGATATTTCAAGTGTTGTTGCAGAAAATGAAAATTTAAAAATTGGGTTACTAAAATATGATAATATAAAAGTCATAGAAGATAAAGCAAGTAAAGAACTTAATATGATTCCTAAAAGTTCAACTAATATTCAGTACATAAATTTAAATAAGAAAAACTTCAAGGATGTTTCAAATGTAGAGAAGAAAGAGAAAAACAATATATTTAAAAAAATAAAGGAGATATTGTTTTAACGGAGGTAATATAGTGTGACTAAAAAGCAATACAGAGATAAAAGTATAATAAAGCGAAGGATGCTTATGATTTTAGGCATACTTTTGCTTTTGTTTTTTTCCTTAGTAGGTAGACTTTCTTATGTAATGATAGTAAAGTCTCATGATTATAAAAATATTGCTACCGATCAATGGACAAGTGAAGTTAAAATAGAAGCAAGAAGAGGCAAAATTTTAGATAGAAATGGACATGAACTGGCAGTTAGTGCTAATGTTTACAGAATTGATTTAGATATGAATGCATTAAGAGCAGCTCAGCATAAAGGCAAGACAAATGAAATATCTGATGATGAGGTAGCAAATGAAATTTCAAAAGCTTTAAATATGGACAAGGAAGAAATATTAAAAATTTTACAAAAAAGACTTCCAAGTGGATTACCTATGGGATCAGCTACTTTAAAAAGAAGAATAGAAAAGGAAGAAGCAGATAATGCTAGAAATATTAAAGTAAGAGGTAAAAAATTAAGAGGGGTTATAGTATCACCAGATACAAAAAGATATTATCCTAATGACAATTTTTTATCTCAAGTATTAGGACATACAAGATCAGATGGTGAAGGATTAACAGGGGTAGAACTAGAATATAATAAATATCTATCAGGAGTTCCAGGAGTAAAAATTGCTGAAACAGATAATAAAAGCCAAGATCTTCCGTATACTATTTCAGAATATACTAAACCAGTACCAGGAAAAGATGTAGTTCTTACTATTGATGAAATGATACAACATTTTGCTGAAAAAGCAGCTGATCAAGCTATAAAAGATAATAAAGCTAAAGCTGTTACTGTTATGGTTATGGATCCTAAGACAGGAGAAATTTTAGCCATGGCAAATAAACCAGATTATAATCCCAATTCTCCTTGGGAAGAAGGGAAAACTTTTGCTGAACTTCAACAAAAATGGAGAAATAGAGCTGTAAGTGATACCTTTGAGCCAGGATCTATATTTAAGGTAATAACAGCAAGTGCTGCAATGCAGGAAAAGGTTATTGATGAAGAAAATTATAGAGTAACTTGTAATGGTGGTATTAAAGTTGCAGATCGCATAAGACACTGTGCAAAGAAATCTGGACATGGGCTTGAAACTTTTCCAGATATAATTAAAAATTCATGTAATGTAGGATTTATAGATGTAGGTAGAAAATTAGGAGCAGAAAAGTTAAACAAGCACATTTACAAGTTTGGATTTGGTAAAAAAACAGGAATAGATCTTCCTGGTGAGGCTAGTGGTATAGTTAAAAAAACAGAAAAAATAGGAGAAGGAGATCTTGCTTCAATATCTTTTGGTCAAGCAAATACAGTAACTTGTATTCAATATATGACAGCTTTAAATGCCATAGCAAATGGAGGATATTTAATAAAACCTCATATTGCAAAAGAAATAGTTTACTATGATGAAAATAATAACAAAGTGGTTGATAAAAGTTTTGATAATTTAATCAATGAAAAGAAAAGAATAGAAGATGAAGATGTAATGACAAGACTAAGAGGTTATATGGAACGTGTTGTATCTGAAGGGGGAGGCAGAAAAGCTTTTATAGATGGATATAAAATAGCTGGTAAAACAGGAACAGCTCAAAAGGTTGTTAATGGCAGATATGGTGCAGGAAAATATATAGGGTCATTTGCATCAATGGCACCTTCAAATGATCCTAAAGTAACAGTACTTGTGTCTATTGATGAGCCAGATTCATCTAATTATTATGGAGGACAAATAGCAGCTCCAGTTGCTAAACAACTTTACACTGATATATTTAATTATTTATCACTTAAAGGAGGTAGCGGTGAAAAATTAGTAGCTAAGAATGCAGTTGTTCCAGAAGTTAGAGGACTTAAAAAAGATAAAGCTGTTAAAATTTTAAAAGAAGCTAAATTAAATTGTGATTTAGATACTAAAGGTGATTATATAGTAGATATGACACCTAAACCAGGATATGCTATAAATGAAGGTGGAAAAGTTATTCTTTACACCGGTAGTGCAGAAAATTATAATAAAGAAGTGGCAGTTCCAAATCTTAAGGGATATAGTAAAGAAAAGGCTCAACAGCTTTTAAAAAGTTTAGGAATTCAAGTTAAGTTTATTGGAGAAGGTGCTGTCTTAGAACAAAGTATTGCTCCTGGTAAGTCAGTTAATAGGGGAACAGCAACTATAGTTCTTACTTTGCGGGATGTTGGTGATTAGAAGTTTTATATTTAAGCAACGCACTTAATGTGCGTTGCATTAATTTGTTTAATAAGAGGTGATGAGTATTATGAAACTTATACAAATTTTAAAGGGACTAGAGTATAAAAAAATAAGTGGAACACTAGATTTAGAAGTAAATAAAATAGAATATGATTCAAGAAAAGTTTTAAAGGGAGATGTCTTTGTAGCCATTGAAGGATTTAATGTAGATGGACATAAATTTATTAATAAAGCCATTGAAAACGGTGCTAAAGTTATTATTTGTAGTAAAAACACAGAGTTTTACGAAAATTCCACATACATAAAAGTTGAAAATACAAGGAAAGCGTTGGCTATAATGGCATCTAATTTTTATGGAAATCCATCAAATGAAATAAAATTAATAGGCATAACAGGTACAAATGGAAAAACTACATCTACATATATGATAAAATCTATTTTAGAACATGCAGGATGCAATACAGGACTTATAGGAACTATAGCTAATTTTATTGGAGAAAAAAAAATAAAAGCAGAAAGAACTACACCAGAATCTCTTGAATTACAGGAAATGTTTAAAAAAATGAATGATAAAAACATAGAATATTGTATTATGGAAGTATCTTCGCATTCTTTAAGTTTAGATAGGGTATATGGATTAAAATTTTCACAAGGGATATTTACTAATTTAACTCAAGATCACCTTGATTTTCATAAAACTTTTGAAAATTATTATAAAGCTAAATTATCTATGTTTCATAATGCAAAAAATTCAATAATAAATATAGATGATTTTTATGGAGATAGAATGCTTAAAGATATACCAAAAACTAGTACTAAGATTACTTATTCTACTGAAAGACAAGCAGATTTATTTGCTGAAAATATAGTGAATCATTCAAGAGGTGCTGAATTTGATTTGATTTATAAAGAAACTATGATACATATTAATTTAAGTATACCAGGCATATATAATGTTTATAATGCTTTATGTAGTGCAGCTGCATGTCTTGAGGAAGGAATTTCTATAGAAAAAGTAAAGGAAGGACTTGAAAATGTAGTTGTTCCTGGAAGATGTGAGAATGTTACTAAAAAATATAATTTAGGGTTTGATGTTATAGTTGATTATGCACATACTCCAGATGGACTTGAAAATATATTAAATACTGCAAAAGATTTTACAAAAGGAAGACTTATAAGTGTATTTGGATGTGGTGGTGATAGAGATAAGACTAAAAGACCTATTATGGGTAAAATAGGATCTAATTTATCTGATATTGCAATAATAACATCTGATAATCCTAGAACAGAGGAACCTATGTCAATTATAGATGATGTAGTTTCTGGAATAGATAAAGATAATTATATTGTAGTAGAAAATAGAAAAGAAGCAATAAAACAAGCCATGAAAATGGCAAAAAAAGATGATGTTATAGTTGTTGCAGGAAAAGGTCATGAGGATTATCAAATATTAAAAGATAAGGTAATACATTTTGATGAAAGAGAAGTAATAGCTGATATAGTAAAGGAGTTGTTTTAATTGGAATTACTAAAATTTGAAGAAATAGTTGAAGCTATTCATGGAAAAATACACATAAATTCTAATTGTCATAAATATAATAGTGTAAGTACGGATACAAGAAAAATTAACGAAGATAGTATATTTATAGCATTAAAGGGAGATAATTTTAATGCAAATGACTATATAGTAGAAGCAAGTAAAAAAGGTGCAAATTTATGTATAGTAGATGAAATAAAGTTTAATGAAAATGATTTGCAGAAAAATACATCTGTTATATTAGTAAAAAATACAAGAAAAGCATTACTTGATTTAGCTGAATTATATAGAAGTAAATTAAATATAAAAGTAATAGGTATAACAGGTTCAACGGGAAAAACATCTACTAAGGATTTAACGGCAGCAGCATTAAGCTCTAAATTTAAAGTTTTTAAAACTCAAGGAAACTTTAATAATGAAATAGGATTACCATTAATGATATTTAATCTTGATAATACTTATGATATTGCTGTATTAGAAATGGGAATGAGTGATTTTTCTGAAATCCATAGACTTGCAAAGGTGGCAAGGCCAGACATTGCTTTGATAACCAATATTGGTATATCTCATATAGAAAATTTAAAAACTAGAGAAAATATTTTAAAAGCAAAGATGGAAATAACAGATTTCTTTAATGAAGATAGTATTTTGATAGTTAATAATGAAAATGATTTATTAAAAGATATCTCTTCAGATGATTATAAAGTGATTAGTATAGGATTTAATGAAGGAGTAACATATAAAGCTACAGATATAATTACTGATGAAAATCATATTGAATTTACTGTGTGCCATAATAATAAAAATGAAAAATTCAATATACCTGTTCCTGGAAAACATAATATTCTAAATTCATTACTTGCAATTGCGGCAGGTAGAGTTTTGAATATAGAATATGATAAGCTAAAAGAGGGTATAAAGAATTTGAGTGTTACATCTATGAGACTTGACATAGTAAAAGGAAAAAAGTTTACTATAGTAGATGATTGCTATAATTCTAGTCCGGATTCAATGAAGGCGGCTATCGATGTAATGAATACAATAACAGGTAAAAGAAAGATAGCTGTACTTGGAACTATGAAGGAACTAGGAGTAGATTCATACAAATTTCATAAAGAAGTTGCTGAGTATGCTAATAGTAAAAATATAGACTTACTAATAACTGTAGGAGAGTTTAATGAAGCATATAAAGAAGGATTTAATAAGAATTCTAAACAATTTGAAACTATAGAAGATGCAGCTGAGTTTACAACAAATAATATAAATAAAGATGATATTATACTAGTAAAAGCTTCAAGAAGTATGAAATTTGAATATATAGTAAACAAGCTTAAAGATAAAAATTGCTAAAGGAGATAAAAATATGAGTTTAATGATTTATTCAGTATTATTAGCATTTATAATATCCTTACTTCAAGGACCTATATTAATACCATTGTTACACAAATTTAAATTTGGGCAAAATATAAGAAGTGAAGGTCCACAAAGTCATAAAAAGAAATCAGGAACTCCTACAATGGGAGGAATGATATTCATTATTTCAAGTATAGTTACAGTTTTTATAATTACAAGACATCCAAGTTTTGAAACAAAACTTGCAATGTTTGCATTTGTAGGATTTGGAATAATAGGATTAATAGATGATTCACTTAAAATAATACATAAAGAAAACGAAGGACTAAAAGCATATCAAAAGATGTTATTGTTATTAATAGTTTCATCTATAATAGCATTTTATGCTTATAATAATCCTAAAATAGGTAGTGAAATAATAGTACCTTTTGCACATACAACTTGGAATCTAGGTATTTTCTATATACCATTTATAATATTTTATTTTGCAGCTACAACTAATGCTGTAAATTTAACAGATGGATTAGATGGTCTTGCAACAAGTATTACTTTACTTGTTATGACTTTCTTTGCTGTAGTAAGTTATGCTACAGGCAATTATACACTTGCAGTTTTTTGTGCTACAGTTGGAGGAGCTTTATTAGGATTCTTAAAATATAATGCTTATCCGGCACAAATTTTTATGGGGGATACTGGTTCATTGGCTTTAGGTGGTGTAGTTGGAGCAGTAGCTATGATGTTAAAGTTACCTTTGATAGTACCAATTGTTGGATGCATATATCTTGCAGAAACTCTATCTGTAATAATACAGGTTACGTCGTTTAAACTAACGGGCAAAAGAGTTTTTAAAATGAGTCCAATACATCATCATTTTGAGTTAAGTGGATGGCATGAAACTAAAGTAGTATCTATTTTTTCTATAATCACAGTTATACTTTGTTTAATAGGTTTCTTGTCTTTAATTAAGATGAATAGTTTATCCCTATAAGTAATGTAAATAGGAGGAGCTGTTATGGAAAAACCCAAAAGAAAAATGGGTAAGGTTGATTTTATATTATTTGTTACAATAATGTTATTAGTAGCAACAGGTGTAATTATGGTATACAGTGCTAGCTCGTATGCTGCATTACATAGTAAAAATTATAATTATGATGATATGTACTTTTTGAAGAAACAAGGATTATGGGCTACAATAGGAATAACATTTATGATTATAGCGGAAAAAAGAGACTATCATAAATTAAGAAAGAACATAAAACCACTTATTATTATAACTATAATATTATTGTGTGCTGTTTTTGCATTTCCAGGTAATCATGGAGCAAGAAGATGGATTTACCTTCCAGGAGGAGCTTCTATTCAACCATCGGAAATAGCTAAATATATGGTAGTTTTATATACTGCAAATAGTATAGAAAAAAAGGGAGAAAAAATGAAAACTTTTAAGTATGGAGTTTTCCCTTATTTATTAGTATCAGGTTTTTTTGCTGGTATGGTATTACTAGAAAAAAATCTTAGTATAGCATCAGTTATAATGATTGTTACAATAATTATGTTATTTGTATCTGGCTGTAGAGGAAAGGATATAGCAGTTGTACTTGGATTTGTAGGTGCATTGGGTGTTATATTTACAGTATTAGTTCCATATAGAATGGCTAGATTTACAAGTTTCTTAAATCCTTGGGCAGATCCTAAAGGAAAGGGGTATCAATTAATACAATCCTTACTAGCATTAGGATCAGGAGGAATAATGGGCATGGGTCTTGGTCAATCAAGACAAAAATGCTATTATATACCGGAACCCCATAATGATTTTATATTCTCTATTATAGGAGAAGAACTAGGTATGATTGGATGCTTAGTTATTATATCTTTGTTTATAGTGTTTATATTTAGAGGAATAAAAGTAGCAGCACAAGCTAAAGATATTTTTGGAACAGTACTTGCTACTGGTATAACAGGTGTGATAGCAGTTCAAGCAATAATAAATATTGCTGTTGTAACTGGATCTATGCCAGTTACGGGAGTACCATTACCATTTATAAGTTATGGAGGTTCATCTCTTGTATTTAACTTAATAGCTATGGGTGTACTTTTAAATATATCTAGACAAAGTAGCAAATAAAAGCATTGTATTAAGCAATGCTTTTTTTGTAGATATTTATAAATTATAAAGATTTATAATATTAAATTTTTAAAAAAATATTAAGAAAATATTAAGATTAAATAAGTTTATTCTTAATATTTTATGTGTTATTATATAACTATAAATATATGTAATTTGAGGGGAATATTTTATGACTATAAACTCAAAAATTAGAAAAAATAAGGAAAGAAATGAACTAATTCTAAAGAGAAGAAAGAGAAAAAAAATTAAGAAATATACGTTAAGTATTATCTTACTTGTATCTATAGTTACAACATTATGTCTAAAACTACCATACTTTGCTGTTAAAGATATTGAGGTTACAAATAATAGAAACATAACTTCTGAGGAAATCAAAAAACTTTCTCAAGTGCAACTTGGAAAAAATATATTTTATTTAAATTTAAGTAAGGTAAAAGAATCTATTCTTACAAATTCATACATATTAGATGCAAATGTAAAAAGACAATTCCCGGATCATATAAAGATTGATGTTCAAGAAAGAATAGCTGTTTTTTATGTAAAGCAACAAGATCAATATTTAATAATAGATAAAGATGGTGTTGTTTTAGAAGAAAAAGCCACAATTAATGGAATGAAACTTATTAAATTAGAAGGATTTGAAAAAGACCCATATAAAGTGGGTGAAGCTATTAAAACTAAGGATGAAAGAAAAATTAAAACTATAGGTGAAGTTACTGATTTAATTTCTAGATTAAATGAGGGTATTCCTGAACCTTCTATAGTTAATATAGACGATTTAACTAATATAATATTTTGTTATGGCGATATGATTGTTAAGCTTGGAACAACTGAAAATCTTGAAGAAAAATACAATAAAGCCTTAAATATTTTAATGGGTAATGGTCTTGCTAATAAAAAAGGTTATATAGATATAAGTTTTAATGGTGAACCAGTATTTGCTGTAAAAGATTAGGAGGACATATTATGAAAAAGATTCAATCACAAATTTCTGTTGGAATTGTATGTGTACTTCTTGCCTTTATGATTACATATCAATTAAAATCTGTTATGAATCAAAATAAAGAATTAGATGAAAAGAAAAATGCAGCTCAAATAACATTGGAAATAGAACAATTAAAAAAGCAAAAAGATAAGTTAAGAGAAAATATAGATGAATTACAGATGCAAATAAAGAGTTATGAAAATGCAGCTTCTAATAAAAGTGATATGACTAAAGAGATAGTAAAAAAATTAGAAGATACTAGAATACTTACAGGAAGTGTTGATGTGGAAGGTGAAGGTATTATAGTGTATATTACTCCTCAAAAAGAATTTTTTACAGGTAGTAGTAATGTAGTACCAATTATTAAAGATTATGATATTATAAAAATCATAAATGAGTTAAATGCAGCTGATGCAGAGGCAATATCTGTAAATGATATAAGAATTACATCAAGAACAGGTATTAGAAGTGCTAGTAATTATATTACTATAAACAATGAAAGAATACCTTCAACTAAAAGAATAACAATAAAAGCAATTGGAAACAAATTCAATTTAAAAAAACCTTTAGAGTTTCCAGGAGGAGTTCTTGATGAATTAAAGCAAATAGGTATTGATGTTAAATATGAAGAATCAAGTAATATAAAAATACAAAAGAATAATGAGAGTTTAAAATTTCAATATGCAAGACCTATAAATACAGATAAATAGAGGTGATTTTATGGTAATAGTAATAGGACTTATAATTGGAACAATAATAGGTATTTTTTGGAATATAAATATACCAATAAATTTTTCACCATACATTTCTGTTGCTATATTTGCATGTTTAGATTCAGTTTTTGGAGCCGTAAGAGCATCTGTAGAAAAGAATTTTAGAGCAGATGTATTTATTTCTGGTTTTTTTGGAAATGCTGTTTTGGCAGCAGCCTTAACATATTTAGGAGATAAATTAGGTATGCCAATATATCTTGCTGCAGTTATAGTATTTGGAGAAAGAATATTTAATAATTTTGCATCTTTAAGAAGGCTTTTATTAGAAAAAGCAAAATCACATCAATGAGGTGATTAAATGAAACAAAATGAAGCTACTATATTTATTTTTATAGCTTCTATAATTATAGGGGTACTTATTTCATCTAACATGAATTTTAGTAAATTTAATAACAAGGTACTTTTAAATCCAAGTGATTATCAGCAAGCTTATAATTATAACATGAAGTTAAATAAAGATATAAGAAATCTTAAAGAAGAGTATAGTAAATATAATAAAAAACTAAAAAAATATAAAGATAATAGTTATAATAAACATAAATTACAAATTGAAATGGAAGATGAAGTTAGTAACAATGAAATGATATTAGGTAATAAAGATGTAGAGGGTGAAGGAATAGAAATAACATTGGAGGATGCAAGTTTAGATAAACAAAGTCAGATAGTAAGTCCTAATGATTATTGGAATTTAATAATTCATGATAAAGATATTATATTAGCTATTAATGATTTAAGATTTGCAGGGGCGGAGGCTATATCAGTAAATGGTCAAAGAATTATAGGAAATTCTAGCGTATTATGCTGGGGTGTATTTACAGAAATAAATGGGGTAAAGATTCCTGCACCATTTAATATAAAGGCAATTGGAGATAAGGAAAAGTTATATAGCTATATAGAAGGATATGAATCTTATATATCTATTTTAAAGTTAAGAGGAATCAATGTTAATATAAGTAAGAAAGATAAAATAAAAATTTTAGGAAATGACAAGAAACTCGATTATAATTACATGAAAGAAACTAAAATATATAATAAAAAATAAATTATAAGGAGACGATTGTTATGGCCATCAAGGAAAATGTTTACAAAATTAAAAAAAGTATACCAGAAGGAACCACACTAATTGCGGTGTCTAAGACTAGATCACTTAAAGAATTACAAGAAGCATATGAATGTAATATAAGAGATTTTGGCGAAAATAAGGTTCAAGAGCTTATAGAAAAAATCGATAATTTTCATAATGATGTTCGATGGCATTTAATTGGACATCTTCAAACTAATAAAGTAAAATATATTGTAGGAAAAGTCCATTTAATTCATTCTTTAGATAATATTAGACTCTTAAAAGAAATTGAAAAAAGATATTCAATGTGCCATAAAGTTGCAAATGCACTTATACAAATTAATATTGGAAGAGATCCAAATAAATCAGGAGTGCTTAAAGAAGATTTACAGAATTTAATAAATGAATGTGAAAAATGCAAATATGTTAAAATTAAAGGAATTATGACAGTAATTCCTAAAGGAAATCAGGATGCCAATAGAGAATACTTTAAAGAGATGAAAAACATATATGATTTTTTATCTAAAAATAATTATAATAATATAAAAATGGAGTTTATTTCTATGGGTATGACTGGAGACTATAAAATAGCACTTGAAGAAGGATCTAATATGGTAAGAATAGGTGAAGGGATATTTGGAAAAAGAGTATATAATGTTTAGGAGGAGTAAAAATGGCAAAAAAGATGCTTAATAAAGTTATGGATTTTTTAGGATTAGAAGAAGAAATTGATGAAATAGAAGAAATGGACAATGAAGGTTTAAGTGAAGAAAATGAAGAAATAGAAAATATATTTGATTCTTCTAATGTAAGAAATCAGAAGGGAAAAGTTGTGAGCATACATACAGCGGCAAGCACAAAAGTTATGATTTTAAAACCTATGGATTATGATGCAGCAATAGAAATTTGTGATAATTTAAAAGCTAGAAAAATAATTGTTGTAAATATGACAAGTCTTGAATCAAAAATAGCACAAAGATTACTTGATTTTATTGCTGGTGCAAGCTATGCATTAGGTGGTTCACTTGATGAAATTGATAAAGGAGTATACATAATTTCACCATCAAATGTTGAAATAACAAATGAATTAAAAAATGAGCTTTCAAGCAAAGGAATATTAAATTGGACTAAATAAAACTGGAGGATATAATGATATTATTAATATTGCAAAAAGCTTTTGATATATTATTTCAAGTTTTAGAAATATCCATACTTATTGATGTTATATTATCATGGGTGCCTATACAAGAAAATACATTTACTAGATTAATACATACTATTGCAGAACCTTTTTTTTATCCAGGAAGAATAATTCAAGAAAAATTTATGCCAGGATTAGCTATAGATTTTTCTCCAGTATTAGCATTGATTATATTAGCAATATTAAAAAGAATAGTATTTTCATTAATAGCTATTTTATTCATGCATGGAATGGGTTGTTATTTAAATTGAATAAGAAACAATTCATAGATTATTTTAATTATGAAGATAGTAATTTAATTTCTAATATATATGATAAAATATTATTGCATGAGAGAGTAAATAATCCTATATATCTTAATGAATTTTACAGTCCAAATATTTGGAAAAAGCTACTTGATTTAACTGGAAAAATAGGATGCAACATAGGAACATATGGAATATTTGAAGAAAGTGATAGAAGATTTATTTCTATTTTATCTGATTATGATGATTATGAAATCTATAATTATCCAGTGGAATTATTGAATATAATTAACATGTCTGCATTTAGCAAATTAAAACATTCAGACTTTTTAGGGGCTTTAATGTCACTTGGTATTAAAAGAGAAAAATTTGGTGATTTAATAGTAGATAAAGATGAGTGTTATGTGCCAGTTTGCAGTGATATAGTTGAATTTATACAAAATAATCTTATAAAAATAGGGAAAAACCCTTGTAAGGTTAAAATTTTAAATCATTATGATAAAAATCAAATTCCAAAGTATAAGTTTCAGGAAAAAACTATAGTAGTTTCTTCTTGTAGACTAGATTCTATAGTAGCGTCATTAGGTGGTATATCTAGAAGTAATTCAGAGGATATGATAAAAAAAGGTTTAGTTTTATTAGATTATGAGAAGGTTATAAGAAAAGATATTCATGTTGAAATAAATTCCATAATAACTTTAAGGGGATATGGTAAATTTAAGATCAAAGAATTCCTTGGAAGAACCTTAAAAGGAAGAGAAAAAATTATAATAAAAAAATACATATGAGTATGAGGTGGTAGGTATGGTAATTACATCAATGGAAATTAATAATAAAGAATTTAAAAAAAATTTTAGAGGTTATGATTGTGATGAAGTTGATGAATTTTTAGATAAAATTGCGGAAGATTATGAAATACTTTATAAAGAAAACTCATTTTTAAAGGAAAGATTAGAAGTAGCTGAAGAAAAATTAAAACATTATTCTAAAATTGAGGAAAATATTCAAAAAACTTTAGTTTTAGCTCAATCGGCAGCAGAACAAGCTAAAACAACGGCTCAAAATGAAGCAGAATTAATAATTAGACAAGCTAATGAATCGTCTCAAAGAATAATTAATAAAGCTCATAATGATGTTATAAGAATTAATGATGATTATGAATCTGTTAAACAAGAATTTTTGAAGTTTAGATCTAAATTTAAACATTTTATGAGTGCTCAATTAGATACATTTAGTGGACTTGAAAAAGAGTTTATAAAAAACTACAATATAGGTAATGCCGTTGATTTATCAGATATAAATCCTAAAGAAATACAGGTAGATAATGAAATTTTAAGTGTTAGTAATTTAGAAAGTTTAAATGAGAAAAATTTAAATGAAGTAGATATAACTAAGAATACAACCTCAGAAAATGAAGGCCTAAATAATGAAGATTTAGATGCTATAAAAAGTTTTTTTGCAGAAGAAGATGTAAAGTAGTCTCACTATTTTTGTGAGACTTTTATTTTACATAAAAAGGCATCGTTGACAACAAAAAAGGATTAATGTATTCTTATAAGTATATTTAATAGTAATAAACCATGAATAAGGAGAGATAATATGATTATTGGAATTATTGGAGCTATGGACGAAGAAGTAGAAATTTTATTAAATAATATAGAACTTAAAAGTAAAACTAAAAAAGCGAATATGCAGTTTAATTTAGGAAATCTTTGGGGAAATGATGTTGTAGTGGTAAGAAGTGGTATAGGAAAAGTAAATGCTGCAGTATGTGCACAAATTTTAATTGATGATTATAAAGTAGATAAAATTATAAATGTTGGAGTAGCTGGTGGAATGGGAAAAGATATAATGCCAGGAGATGTGGTTATTGCAGATACACTTGTACAACATGATATGGATACAACAGTTTTTGGAGATGAACTTGGTCAAGTTCCTAGATTAGATGCTTATGATTTTAAATGTGATAAAGAACTTATAAAACTTGCAGAAAAAGCATGTAAAGAAAATACAGAACATAAAAGCTTTATAGGAAGAATAGTATCTGGAGATCAATTTATAGCTAGTGTTGATAAAATTAATTGGTTAAATGATAAATTTAATGCTATTGCTTGTGAAATGGAAGGTGCAAGTATAGCTCAAGTATGTTATTTAAATTCAATTCCTTTTGTAGTAATAAGATCAATTTCAGACAATGCTAATAATGATGCTCATATAGATTATGAAAAATTTATACCTATTGGTGTTAAAAACTCAACAAATATATTAAAAGGAATATTAGAAAATATATAAATTAAATAGCTTGTGTAATAAAATATTTTTCTTTGAAAAAACTAATTAACAGACCCTTGATTTATTTAATAATAAAAAGGAGCTGTTAATATGAAAGAAAAAAGAAAACAATATTACAAAGAGAAGTTGTTTAAAGAGAAAAAAAGAGTTGAAAGCTTAATAGATAAAATAAAAGAATTTGAACCTATAAAATCAGATAGTGAGTTATCTTCCGAATTATCTCTTTATGATAATCATCCAGCAGATACAGGACAGCAATTTTATGATAAAGCTAAAGGTGCTGCATTGCAAAAAAATGAAATAGAAATATTAAATGCAATAGATGACTCACTAGACGATATAAAACATGGAAGGTATGGCATATGTAGAGCATGTGGAAAACAAATTCCTGATGAAAGATTGGAAGTTATTCCTTATGCAAAATATTGTATAGAATGTAAAAGAGCACAATGCAATTCTATGCCACCAGATAGCCATAATAGGCCACCAGAAGAAGAGGTTATAGAAGAACCTTTTGGATATGGAAATAATGATAATTCTACTTCTATACCTTTTGATGCAGAAGATAGTTATCAAGAGGTGGAAAGATTTAATGAAATGGAAAATATATATGAATTTAATGATTATGATGAAGACGATGAGCATATAGGGATTGTAGAAGAGGTAGATAAAATAAGTAATCAGCAATATAAAGACCAATTACCTGATTAAATAATTGTTTTAGTTTGGGGATGGGGAGAAAATATGGAGATTTTAGTTATTATAATTGGTATATTTTTAGATAGATTTACAAAAGTATGGGCTTTGAAAACATTAGCTAATGGAAATGAAATAGAATTAATTAAAGATTTTTTTTCATTTAGATATCTTGAGAATAAAGGAGCAGCTTTTGGTATTTTTCAAGGAAAGACTTTTTTATTAGTGATATTTACATTAATAGCAATTTTAGCAATTATATATTATGTAGTTAAATATAAACCTAAGTCTAAATTTATAAAAATAGGGTTTGCTTTTATAATAGCAGGAGCTTTAGGAAACCTGTATGACAGAATTTTTTATAAATTTGTAGTGGATTTTATTTTAATTCATTATAAAGATGTTTATTATTATCCTACGTTTAATATAGCTGATATTTTAGTTGTAGTAGGAACAATAATATTAGGTATATTTATATTAAAGGAAGGAAAGTAATGTGCACAAAAGAATTTATAATACATGAAAATTTAGTAAATTGTAGGTTGGATGTCTTTATATCAAATTCATTAGAAGGAAAATCTAGATCATATATACAAAAACTTATACAAGAAGGACATGTAAAAGTTAATGGAAAAGATAAAAAAAGCAATTATAAATTAAAATTACATGATTCTGTAATAGTTAATAATATAGAAAATGAATTTCAAAAGATTAATCCTGAAAACATAGACTTAGATATTTTATATGAAGATAAAGATATTATAGTTATAAACAAACCTCAAGGAATGGTTGTACATCCTGCTACTAGTAATTATAGTGGCACTTTAGTTAATGGATTATTATATCATTGTGATACGTTATCTACACTTAATGATGATACTAGACCGGGAATTGTACATAGAATAGATAAGGATACTTCAGGAGTGCTTGTTGTTGCCAAAAATAATAAAGCTCATGAAGTTTTAGCAGAGCAGCTAAAGGAACATTCTATGAAAAGAGAATACATAGCTTTAGTAGAGGGTATTTTAAAAAAAGATAATGGATTCATTGACAAGCCGTTAGGTAGAAATCCTAAAGATAGAATTAAAATGGCAGTAGTTCAGGAAGGCAAAAATGCAATTACTCATTATGAAGTGTTAAAAAGATTTAAGAAGAATACCTTAGTTAAATGTATTCTTGAAACAGGAAGAACACATCAGATAAGAGTACATATGTCTTATATAGGTCATCCATTAGTTGGAGATCCTATGTACGGATTTAAAAAGCAAAGATTTAAATTAAAGGGTCAGATGCTACATGCTAAAAAATTAGGATTTATACATCCAACAACACAAGAGTACATAGAATTTCAATCGGATTTACCTAAATATTATAAAGAAGTATTATTAAAGCTTCATAAGGAGGAATAGTTATGGAATTTAAATCTATACTTTTAGATGAAAAAGCAATTAAAAGGACTTTAACTAGAATAGCCCATGAAATAATAGAAAAAAACAAAGGAGTAGAAGATGTTATTCTTTTAGGAATAGAACGTAGAGGAGTACCTATAGCTAAAAGGATTTCAGAGTTAATTGAGCAATTTGAAGGAGTAAAAGTAGAAGTTGATTCAGTAGATATTACTCTTTATAGAGATGACTTAACAGAAGTAGCTGATCAACCACTACTTAATGAAAAGAGTTTAGATATAGATGTTAAGAATAAAAAAATAATATTAGTAGATGATGTGCTTTATACAGGAAGAACTGCAAGAGCAGCTATGGAAGCGGTTATTAAACATGGTAGACCTTCTAATATACAATTAGCAGTTTTAGTTGATAGAGGTCATAGAGAAGTTCCAATAAGGGCTGATTATGTTGGTAAAAATGTACCGACTTCAAGAAGAGAATTAGTATCTGTAATGGTTTCAGAGGTAGACAATGAAGATGCTGTTAAGATATTTGAAAAATAATAAAATCCTCGTTTATATAAAATAAACGAGGATTTGTTTTTAATTTAATTTAGGATTTGTTGGTGTTATATATATAGTTTGATTAGTAGAATATATAACCATACCAGGCTTTGCACCATTAGGTTTTTTTACATTTTTAATTTCCGTATAGTCTACAGGAACATTAGAAGAAGTTTGAGATTTACTATAATATGCTGCAAGATTTGCAGCTTCAAGTAAAGTACTTTCAGGTATGTTTCCTGTGTTTTTTATTATTACATGAGAACCAGGTATGTTTTTAGTATGGAACCAAATATCATGTTTATTTGCAAATTTTAATGTTAAATAATCATTCTGAATATTGTTTTTTCCTACATATATATCAAAACCATCCTTTGATATAAAATGCATAGGTTTTGAAGTTTTTGATTTTTTTGTTTTATATATTTTTTTAAATTTTATATATCCAGTAGTTATTAATTCTTTTTTTATTTCTTCAATTTCATCATAATTGTCAGCATTATTTATATTTGTTAAAACGGAATAAAGATACTCTAACTCCTCTTTGTTTTGATGAAGTTGTATATGTGCTGCTTCTTCAGATTTTTTTAATTTGTTATATTTTTTATAGTATAATTGAACGTTTTGAGAAGGAGTTTTGTTTTCATCAAGAGGTATTTTTATTATAGCATAATTTTCACTGTAATAATTGGCAAGTTCAATTTCTTTCATACCTTTTTTTAAGGCGTATATATTAGCTGTTAAAATCTCACCATAAAGTTTAAATGTTTCTTTATTTAAGCATTTTTCTAAAGTTTTATTAAGAATTTTATCTTTTTTTACGCATCTATTTATATTATTTAAAACAATTTTTTGTAGGTCTGAACTTCTTGTCTTTAATCTATCAGCTTTATCTTTAGTATAATAAAAATTTTCTAAAAGAGTACTTGGTGATTCGTAATTAATTATTGAACAATCATCATAGCGAGTTAGTTCTAAACAATAAAAATCTAAAAGAGCATTATTTTTATTGTAGGAGTTAAATATAAACTTCCGATGTTCAATGTTTTCAAGAAATTTCTTTAAAAAAGATGTAATATTATTTAAAGAATATATATTTAACTCTATGTTATGTTTTTGAAGTCTATAGCAAATTTCTGAAGATAATGTTTTACTTATCCCAGTAAAAATTTTAGAAAAAATATTATTATTAAATTCAATATTATTATTTATTATATAATTATTAATTTCTTCATAAGTAAATGCAAAAGGGTTTAATTTCAAAGATTTTGGTGGATATACATATTCTATTCCAGGATAAATACATCTATAAGTATTTATATCAGGAGTAATATGTTTTATGCTATCCATGATTACATTATCTCTTTTCCTAACTAAGGTTATGTTGCTGTGTCTACCCATTATTTCTATTATTAAAGAATAAATGCTATTAAAACCTAATTCATCAGTGCTTTCAAAGTCTATAACTGCTATTCTATCATTGTCTATTTGATATACATCTAATATTTTAGCATTATTTATGTATTTTCTAAGAACCATACAAAACATAGGAGCTTTTATAGGGTTTGGTTTAGTTAAATTACTTAAATGCATTCTAGGATAGTTTGAAGAAGAACTTATAAGTAATTTATAAGAAGATTTTCCTTTTCTTATATTAAGAATTATCTCATCTTTTTCAGGTTGATTTACTTTATCTATTTTTCCATTTACAAGATTAGTTTTTAATTCATCTATAATACTATATAAAAATATTCCATCTAGTGCCATATATATCATCCTTTCTTAGTAGTGAAATAAATACTTCACAAGGAGTTACCCTTTATAGTATATTATTTACAGAGCTAATAATCAACAAGTAAAGGGTGATACAAAATGTATTTTACAAAAATGCAAGGTACAGGTAACGATTTTGTGGTTATAGATGATAGAAAAGGTATATTTAATGGAAGAGAAAGTGAAGTTGCTAAAAAAGTATGTCATAGACGCTTTGGTATAGGAGCTGACGGCATATTATTAGTTAGGAAAAGTGAAATTTCAGATATAAAAATGGAAATTATAAATGCTGATGGTTCATATGCAGCTATGTGTGGAAATGGAATAAGATGTTTTGCAAGGTATGTATATGATAGTAAGATAGTTCTTAAAGATATTATAAATATAGAAACAGGTGATGGTATTAAAATAGCTCATTTAAATATTTTAGATAATACGGTTTTAGGTATAACTATTAATATGGGGGAATTTTCATTAAATCCAGAGGATATACCGGCTAATTGCAAAGAAAAAATAATGAATAAGAAAATATATATAAATAATAAAGAGTATATTATTAATTCCATGAAGCTAGGAGTACCTCATACAGTAGTTATGTGTAAGATAAATGATATTGATATACAAGAGGGAAAATATATAGAAAAATATGATTTATTTAAAGAAGGTACAAATGTTAATTTTTGCGAGGTTATAGACGAGGATACTATAAAGGTTAAAACCTGGGAAAGAGGTGCAGGACCTACTTTAGCATGTGGAACAGGAAGTTGTGCATCTTTTGCTATAAGTAATATATTAGGATATGTAGGAGATAAAGTTAAGGTACTTGTACCTGGAGGAGAACTTATCACTGAACTTAAAAATAATAAAGTATTTATGACAGGACCTGCAGAAATAGTTTTTACAGGAGAAATTAATTTGTAATTTAAAAAAATCTTATTGAAATTTTATTATTTCTATAAGATTTTTTTATTTATTGATTAAATAAAATTTTTATGGAAATAATAAGTAATAAATCAATATTAATCATGGTATGTAAATTAATTCAGGGAGGTGAAAAGGTTGGCTATTCAATATTTAAATATAAAAGAAGTATCTTTAAATGATTTATACATATCACCGGATGTCATAAAGCTTATACCCAAAGAAGTAGTAAAAAAATATGGAATAATCCCTTTTAGAGTAGTTAAAAACAAACTGTTAGTAGCTATGGTAAATCCCTGGAATGAGATGATTAAAGAAGAAATTAGATTTATTACTGGTATGGAAGTTATTCCTTATGTTGATACAAAATATAATATATTTTCTGCTATAGAAAGTTATTATGAAAAGCAAACAGTAAATGAAGTTTTAGAGGATTTAAAAAATGTTAAGTATATGGTTAAAGCTAATAAGAATGAGAATGAAATTATAGAAGATGCTCCTATTGTGAAATTAACTAATTCAATAATTAATCAAGCTATTAATTTAAAGGCTAGTGATATTCATTTAGAACCTTTTAAGGATACTGTTAAAGTAAGATTTAGAATTGATGGTGTTTTAAATGAAGTTTTAACTATACCTAAAGAAGTATATATGCTTGTAAGTACACGAATAAAAATAAAGTCAGGTATGGATATTTCTAAAAAAATGATACCGCAAGATGGAAAAATGGAGTATAAATTTAAAGATACTGTTTTAGATTTAAGAACTTCCACATTACCAATTGTAAATGGAGAAAAAATAGTAATAAGAATTTTATATAAATTTAATAACGATATACAGTTAGAAAATTTAATAAAAGGCAATAAAGATTTAAAGTTAATAAAAGATATATTAAAGCATCCTAATGGAATTGTTCTTGTAACTGGTCCAACAGGTAGTGGTAAAACAACTACTTTATGTGCAATGTTAAATCATTTAAATTCAAAAGAAAAAAATATAATTACGGTAGAAGATCCTGTAGAATATCAAATTTCTGGAATAAATCAAATGAATGTAAACAATAAAGCAGGACTTACTTTTTCTACAGGACTTAGAAGTATTCTAAGGCAAGATCCCGATATTATAATGGTTGGAGAAATAAGAGATTCTGAAACAGCTAATATTTCTATTAAAGCCGCTATAACAGGACATTTAGTATTATCTACACTTCATACAAAAGATGCAGCTAGTGCAGCAATAAGGCTAAGTGATATGAATGTATCAGATTATTTAATTGCAGATTCTCTAGTAGCTGTAATAGCTCAAAGATTGGTTAGAAAAATATGTCCTTATTGTAAAGAAGAATATGTTACTAATAATGAAGAAAGAAAATTATTAAATTTAAATGATAATATGAAAATTTATAAAGGTAAGGGATGTAAATTTTGTAATGGAAGTGGGTATAAGGGGAGAAGAGCTATATTTGAAATTATGTATTTAGATGATATACATAGAGAACTTTTAAGAAAAAAAGAATCTTCTAAAAAGATAAAAGAGTATAGCATAAAAAATGGTATGGTAGATATAAAGAGTAAGCATAAGGAGCTGGTATTAAAAGGTATTACAACAATAGATGAAATGATGAGGAATTCTTATGGGTATATATAGATTTAGGGCAATTGATTTAAAAGGAAATTTAATTAGAGGGAAAAAAAGTGCGCTTAAAGAAGTTGAGTTTATTACTGCTATGAGAAAAGAAGGTCTATTTATATTAGATTACAAATTGATAAATAATGATAATATATTAAAATTATTTAAAAAAGTTACGTCAATGGATATAGGGGTAGTGTGTAAGCAATTAGGCGAATTACTTAAAGCAGGAGTAAATATAGAAACAGCATTAGAGGTTATAGAAAATCAAAAAATAAATTATTTAATTGGGGATAGTTTAAAAACCATAAGAAGAGATATAGAAAAAGGAAAAACATTATTTCAGAGTATAAATAAGTTTTCAAAAATTTATCCTGAATTTATGAGACAGATGATACTCATAGGAGAGAAAAGTGGAAACTTAGAGGATATATTTCTAAAGCTAGCTAAATACTATACGGATAAACATAAAATAAAAAAGAAAATTAAGAATGCTATAATGTATCCTTTATGTGTATTGATTATGACTATAATAGTAACCTTATTTATAACATTTAGGATAATACCTAAATTTGCTACTAATTTTATTAAATTAAATAAATCCATACCTATAGGTATACAAAGAATATTAAGGTTTAATAAAATAATAACTTCGTATAAATTTTATGTAATTGTTTTCATCATAGGAATTATAGTTTATAAATTATACAAAAAAGGATATTTTCAAATTGTTTTAGAAAAAATTATGTTTAAATCTTCATTAGGATTAATTTATAAAGAAATTTACGAGATTAATATTATTAAAAGTATTAGTATTCTTTTGGATAGTGGTATTCCAATAATTAATTCTCTGGATATTATTGTTAGTAGTATAAACAATAAAGTTTTAAAAGATAGATTATTAAAAGTTGTTTGTGAAATAAAAGAAGGACATAGTCTAGGAGATGCACTTAAAAAAGAAAAAATGTTCAATGACTTTTTTATATCTATGATTTCTGTTGGAGAAAAAATAGGTAAAATTGAAGAACTAATAAATAATGCTGTAAAAATTAAAGAAGAAGATATAGAGAACTTAATAAGTAGAATAGTTAAAAGTATAGAACCTATAACAATTATTATACTAGGCGGCATTATAACATTTATAATGATGAATATTTTAATGCCTATGATGAGTACTATGGATTCAATTATTTAGTTAAGAATAGGAGGATAACTATGAAAGTTAATGGAAAATTTAAATTTAACATTAAGAATACAACTAAAGGTTTTACTTTAATAGAATTGATAGTTGTTATGGCAATAATATTAGTTATGGCTAGTTTTTTAATACCTAAATTTAATGGATATAGGGGAAAAGCTCAAAGATTAAAGGTAGTAGATACAGGTAGACAGATTTATTTAACAGCTATTGAGAGTTATTCAGAAAACAATGGTGAATTTAATAATCAAAAACTTTTAGAAACATCTAAAGAACTTTTAGGTATTGATAATTTAAAAATTCTTAATGAGGGAGAAAATAATTTTGTTATAAATTACAATGTAGATGAAAAACCATATATTTTAAAATTCAATAAAAATGAAAATGATTTTTGTATAGAAGATACTAATGGAAGTAAATTATATCCTAATAATATACAGTCTAAAGCAGATAAAGGAAATAAATAAGTAAATGAGTATTAAAAAGGGGTATTCATTAGTAGAACTTTTAGTAGTTTTAAGTATTTTATTTTTGATTATAGGTTATTGTGGTATTAAGTGTAATAAATTCAAAGAAGTTTATTCAAATAATATAGAAGTAGATTTTTGCAATAACTATATATTACACATGTTACAGAATAGTTCTTTATATTGTAAAAATGAAAATAAAAGTGGAAGATTAGATTTTGGATTTGATAATAGAGTAAAATTTTATTGTGATGAAAAGTTAATAAAAGTTTATGAAATTCCAAAAGAGTTTAAGTTTGTAAATGCTGATTTATTTAATTGCAATATCAATATAAATAATTTAGGAGTAATATATACGGCGTGTAGAATAAGTTACAAAGATAAAAAAGAAAAATTACATGATATAACTATAAGGGTTGGAAGTCATTATGTCAAAGTTAAGTAAAAAAAGAGGATTAACATTAATAGAAGTTATATGTGCATTAGCTATTCTATGTACAGTTAGTGCTTATATATGTAATGTTAAAATAAAAGCTATATGGTTAAAAAATTATAATGAAAATATAAGAACATATACAGAATTGTCAGAAATTTTAAAAAATAATTTAAAGTACAACTATACTTATGATGAAATAAAAGAATTATTTGCAAGTGAATGTGATAAAGGTAACAAACTTTATATTAATAAAGAAAAATTAAATAGTAATGATTTAAAGATTTATGAAATGAAAGATATAGTTTCAAATATTAATAATGGAAGATTCCCATATGCTGAAATTTTTATAGAGAATAAGGAAAAAGATGTTGTGAAAGTAGTAATAAATTTAAAGTTAAAGAATGGGAAAAAGATAAATAATATAAATTCTTATTTTTATAAAGGAGATTACTAATTAGTATATGAAGAAGGGATATTCTTTAATAGAAGTTTTATTTTCAATATGCATTTTAAGTATTATTTTTGCAGTAGAAATTAATATGTTATTAAAAGAAAATTTTAGATATAAAAGAAATGTAATAGAAGATAGAGAAGAATGTTATTGCACTAGTGCTTTAGAATTTATTGAAAATGAAATTAATGATGCTGAAAATAAACGTATTATAATAGATGAAAATTCAATAATCTTACAGAAATTAAATGGAGATATAAATAAAATAGATTCAATATTAAGGGGCAATGGAGAAGGTAAGGTTAGAATAATATATGATAAAGCTGAAAATCATAAGACTGTTTATAATATTATAGTAGAAGGTATAAAAAAGTTTACAATATTGAAAAGAAAAAATGTTATTTTTATAAGTATTGAATCTTTGAAAGGAAGAAACTTTGAAAAATGCATTGGATTAAGAAAAGAAAGTCAGGTTTTATAATTATATTTACATTAATTACAGTAAGTATACTAATGTTAATTGTATTATATAGTTTTAGACTTGAAATAATTGAAAATGGTTATAATGTTCAAAAAAATATTGCACTTAAGGAAGAAAATGATAGCAGAAAAAGGGAGTATCTATTAACTAAAATAGGTCGATACATAAAAGCAAATATGAAAGACGATATGAATGATATTACTTTTAATAGTATATTGTTTAAAATAAATGAAAATCATATAAGTTTTGAAGATGTTTTTGCAAAGTTTGATAATATTAATAAAAACATATTAATCTATTTTCCAAATGAAAAAGGTACATTAAGATGTGAAGCTTATTTTTGCAATAGAAATATTCAATCAAATAAATTAGAATTTAAGCTTATTAGTATACAATATGTTAATGAGGTGGTATATAAATGTTAAATAAAAATGTTTTATTAAAAATATCTAAAGAAAGTATACAATTGGACAATAAATTCAATGATAAATTTTTTAATAAGCATATATTTAAGGATATTAGTGAAATTAATATAAAGAATAAAAACATTTATATAGTTATTGAGGGAGAAGAAGTACATATAAAACTTCTAAAGATACCTAAAATCGCTAAATGGGATTTAAATTATTTAATAAAAAATGAGTTGATTTTTTTATATGGAAAAAAGGCTGATAATATATTTTATACTTATAGTATATGGGATGAAGATAAGGATATAAGAGAAGTTCTAGTATTTTGTATAAATTCAAATAAGCTAAATTCTATAGAGAATATTATTAAAAATAATAAACTAAAGAGTGTAAAACTTATTCAATTTACTATAATAAATTATTTAAAAAGCAAAGTATCTCATAAAGATTATATACTTATTTTTAAAGATGAAGATAAAATATATTTTTTAGGAATAAGTAATGAAAAATTAATATCTAATAGAATAATAGAAAATAATATTGAAGATGAGTTCTTAATAGATATATTTAATTATACCATAGCTAAGATGAAAACATTTAAAATAATAGCTAATAATGTTTATGGAATAAATTTTTCTAAAAAGGATGTTATAAAATATATTGAACATAATTCATATAATTATATTGATTTACAAAACATAAGTAAAAACAAAATAATAGAGTATTTTTCCATAAAGGGGAAGTGATATTATGAAGGAGCCAAACTTTTTACCATTATGGTACAGAAAAAAAGTGGAGAAAAGGAATGAAATTAAGTTTAAAGTAGTCATAATTATATTAATAAGCTTTATAGGGGTTATTGGTTTTAGACTTTTTAAAGATAAGAAAAGTTTAATTGATGTAAACAATAAAATGGAGGTTATTAAGTTAAATACTAAAAAACAGAAAAATATTCAAAATAATAATATAAAAAATAAATTATGTACAATAAATATTTATACACAAATGAAGCAAGAACTATTTGAAAAATTTAAGTTAGATGATATATCTATAAAAAAAGATAAAGTATTAGTAAAAAAAGTATTTGATAACATATTAGATATAAGTAATTTATTAGAGTATATAGAAAATAATCAAAATTATAATATAAAACATGTGGATATAGAAAACCTAGAAGAAGATAAAATTTTATTAAAATTAGATTTAAAGGTAGGTAACTATGAGTAAAAAGATAAAATTTAATTTTGTTATTATAAGTATGATTATATTATTAATAGTAATTTCTATATTAACTTTTAAACAAAATAAGATTTTACTACAGGATAAAGAAAATCTTATGAAAATATCATCCATACAATATTTTAATAATAAGGGTAATTATAAAAAAGAAACTTGTTCATACATTATAAAACAAATACAAAAATATTCATGTATAAAAATAAAAAAAGTAATTAATAATAACTATGATAAATTAATTACTATGAATTTAGAATTTCATGGAGAACAGGAAAGATTAGATCAATTTATAGAAGCTATGAAAGTTGAAAAACAATTATATGATATAAAATGCATACAACTGAAATTAGATAATAATAAAATGTATAAAGGAAATATTACTATAAATTTTACTATGTGACTCGTATAATAAAATTATATATAAAATTGATACATATTATAAATCTATTTGCAAATATTCGCAAGTTTTGATAAAATATCATTGGTTAGAATTGAGTCCTAAAATATATTATTAAAATTTAATAATTAACAATGATATTAATATGAATTTTAGGGTTATAATAAAAATTTACAATAGATTAGTGGAGGGATACATAATGATTTCAGCTGGAGATATAAGAAAAGGTACTACTTTTGAACTAGATGGACAAGTGTTTACTGTAATTGAATTTTTACATGTTAAACCAGGTAAAGGAGCTGCTTTTGTAAGAACAAAACTTAGAAATGTAATCAGTGGAGGGGTAACTGAAACTACATTTAACCCAACAGCTAAACTTCAAGAAGCTGTTATTGAAAGAAAAGAAATGCAATATTTATATAGTGATGGAGAACTATACTATTTCATGGATCAAGAAACATTTGAACAAATTCCTTTAAACTTTGAACAAGTAGAAAATGCAATCAAATATTTAAAGGAAAATATGTATGCAATTATAAAATTCTATAAGGGAAGTGCATTCTCAGTTGAAGCACCTAATTTTGTAGAATTACAAATTATAGAATGTGAACCAGGAATCAAAGGAAATACAGCAACTAATGCAATGAAACCTGCTAAATTAGAAACAGGAGCTGTTGTTGGAGTTCCACTATTCGTTAATGAAGGTGAAACAATAAGAGTAGATACTAGAACTGGCGAATACATGGAAAGAGTATAAAACTACCCTAAAGGGAGTGGTAATATGAATCCTCTTATGTCAAAGGTACTTTCTTTAAAAGAAAATATAGATAAACTAAATTTAGAGGAAGATACAAAAAATAAAATATTGTTTCATGTTAGCGATATTTTATGTGATATGACGCAAAAGATCCAAGATATTGAAGAAAGATTATTAGAAATGGATGAATATGTTACAGTACTTGATGAAAATCTAGGAAATGTAGAAGAGGAAGTTTATGGATTTGAGGATGAAGAAGAAGAATTTCATAGTGAGGATTATATTGACATAGTTTGTGATAACTGTCATGAAGTTTTAGCTATTGAAAAAGAATTTATAAATAATGAAGATAAGATGATTTGTCCAAATTGTCAAAACACCATAAATTTAAAATAATATTTAATAAAAAATAAAGAATATCAATTTGATATTCTTTATTTTTTATTTTTTGGAATAATTATTAAGTTATATAAATAAAAATTTAGTAAGATATTACTTTGATTAAAAGATAAAAATATCTATAGTATTTAAAAATATTAAAGAAGAAAAGAGGTATATTATGAGTACAAAAGATGTACTTTACATTTTGCCTAAAGAGCTACGAGCTAAGTTAGAAAGTATTAAAAACATAGATAAATTTCAAGAAATAAGAATAAAAATCAATAAGAAATTAATTTTATATGTAGGGAATACAGAAATTATTTTAGATTATTTAGTAAAGAAAGAAGATATAAAAATAATATTACAAAGAATAAGTAATTACTCTATATATGCTTTTGAAGAAGAGCTGAAACAAGGATATATTACTATAAAAGGTGGACATAGAGTAGGAATTTGTGGTTCATGTGTAATAGAAAATGAAAAAGTTAAAACTATAAAAAATATAGCTTCATTAAATATAAGAATTTGTAGGGAAGTTATAGGATGCTCAAATAATATAATGCCATATATATTAAATGATGATAGGGTATTAAATACTATTATTATATCTCCACCTAAATGCGGAAAAACAACGTTATTAAGGGATATAAGTAGAAATTTATCTGATGCTAAGAAAAAAATATGTATAGTTGATGAAAGAAGTGAAATAGGAGCTTGTTTTGAAGGAGTACCACAAATGAACATAGGCCTTAGAACAGATGTATTTGATAATTGCGTTAAAAGTCAGGGAATAATAATGGCAATAAGAAGTATGGCTCCTGAAGTTATAATTTGTGATGAAATAGGAACCTATAAAGATATGGAAAGTATAATAATGGCTATGAATTCTGGTGTTAATTTAATTACAACTATTCATGGGTTTGGAATAGAGGATTTATATAGAAGACCAGTTTTTAAGGAGATTTTAGAAAATAAGGTTTTTCAAAGAGCTGTGGTATTAAGTTCTATAAATGGAGTTGGAACAGTAGAATATATATATGATTTTAATAAAAAGGATAAACTCTGGGGGGAATAATATGTATTTAAAAATGCTAGGATGTGCTTTGGTTTTAATATCATCATCTCTTTTAGGGTTTATATATGGACAAAATCTAAAAAAAAGATTTTTTCAATTAAAAGAAATTGAACAAGCTGTATATCAATTAAAAAATGAAATGTTATATTCTCATAATTCATTACCTGATATTTTTAATAATGTTAGTGAAAAATGTGATAAACCTATATGCGATATTTTTAAAGAAATTTCAAAGCTTTTATATGATCAAGAAGTGGAAAGTGTATATGAAGCCTTTAAAAAGTCATTAACTAATAATAGTTTAAAATTAAATCTTAAAAAATATGATATAGATATAATATTAAATTTATCAAAGTCTTTAGGAGAATCTGATATAGATGGACAACAAAGTATGTTAACTCTTACATTGCGTAATATAAATAGTCAACTTGATAGTGCAGAGAAAGTAATGCAAAAAAATATAAAAATGTATAGATACTTGGGATTTTCCCTTGGAGCTATATTAGTAATTATGATGTTATAGGGGGGATAAATTTGTTAGATGTGAGCTTGATTTTTAAAATAGCAGCTGTAAGTATACTTATAATTATTCTTGATAAAATATTAGAAAGTACAGGAAAGAAAGATTATGCGGTAATAGCAAATTTAGCTGGAATAATTATTGTTTTAATGATGGTAATAAATTTAATAAATAAATTATTCAGTACTGTAAAAACAATGTTTCAATTTTAGGAGGCACATATGGAGATAGTAAAAATAGTTACATTTGCCTTTATTACACTATTTATAGTTCTTATGTTTAAGAATAGAAGCGATGAATTTGTAATACATATTAGTATAGCTGCAGGAATAATAATATTTCTATTTATGATAGATAAAATTACAGCTGTTATGCAATTACTTCAACAGTTAGCGCTTAAAGCAAATATAGATTTTGTTTATCTAAATGTAGTTTTTAAAATACTTGGTATTGCATATTTAGCTTCATTTTGTAGTGAAATATGCAAAGATGCTGGACAAGGAAGTATAGCTTCCAAAGTAGAGTTTGCTGGAAAAATATTAATATTGGTTTTAGCAATTCCTATATTAATGGCTGTATTACAAGGAATTGTTAGAATTATATAAAATGGGAGAGTAAACATTATGAAAAAAATATTATTTGCAATTATCATGTTTTTGATGATTCCTATTAATGTACAAGCACAAACAGTAACAAATAAGAGAACACCAGATTTAAGTCAGGAACAAAGTATGCAAGTAGAAACTTTATATGATTATATGAGTAATATAAAAACAAAATATGAGATGCTAAATGATGTTGATATAAAAACATATGTTAAGGATTATATGAAAAATGGAAAAGGGGATGTTTCAAAAAGTAAGTTTATAAAAGCTTTGGCAATGTACTCTTTTAGAGAAGTTATAGCTTGTGGAAAACTTATGGCTATGATAGTTGTTATATGTATAATATGTGCTCTTATTAATAATTTAGAAAATGCATTTAGTAATGGGAACTTATCTAATATTGCATATTTTGCTTGTTATGCATTGTTAATAATAATAATTACTAAAACTTTTTATATAGGAATAACCACGGCAAAAGATATTTTGAAACAAATGACTGATTTTATGGCTGCATTAATGCCTGTTTTATTAATGCTTTTAGCATCAGTTGGAGGATTTACACAGGCGGCAACTATGGATCCAATAATAATAGGAGTTACTAATATAAGTGCTAGATTATTTATGGATTTAATAATACCTATAATATCAATATCATTTGTTATACAATTTTGTAATAACATAAGTGATGATCATAAAATTGATAAATTATCAAAATTGTTAAATAAATCAGTGCTGTGGATACAAGGAATAGTAATGACCATTTTTATAGGAATTATAACAATACGTGGAATGACAACAAGTACACTTGATGCAGTAACAGAGAAAACAGCTAAATTTGCTATTGATAATTTTATACCTGTAGTTGGAAAAAGTTTATCTGATGCCATATCTACTGTAGCTGGTTATTCTCTTTTACTTAAAAATGCTTTAAGTAGTATAGGATTAATTATATTAATAACAATCATAATATTTCCAATAATCAAACTATTTTCTATGGGATTTATATATAAGTTAACAGGAGCTTTAATAGAACCAATTAGTAATGGAAAGTTAGTTAAGTGTATAGAATCAGCAGGTGATTCTATAATACTTATAACTTCATGTGTAATTAGTGTTTCCGTTATGTTCTTTATCATCATATGTATAGTTGCATCTGCAGGTAAAAGTATTATAGGAATGTAGGAGGAAAGTTATGATACAAAATATTAGGCAATGGGTTATAAGTATTGCTACTGCAATATTTTTTATAACAGCAGTAGAGATGATACTTCCTAATAATTCAATAAAAAAGTATGCTAAATTTGTCTTAGGATTAATATTAATAACTGTGGTTATTAATCCAATAATAAAAATATTTAATAATAATTTTAATGTAGATAGTTATATTAATTCGGCAACTAAATATATTGATATAAAGGAACATAAAAATAATTATGAAAAGTATAAAAAAGGTTCTATAGATAATACTGTAGGAGTTTTTGCAAATAATCTTGAAAATTTGTGTTCTAAAAAATTAAAAGAAAAATATCCTAAGGATGATTATACTGTAAATTCTATTGTATCTTATGATGATAAAAAAGAAAGATTTAATATAAGTGAAATTAGGGTTGGGGTAACAGAAAAAAGTGTACAAAGGGTAAAAAAAATACTAATAGATAGTACTAAAGAAGTAAGTAATGAAAAGATTATAGATAAGTTTAAATCTAAAGAGATTATTAATTTTTTAAGCAATACAATAGATATATCTAAAGATAAGATAAAGGTATATAAAAAATAAAAATATTTTAAAGAATTAATTTTAAGTAAGGGGTGAACTCATGGACATGAAAAAATTGTTCGATAAAGATGAATTTAAGAAAAAAATTAAAGATAAAAATGGAAAGAATTATGTTCCTAAACTGATAATTTTAATATTAATAGGTATATTAATAACTTTATCAAGTAATGTATTAAAAGATTCTAATAGTACAAAAGTAGATGCTAGCATTGTTAATGATAATAAAAATATTCAACAAAATAAGAATGGAGATGTAAAAAATAAAAAGGATAGTAAGATATCTGATCAGGAAAAAGATATAGAAGAGAAATTAAAAGATACACTTGAAAATATTGATGGAGTTGGAAAAGTAAAGGTTATGGTGTATTTTAAAGGAGGTGAAGAGGAAATACCAGCAATAAATGTTAATGACTCTACTAGTCTGACAGAGGAAAAAGATACAAATGGAGGTACTAGAAAAGTAACTCAAAAAAATGATGGCAAAACTATAGTTATGATGAACACAGAAAAAGGTACAGAGCCTTTTGTTGTTAAGAAAAATAAACCACAAGTAAGTGGAGTATGTGTAGTTGCAGAAGGAGCAGATGATAATTTAATAAGATTAAAAATTCATAAGGCTGTAGTTAATTTATTTGATTTAAATGAAAAGGATGTAAATGTATATTCAATGAAAAAATAACATATATTTTTAAAAAAAGACATATAAATTTAGAAAGGTTAAAATGAGGAATGGAGGTATTTTAATGAATAAAAAACAGGGAGTTATTATAGTTACTTTGTTAGCACTTATAATTTGTGCAGGAATATTAGCTACAAGGTTAAATTCTAATTTAGATTATGTTGCAGAAAATGATATTAAAAATGGAAAGACTACAATATCTTTTAATGATTCAACTAAAAAGAACAGTAAAAACAATTATTTTGAAGAGTCTCAAATGATAAGGGATAATAGTAATGCAAAAGCCCTTCAAGATTTAAAAGGGCTAATTGATGACGAACATACATCTAAACAGCAAAGGGCAGCACTTTCTAAAAAATATAGTGATTTAGCATTAGCAGATACAAAACAACATCAAATAGAATCAGTTTTAAAGAGTAAAGGATACGAAAATGTTCTATGTTATATTCAAGATAATAAAGTAACAATAGTTTTAAAGTCCTCTAAAAAATTAAGTGAAAGAGAGACAAAACAAATTCAAGACATTGTTATAGACGTTACTAAAATAAAGGATGTAGATATACAATTAAAAGAATAATATGTTTGTAAATTCATATTATCTTTGATATAATAAGCACATAGTAAATTTGTTTTGATTATCCGGATAAAGGGGGTATACCTAGATGGACGAAAACTTAAATGTGGAACAAGAAACAGATATTGAAATGGGAATTGTTAAAATATCTGATGAAGTAGTAGAAGTTATCGCAGGACTTGCTGCTTCAGAAATAGATGGTATAGAAGGAATGAGTACCACATTAGTTGGAGGAATAACTCAGATACTAAGCGGAAAAAAGAACTTGTCAAAGGGAATCAAAGTTAATGTAGAAGAAAATAGTGCTACTATAGATTTATATGTTGTAGTTAAATATGGTATTAAAATTGTTGATGTAGCAAAGGCAGTACAAGAAAATGTTAAAAAATCCGTAGAGTTGATGACAGGATTAAATTTAACGGCTATTAATGTGTATGTACAAAATGTTGTGCTTCCTAAAGAGGAAGAGAAGATTAAAGAAAAACAAGAGTAATCATTACACCCTCTGAAAACAGAGGGTGTTTCCATGTTTAAACGTGTATAATAATAATTAATATGATAATAATTAAAATATATTTTAATTTAGATATTTAGGAGGAAATTATGAACAGAAGAAAATCAAGAGAGATAGCTATGAAATTATTATTTGAAATGAGTATTAACAAAGAGGAACTTAAGGAAATCATACATAACTTTAAGGAAAATACAGACACAAGTCTTAAAGATGTTGACTTTGAATATATCAATAAGATAATTCAAGGAGTACAAGATAATATAGAAACTATAGACAGTAAAATAGAAGAAAATCTAACAAAATGGAAATTAAATAGATTATCAAAAATAGATCTTACAATATTAAGAATTTCTACTTATGAAATTATATTTGTAGAAGATATTCCAGAAAAGGTTGCTGTTAATGAAGGAATTGAACTTGCAAAGAAATATTCTGCAGAAAATTCACCAGCTTTTATAAATGGTGTTCTTGGAAATATGATGAAGATTCAAAAATAAATCTTTGGAGGTGCATTATGGGGACAAAAATAGATGGTAAAAAACTCGCTGAAGGTATTAAAGAAGAATTAAAAAGATACATAGAGATGAAGAATAGTAAAACTCAAATTCCAATATGTATGGCGAATATACTTGTTGGAAATGATGGTGGATCTAAATATTACGTGAATAATCAAAACAAGTTATGTAATAAACTAGGTGTAAAAGTAAAAAGTATATATTTAGATGATACAGTAAAGGAAGAGGAACTATTACATATTATTAATGAATTAAATAAGGATAAAGAAGTTCATGGAATAATAATTCAGTTACCACTTCCAGAACATTTAGATGAAGCTAAGATAACTTCATCAATAGATGTTAATAAAGATATTGATGGTCTTAGTAGCATAAGTGTTGGTAAGTTGTATAAAGGTGAGAACTGTTTTGTACCATGTACACCAAGAGGAATAATTGAAATAATTAAAAGTTGTAATGTAAAAATAGAAGGAAGCAATGCAGTTGTAATTGGTAGAAGTAATATCGTTGGAAGGCCTGTTGCACAATTATTATTAAAAGAAAATGCAACTGTTACAATATGTCATTCTAAAACTGAAAATTTAAAAGAGATATGTTCTAAAGCAGATATATTAGTAGCTGCAGTTGGAAAACCAAAGTTTATTACGAAAGAATATGTTAAAGAAGGGGCAGTAGTCATTGATGTTGGTACTTCATCAGTAGAAGGAAAACTTGTAGGTGATGTATGTTTTGATGAAGTTATAGAAAAAGCAGGTTTTGTAACTCCAGTACCAGGTGGAGTAGGAGCTATGACTACTACTATGCTTATAAAAAATCTTTGTGAAGGATTGAAATAAAATGCATATAAAGACTTTAAGTGTTTCTGAGTTAAATATTTATATAAAAAGGATAATAGATAATGATTTTATATTAAAAAACACTAAAATTAAAGGTGAAATATCTAACTTTAAGTTTCATAATAGTGGACATGTGTATTTTTCATTAAAAGATAAGCAAAGTAAAATAAATTGCGTTATGTTTAGATCATATACTGAAAATTTAAACTTTATTCCTCAAAATGGAGATAATGTAATTATTAAAGGAAGGGTTTCAGTATATCAAAAAGATGGATTATATCAATTTTATTGTGAAGAAATAGAGAAGGAAGGTATAGGAGATTTATTTATAGCTTTTGAAAAATTAAAAAAAAAGTTATATGAAGAAGGATTATTTGACGAAGAACATAAAAAGAGAATTCCTTTATATTCCAAAAAGATAGGAGTTATAACTTCAGCTACTGGAGCTGCTATTAAAGATATAATAAATGTTTCTAAAAGAAGAAATAAAGGTATTGAAATTTTAATTTATCCATCATTAGTGCAAGGAGAAAATGCTAGTGAAAATTTAATGCAAGGTATAAAGTATTTAGACTCTAGAGATGATGTAGATTTAATAATAATAGCAAGAGGTGGAGGCTCTATAGAAGAACTATGGGCCTTTAACAATGAGGCATTAGCCTATGAAATATATAAATGCAGTACACCAATTATAAGTGGAGTAGGTCATGAAACTGATTTTACTATTTGTGATTTTGTAAGTGATATGAGAGCACCTACTCCATCAGCTGCTGCTGAATTAGCAGTTTGCAGTTTGGAAGAGATAAATGGAAATATTGAAAATTATAAGGAAAAATTATATAATTTAATAAAACACATAATAAACTTAAAATTAAAACAATTAAATTCTTGTGAAAATGCTATAAAATTAAATAATCCACTAAATACTATAGTAAATGAATACATAAAAATAGATAATATAAAAAATAAACTTTACCATGAAATACAGTCTAAAATAGAATACGATAAAATAAAACTTTCAAAAGTAAATTCTTTACTTAATGCGCATAATCCATTAAATATTTTAAGTAAGGGATTTTCTATTATTCAAGATGAAATGAATAATATAATTTCCAATAAAGATAATATAAAAAAGGATGATTCCATAAAAATTACATTTAAAGATGGAGAAACTAAGGTGAAAATAAAAGAAGTTTATAAATCTTAGTTATCATTAAAAAAATGGAGGAACATAATGGCAAGAAAAAAAGAAACTTATGAAAGCTTAATGAGTAAGTTGCAAGAAGTTGTTAATGAAATGGAAAGTGAAGAAATATCTTTAGAAAATTCTATGAAGAATTATGAAGAGGGTATAAAAATTTGCAATAAACTCTATAAAATGCTTAATGAAGCAGAAGCGAAAATAAAAATGTTAAGTGGTAACCAAGAAAAAGAATTTGCTGGGAATGATGATTAAATGTACATGAATATGTTAAAGATAGAAATAAACAAGTGGTTAAATGATTATTTTGAAAATAAGGGAAGTTATAATAAAATAATTTATGATTCAATGAAATATAGCATTGAGGTTGGTGGAAAAAGAATAAGACCTATTTTAATGCTAAGTACTTATAGTATATATAAAGACAACTATAAAGATATAATGCCTATGGCATGTGCTATAGAGATGATTCACACTTATTCTTTGATACATGATGATCTTCCAGGAATGGATAACGATGATTTAAGAAGAGGAAAACCAACTAATCATAAAGTCTTTGGAGAAGCCATTGCTATCCTTGCAGGTGATGGACTTTTAAATGAAGCTATGAATATCATGTTTAATTATTCATTAACTCATGATAAATTAGCACTTATGGCATCTAAAGTAATTTCAGAGGCATCAGGTGCTGAAGGCATGATAGGTGGTCAGGTTGTAGATATTATAAGTGAAGGTCAAGAAATATCTCCAGATAAACTAAAATATATGCACAAAAACAAAACTGGTCAATTGATTAAAAGCTCTATTATAGCAGGTGCAATTTTAGGTGGTGCAAGTAAAGAAGAAATAGAAATTTTAGATGAATTTGGATCCAAACTTGGATTAGCATTTCAAATAAAAGATGATATATTAGATGTTATAGGTGATTCAAAGATTTTAGGCAAAGAAGTGCATAAAGATGATGAAAATAATAAGACTACGTTTATTTCTCACTTTGGATTAAAAAAATGTAAAGAGCTATGTGTAGAGTTAACGGAACAATGTATAAAACTATTATCTTATATAAGTAAAGATACAAAACAATTAAAGGATATAGCATTATTCTTAATGAAAAGAGAATTTTAAATGAGTTTTCAAATATTATAAATGTATGCTATAATCCCTATATAAATAGTGGTGAATGGTTTAATAAAAAATTATAAAAACGCTCTATTAAAGCAACGCAGATGAAATAAAAAGGAACGATGATAATATGAGTGGAATAATTGATAATTATAAAGAACTTTATCAGCTAAAAGCAATGTCTTTTTCTCAATTAGATAAATTTGCTGAAGAAATTAGAAGCTTTTTAGTAAATAAAGTGTCTAAAACAGGAGGACATTTAGCGTCTAATTTAGGAGTAGTGGAACTTACATTAAGTTTATATAAAGTTTTTAATTTAAATAATGATAAAATCGTATGGGATGTGGGACATCAAACTTATGTTCATAAAATACTTACTGGTAGAGCAGAAAATTTTGATAACTTAAGAAAATATGGTGGCATGAGTGGTTTCCCTAAAAGATGTGAAAGTAAATACGATTTTTTTGAAACAGGTCATAGTAGTACATCAATTTCTGCTGCTTTAGGTATGGCAAGAGCAAGAGATTTAAAGGGAGAAAAGCATAATGTTATTGCTGTAATTGGAGATGGTGCATTAACAGGGGGAATGGCTATTGAGGCCTTAAATGATGTAGGTGATAAAAAAACAAATTTAATTATTATATTAAATGATAATCAAATGTCCATAGGAAAAAATGTTGGAGGAGTATCTACATATTTAAGTAGAATTAGAATTGATCCAAAGTATAATAAGTTCAAATCAGATTTTAATGATATTTTAAGAAAGACTAATATAGGAAATGGAGTTGCTGATTCCATAAGTAAAATCAAATCTGGAATAAAACAAATCTTAGTTCCAGGAATGTTTTTTGAAGAAATGGGAATAAAGTATTTAGGTCCTATAGATGGTCATAATATAAGAGAACTCACTAAGGTTATGACTATGGCAAAAGAAATAAAAGGACCTGTCTTAATACATACAATTACACAAAAAGGAAAAGGATATAAATTTGCCGAGAAAGATCCGGATATGTTTCATGGAATTGGAGCTTTTAATTTAGATACTGGAAAAGTATCTAAAATAAGTGGAGATACATACTCTAAAGCTTTTGGAAGTAGTATAGTTGAACTTGCCAAGGAAGACAATAGAGTTATCGGAATTACTGCTGCTATGAGAGATGGAACAGGCCTTAGAGAGTTTAGTGAAAAGTTTCCTAAACGTTTTTTTGATGTAGGAATTGCAGAACAACATGCAGTAACACTTGCAGCTGGAATGGCAAGAGAAGGATTAAAACCTATATTTGCTGTGTATTCTACATTCTTACAAAGAGCTTATGATCAAGTTATTCATGATGTGTGTCATCAAAATTTACCAGTTATTTTTGCTATAGATAGAGCGGGTATAGTGGGTAGTGATGGAGAAACGCATCAAGGAATTTTTGATTTATCATTTCTTAATCATATGCCTAATATGACTATAATGTGTCCTAAAAATATTAATGAAATAAAACATATGTTCAAGTGGGCTATAAATCAAGATTTCCCTATTGCTATAAGATATCCAAGGGGTGGAGATGTTATAGATTTACCTGCTAAGGAGAATTACATAAAAGGAAAATGGGAAGTATTAAAGGATAACGGTAACATATCTATAATTGCTACTGGAAAAATGGTAGCTACAGCTATAAAAGTTTCTGAAAAAATAAAGAAATTGGGAATAGATATAAATGTAATAAATGCATGTTTTGTTAAACCACTTGATAAATCTTTGCTAAATAAGTTAATTTTAAAAGAGCACAAAATTATAACATTAGAGGATAATGTTATAACTGGTGGATTTGGAGAAAGTGTTCTTCAGTGTATAAATACTTTAAAGCAAGATAGTCAAGTTAAGGTTTTAAATTTAGGATTTGAAGATAAATTTATACCTCATGGTAGTGTTGACACTTTATATAAAGTAAATAATTTAGATGTAGATGGAATAATAAAAAGTATAGTAAAGATTTTATAATTTTAGTATCTTTAAATTTAAAGGAGTTAAGTTATGAGCAATGTCAAAAGTGAGAGATTAGATAGTCTTTTAGTTGAAAAGAATCTTTTTGAATCGAGAGAAAAAGCTAAAATTGCTATTATGGAAGGAAAAATATTTGTAAATGGTCAAAGGGTAGATAAATGTGGTCAAAAAGTAAAAGTAGATTCAGATATTGAATTTAAAGGTGAAGTTATGCCATATGTAAGTAGAGGTGGATACAAATTAGAAAAATCAATGAAAAGCTTTAATATAGAGCTTCAAGGAAAGTCATGTATGGACATTGGAGCTTCAACAGGTGGATTTACTGATTGTATGCTTCAAAATGGTGCTATAAAAGTTTTTTCTGTAGATGTTGGATATGGTCAATTTGCATGGAAATTAAGAACTGATCCAAGAGTTGTTTGTATGGAAAGAACTAATGCTAGATATTTAACGTTTGATGATTTAGGAGAATATCCTGATTTTGCAAGTATTGATGTATCATTTATATCTTTAAAAAAAATAATACCAGCCATTGCAAATTTACTTTCAGAAAAAGGAGAAGTAGTTGCACTAATTAAGCCACAATTTGAGGCTGGAAGAGATAAAGTCGGTAAAAAAGGTGTTGTAAGAGAAGCAAGCACTCATAAAGAAGTAATTAAGGATATATTGACTTTCTTAAATGAAAATGATTTAAGGATTAAAGGAATTGATTATTCACCAATAAAAGGACCAGAAGGGAATATAGAATATTTGGTTTATTTTACAAAAAATAAGGATTATCATAAGGAATTTGACTTTAATATTATAGACACAATTGTTAATTCTTCACATGAGGATTTATAGTTGGAGGAATAATGAAAAATATAGGTTTAAATATTAATAGTAGCAAATTTATAGATGAAAGTGTAATAGAAAGTATTATAAATAAAATAAAAAAATATATTTTGGATGCTAAAGTTACAATCTATAAAGACTCTAGAGGACTTGATTCTGAGAGTACATATAATCTTGATATAATTATAGTTTTAGGCGGAGATGGTACAATTCTTAGAACAGCTAGAGCAGTATCTAAATATGGAACACCTATATTTGGAATAAATATGGGTCATCTTGGATTTTTAACAGAAGTAGAAATTTCGGATTTTGAAGAGGCTATTAAAAAATTAAGTTTACATGACTATATAATAGAAGATCGAATGATGCTAGAGTGCAATGTTAATAATGAAAATAAAAATGCAAAATATATTTCATTAAATGATATAGTAATATCAAGAGGAACATTATCAAGAATATTAAACTATGAGGTTTTTATAGATGATAAGTTTTATACTTCATTTAATTCTGATGGAGTAATTATTTCAACTCCTACAGGTTCTACAGGATATGCACTTTCAGCTGGCGGACCAATAATTTATCCTACTTTAGAGGTAATGTCAGTGATACCTATATGTCCACATTCTATGAAAAATAGAAGTATAATGATAGAAAGTGATAGTAAGATTGATATTAAAATAAATCATAAAAGAGAAAGTGTATTTCTAACTTTAGATGGACAGGAAGCTATTGAACTTGATAAATGTGAAGAAATTATAATAAAAAAATGTAGTTTCAAATGTAAACTTATAAGAATACATGGTTATGATTATTTTGAAGTATTAAGAAAGAAAATATTTTAGTAACTTAAGGAGATGTAAGATGAAGATTCAACGACATTCTAAAATTTTAGAGATAATAAATACAAAAGATATAGAAACTCAAGAAGAACTTGCAGAAGAGTTAAAAAAAAGAGGCGTTGATGTTACACAGGCAACTGTATCTCGTGATATTAAAGAACTAAAATTAATTAAGGTTTTATCAGAAAACGGAAGTTACAAATATGCTACTATATCTAAAAGTGATAGTTTTATAACTAATAAGTTAGTTAATGTATTTACAAATACAGTAATAAGTGTTGAAAGTGTACAAAACTTTGTTGTAGTAAAAACTTTATCAGGATCAGGATCCGCAGCAGCAGAATCTATTGATTCTATGAATTTTGATGGAATTGCTGGAACTATAGCTGGAGATAATACTATATTTATATTAACTATGAATGAAGATAAAGCTCAAGAAATAGTGAAAAAACTAAGGAAGATGCTTTCTAACAAATAGGAGGTTTGTTATGCTTCTTCAATTAAATATTAAAAATTTTGCTTTGATAGAAGAGTTAACCATTAATTTTGAAAAAGGTTTTAATGTATTAACAGGAGAAACTGGAGCTGGTAAGTCTATACTAATAGATGCAATAAACTATGTATTAGGTGGAAAATTTAATAAAGGATTAATAAGAACAGGTGAAAACAGAACCTTTGTAGAAGCTATATTTGATATAGAAAATAGTGCCGTAGTAAATATGTTAAAACATATGGATATTTCTTTTGAAGATCTATTAATTATAAGTAGAGAAACTTTTAAATCAGGAAAAAGTGTTGTTAAAGCAAATGGAAAATCATTATTAATTTCAGATATAAGAAAAATATCTAATATATTAATAAATATCCATGGGCAGCATGATAATCAAGAATTATTAAATTCATCAAAACATATTTATTATTTAGATAAATTTGGAGAAGAACTATTAAATGACCCTTTAAATAATTATAAAAATAATTATGAAGAATTATTACAAATAGATAATAAAATAAAAGAATTTGGTATAGAAGACGGAGAAAAAGAAAAATTAATGGATTTTCTTAAATATCAAATAGAAGAAATAGAGAGTTTAAAGTTAAAATCTGGCGAAGATAAAAAATTAGAAGAACAATATTCTATACTTAATAATGCTGAGAAAATAAATAATGCATTATCAGAAAGTTATAATATATTATACAATAGTAGTGATAATTATACATCTATTTATGATTTATTAAATAAAGTTATTCGTGAAATTAGAAGTGTTGAAAATCATATGGAAAAAGTTAAAGAAATAGCAGATTCTTTGGAAGAGTGTTATTTTAATATAGAGCAAAATATAACTGATATTAGGAATATTCAAAATACAGTTATATATGATAAAAATGAATTAGAACTTATAAATAGTAGGATATTTCAAATAGATTCTCTTAAAAGAAAGTATGGATCCACTATTGATGATATATTATTGTATAAAGATAAAATACAAAATCAGTTTGATGAAATGAATAATAGTAGCAAGATTATAGAAAAATTAAAAATAAAAAGAAATAATATAATAAAAAAGTTAAGAAATCAAGCTAAAATTATACATAATATAAGATTAGATGTTAGTAGTATATTAGAAAAAAGAATAAAGGAAGAACTTGATTATGTTGGTCTTGAAAAGAGTGTTTTAAAGATTAATGTTGATTTTAAAGATGACTTTTATATGAATGGTTGTGATAAAGTGAAATTTTTAATATCAACTAATCCAGGTGAACCTTTACAACCTTTAGATAAAGTAGTATCTGGAGGAGAATTATCTAGAATAATGCTTAGTTTAAAGACTGCATTTGTTGATAAAGATGAAATACCATCAGTAATATTTGATGAAATAGATATTGGAATAAGTGGTAGAGTAGCTCAAAGAGTAGCTGAAAAAATGTATTTAATTTCAAGAGGACATCAAGTATTTTGTGTAACACATCTTCCACAAATAGCTAGTATGTCTGATAATCATTTTTTAGTTTCTAAGGATGTTAAAAATGGAAAAACATATACTAATATAGTACCAATTACTAATGAAGAAAAAGAAAGTGAAATAGCAAGAATGATTGGTGGATCTCAAATTACACAACTAACATTAAAAAATGCCAAAGAAATGGTTAACATAGCAATTAAAAGAAAAAATGAATTACTATAATAAAAAATTCATAATCAGTATATGATTATGAATTTTTTTTTCGTTTTTTTTTTAATAATTTCATATATTTGTTTCATTAATAAAGTATTACTTTATATACATCTATACAATAGCATAATTAAATTCTAAAAGGGAAAATTAAATTTGAACAAAAAAGTATGTTATGCAGGAGGTAAAAATAAATGAAAAATAAAATGAAATGCATAATATGCTGGAGTTTAGTTCCTATAATAATGTTAATTGCTCTTGCATGTTTTCAAATTTCACATATTCCTAATACTATTTTTATAAGAAAAAATCAGCAATTAAATTCCAATTATAATATAAAATTAGGAATGAATAAATTAAAGTTAAATAATAGTAAAGGGAGTAATAATCAAAATATAAGTGTAAATTTATTCGGAGTTTTGCCCATAAAATCAGTTAGTGTAAAATCAATACCTCAAATTTATGTATATCCTGGAGGAACTCCAGTAGGAGTTAGACTTAGTACAAAGGGAGTATTAGTAGTATCTTTATCAGATATACAGTCAGAAAAAGGAAAAATTGTAAGTCCAGCAGCAGAAAGTGGCATACAAGTAGGAGATATAATCATAAATATAAATAATAAGCCTATAAATTCATCAGAAGATCTTATTAAAGAAATAAATTTAAACAAAAAAAATAATTTAAATGTTAGAATAGAAAGAAATGGTAAGATTTTAGATAAAAGCATAGTTCCTATAAAAGATAAAGAAAATAATGTTTATAAAATAGGTTTATGGGTGAGAGATTCAACGTCAGGTGTTGGCACTTTAACATTTTATGATAAAAAAACCAATAAATTTGCTGCATTGGGACATCCTATAACAGACGTTGATACTGGAAATATATTAAAAATTAATACAGGTGAAATTGTAGAATCTTCTATAATATCTGTAAAAAAAGGACAAAAAGGAAGCCCTGGTGAACTTAGAGGAATATTTATGAATGAAGAATCTACATTAGGTAATGTAAGTAAAAACACTTTATGTGGAATATACGGTAAATCAAAGAATAATTTAGTTTCTAAAAAATATAATAAACCCATTAAAATAGCCTTAAGAAGTGAAATAAAAGAAGGACCAGCTAAAATATTAACAACTATAGATGGAACTGAACCTAAGTTATATGATATAAAAATAGAAAAATTACTTTTTCAAGATGTTCCAGGACCTAAGAGTATGGTTATTAAAATAACTGATAATGAATTATTAAATAAAACTGGGGGAATAGTTCAAGGAATGAGCGGAAGTCCTATAATACAAGATAATAAGCTAGTAGGAGCTGTAACACATGTTCTAATAAATCGTCCAGATGTTGGTTATGGAATTTATATAGAATGGATGCTTAAAGATGCAGAAATACTGCAAAATAACTAGAAATTAATACAAAACAATAGTAAAATAAAAGATAGCTGTAGCTATCTTTTATTTTAAATTTTTATTCTAAATTTAATAATAATTCCTAAAAAAGAAGGAATTATTATAGTTTTGTCGAATTAGTAAATTGTTAAGAATTGGAATCAAAGATTAATAAGGGGGATATATGATTTATGGAAAATAATAAAATAAGTGTAGTAATTGCAGATGATAATAAGGAATTTTGTAATATTCTAAATGATTATCTTTTAAATCAAAGAGATATAGTAGTAACTGGTGTTGCTAAGGATGGTATAGAAGCACTAAAATTAATACAAGAAAAAAAGCCAGATTTATTAATTCTTGATATAATAATGCCTCATTTGGATGGTCTTGGTGTTTTGGAAAGATTAAGTACCATAAATATAGATCAGTTACCTAGAATTATTGTACTTTCAGCAGTAGGTCAAGATAAGATAACTCAGAGAGCTATAACTTTAGGTGCAGATTATTATGTAGTAAAACCTTTTGATATGGATGTATTTACAAAAAGAATAAGACAAATGTTCAATAATACTATATCTAATGAGGGAATTAAAAAAGTTTCAACATTAATGGAAACGGAACAAATTAATATTACTAATAATGAGCCTATGGATTTAGAATCAGAAATTACTAATATAATACATGAAATAGGAGTTCCAGCACATATAAAAGGTTATATGTATCTTAGAGAAGCTATTAGTATGGTTGTAAATGATGTTGAACTTTTATCAGCTGTTACTAAAGAATTATATCCATCTATAGCTAAGAAATATAATACCACTGCTAGCAGAGTTGAAAGAGCTATAAGGCATGCTATAGAAGTAGCTTGGTCAAGAGGACAAATAGAAACTATAAATAGAATTTTTGGTTATACTATTCACAATGGAAAAGGCAAACCAACTAATAGTGAATTTATTGCTATGGTAGCTGATAAATTAAGATTAAAAAATAAAGTTAGCTAAGCTTAATAAAGTTAAACTTTATGATTAATTCTTTTTTATGTCACATATGAATTATGGTATATTTATGTACGGACTTATAGAACTAATAATTAATAGACTTTCTTCATTTATAAGATACGATGAAGAAGGTCTATTTTTATGAAAAATATGAATATAAAAATAGAATGATTTATTATTGTAATATTCTAATATTATATAAGAAATCATTCTAAAAAAACAATATTTATATTTATTATATATATGTTCTATTTTAAAGTTTTGTATTAACAACTAAATAGATATAACATGACAATTTAAAATTTGATATTAAGTAACTAGGTGCATTCCTAATTGATCTAATACCGTATCTAATCGACAGTAAACAGAAAAGGTGGGATTTTGTCCAATTAAAAGTCCTATACCGAAATTATTTTTATTTACAAGTAAAGAACCAGAATCTCCTTTTTCACTCATTCTAGTTGTAAGTATTATATTATTAAATAAACATCTTCTATCATTAGGAGGGTATAACATAGTTATAAATACATCAGTGCTATTAATCATACCTTCAGTTAGTTCGGTGGTTCTACCAACTTTTTTTACAACTTCATTTAAATAAGGATTTTTTATTCCATTTAGAGTACCAATTAAAGCGATTTTAGAACTTAATATATTTGGTTCTATTAATAATCCTATTGCACAATCTGTAAGATTTGTTGGTTCATGTTCTTCATCACTAATACGTAATGGAATATATTTATACAAAGTTGCAATAGTATCTGGGATGCTACCACCATCATTATAAGAAGGTTGAATAATAGGTGTTCCAAGAGGTATTGTATTTACATTTGCAATAACATGATTTGTACTTAATAGAAATTTACTTACGCCATTAGTTACTAAACATCCTACAGTACCAATATTATGATTATTTTTAGAACTTATACTGTATCCTCCTAAAACTGGACGTACTCTTTCTGTTAAAGAACATGGAGTAAAATATTCTGTTTCTTTCACGTCTGTTGGAATTTCTTTGTATAGTTTTGGAATTAAATCATATGAATTTAATTCAGTACAAGAAAGTTTTTTTGTTACAAATACTTGAATACATTTTTCACAAGTATAAAAACCATTTTTTACTTTATATCCGAGACCAACACCAAATACATTAGGTTTATTCAAAAAATATTTATATTCATTTTTTAATATATATTTAATTTTCTTATCAATATTAATCAAAAGTTGTTACTCCTATCTATAATTAATATACTAGAATATAAATATGAGTATTTTATATAAAATATGATAATACATAATATTATAAAGATACATAACTTTAAAATACATATAAGTAAAAATAAAGATGAAATTATGAATTTTTATTTAACTATATTAAAAAACAGTGATAATGCTTTTTAAAAAACATTGTAACAGTTATAATAAATATAAATAAATGTTAGTAAAATAAATTATTACAAAGATTAATAATGAAAAAATGCTAACAATATAAAAATTGGAGGTACATATGAAGAAAAAGATTTTATCAATATTAATTATGTTAGGAATGTTATCAGTTCCAAATGTTGTACAAGCTAGTGAAAATATTAATGTAAATGAATTCTATTTACAAAATGGATGTAAAACATCAATAGTTATATACAATGAATTTTTTAAATTTTCTTATAGAAACTTAGAACCAGAAACTCCAAAATGTATTTGTCATGGAGAAGAAGTAGTAAAATCATTATGTGAATATACTTTATTAAACAATGATTATAATGTAAGTAACTTTAATTGTGTAAATTATATGTATAATATAATTAATAAGGAATTCAAATATAAAAATAATTGTTCTAATAAAATAAGGTTAATTGAGCTTCAAAAAAGTGATATTTTAAAAGACATACCATTAGATAAAGACGTTAAAATAAGCAATAATGTTAAAGAAGAAAATAAAATAAAAACAGAAACACATACAAATTTCAAATTTAATGAAAATATTAAATCACAGGATAAACTAGAACCTAAAGAAGAAGCAAAATCAAATTTACAATTTAAATCAGAAGTTAAACTAACAGAAAACAAAAATCAAAAATTATCCTTAAATTATAAAAATCAAGTAAATAAAAGAATGTTACAATTAGTTAACGAACTTAGACATTCTCAAGGTGTATCTCCTCTTAAGAATGTTGAGGTATTAAATAATTTAGCTGAAAAACGTTCGCAATATATGGCTGAAACTGAAGAGTTTTCTCATAATGATAAAAATGGAAATTTTATATTTAAAGATGAATTAGATAAAATTAATTATAAATGGAATGAGGTTGGAGAGAATATAGCTCAAAATTATTATTCTAAAAATCCAGATAAATTAGCAGAAGAGTTATTCAATCAATGGAAAAATTCACCGGGACATTATAAAAATATGATAAGCTCAAATTTTAATGAAATAGGATTTGGAATAAGTATTACAGAAAATGATAAAATTTATGCAACTCAAGGATTCGTAGGAATAAGATAGAATTTAATATATTATAAAAAGTGCATTGGTCTTATAATCAATGCACTTTTTATAATATAAGTTAATAAATTTAATTATTTAATTTATTATAATAAAAAATAATATTATGTGTATTCTAATAATATTATTTTGTTGAAAAAAAGAGAATCTTCGATTAAAATATAAGTTACGATTAATTATTCTGAAAAATGAAATTAGTTTGATAATAAATAGAATATTGAAAGGAATTATAGTATGAATAAATATAAGATATTAACAGATTCATGTTGTGATTTACCTATAGATTATTTAATAAACAATAACGTGAATTATGTAAGTCTAACATATAGATTAGATGATAAAGAATATTATGATGATTTTGGGAAAAGTGTAAAATATACACAGTTTTATGATTATATGCGAAAAGGTAATATTCCTAAAACTTCTCAAGTTAATCCTCAATCTTTTTATAATGCATTTAAAGAAATATTAGATAGGAATGAAGACATCTTATATATATGTGTATCTTCAGGATTAAGTGGTACTTATAATAGTGCTAATATAGCAAAAAATATGATATTAGATGAATATAAAGATAGTAAAATAGAGATTATGGATGTATTAACTGCATCATTAGGACAAGGCTTAATGGTAATGAAAGCCGTAGAGATGAAAAATCAGGGAATGAATTTAGAACAAGTTGCTGAAAATTTAGAAAATATAAGATATAAATTAAATACTTATATAACTGTAGATGATCTTAATCATTTAAAAAGAGGAGGTAGAATTTCTAGTACTGCTGCTTTATTTGGAGCTGTTCTTCACATTAAACCAATTCTTACATTAAATGATGAAGGGAAAGTCATATCTATACTAAAGGTAAAAGGAAAAAAAAGTCTTATTAGAAAACTAACAGAAATTGTTTGTGAAAAAATAATAAATCCTGAACAAGAAGAAATATGTATATGTCATGCAGATTCTAAAATTGAAGCTGAAAAATTAAAAGAATCAATATTAAAAAAGATTCAAGTTAAAAATGTAATAATAAATGACATAGGACCAGTTGTAGGAACTTATGGTGGGCCTGGAGCTTTAGCAGTATTCTTTATTGGACAACATAGACAAAATCATGTTATAGATATTTAAAATTATATAGAATAGTTAAATTAATTTTTTAAAATATATTAAGGATACTTTTATGTATAAGATTATTGAATTAGAAAAAAATAAAATTATGTAACTATTGAACATGAATTTATTTAATTTTAAAGGAGTTGTAAAAATGTTTAGTAATCTTATGCAGGAAATAAATGATGGAATAAATAAGTTATTATACAATAAATTTTATAATGTAAAAGATTGTGAATTAGTGCAAGGTGATATTACTGATAAAATTTCAATGGAAGATATAAATTTAATTAATAATAATCTTGGAAAATCTATTGGAAATTTAGAACATGTTTATCTAGAAAGTATTAGAGATAATGGAAAATGGAGAAGATATTATATAGTGACTAAATCCAATATTAGATATGGAATATCTTTGGTAACGGAATTAAATAGAAATAATCATGAAATTACTTGTGTTAATGTAAGAACTGACGAAAATTATGCAGTTGTAGCTAGTACAGAAATATAGAGTAGAGATAAAAAATAGATGTGTTTAAGTACATCTATTTTTTATATATGTTATAAAATACACATTATAAGGAATAAGTTATTAATAGAATATTTTATATATGTTATTTATTCTTAGGTTAATAAATATATTATTAATAATGCTAAAAGTTAACCTTTGTTTAATAGGGGGAAGTAATATATGAGATATAGGTTAGATAGAAAAAATCTAGATATTAAATGTGTATATGATACAAACAAATACTTAGTGCAAAGTAATCATGATGATCAGTTTATATTATTGTTACAAGAAAATTATTTTTCACGAGAAGAATTAAATATATTTTTTAAAAATAGCTTAAAGGAAGTTATAAATAATTATAAATGTGTAGATATATTAAAAAGATTACATGATGAAGGATTATACTTATTAGTAGCTATAAAAAATATAAGTTCTCAAATAAGTTACGGGAAAAAATGCTATTGTATTTATAATAATGGGGAAATAATATTTTTAGATGGATTTGGAAATCAAATTATATTTAAAAATCAAGAAGATTATAGAATTTATTATACAGTGGTAATAAAAAAAATAGAAAATAAAGTTAAATATCCTACATTAGGAGAATATATTAAGGAACTAAAAAATGTAGAAATTATGAGAAAGTTTAAACATCATGTTAAGGTTAACTATAATATGGAGTACTATTTGTATTTTGGAAAAGAGGTTAGAGTGTATAATAAACTAAATAATATAGTTAATTTAAATAGTTATGAATTAAATGCTGAAATTGAGGATGTGCAATTGGAAAGTAGATAAGTTTAAACGATTATAAATAGAGATTATTTTTATTGACAAAATTAAAGTATAGTGTTAAAATCAAAGATTTAGCAAAATGATAAAAAGTATATATTTAATATATAGTGAAAATATAGGGTTATTTACATTTATTTAAATTATGCATATAACTCCTCTTGTAATCATAAATATATAAAAGATTATAACAAGAGGAGGAATAAGTGGTGAGAAGTAAAAGGATATTTCAAAGTCTAGGAGAACATATACACAAAAATTTAATATTATATATGGTTACGCTTTTATTTGTGTGTATAGGAATAGTTATAGGAATATATACAGTTAAATATATGGACAAGGTAGATAAGAATAATTTAGTGAATTTTCTACTAAGTGTTACAAAAAAGATTAATCCTAAAAATATAGATAATAAGTATGTTTTTATACAAGCATTAAAGAATAATATGATTTTTATTTTAGTAATATGGTTTTTAGGACTTACAATGTTAGGTACACCTATAATATTTATTACTGATTTAATTAAAGGATTTACTATAGGATTTACATCTAGTTTAGTTATAAATGGTTTAGGAGCAAAGGGTATATTACTTAATTTATTAATTCTTTTTCCACAAAATATAATTTATATACCAGCTATAATAATTTTATCTGTTATTGCATCTGAATTTTCTTTACGAATATTAAAAAATGGATCACATATGATTATGGACAAAAGTAATAATTGGGTTCATATAGTAACGTATTCTACAACATTTTTATTAGTTAGTTCATTTATGTTTATAGGATTTATTATAGAAGGTTATATATCTCCTAATATGGTTAAAATGATAGTATCTAATATAGGAAGTATTTTACCATGATAAAATCTAAAGAAGTTTATAAGTTAATTATTTTACTTATAAAATGTTATATTATAATTTTAATATTCGGATTCGGATTACCTAAGCTATTAGGATTTATATTAGAATTATTTATGAAAAAATGCAATACATATAATAATAGTACTTTAGTATTCAATTTATTAAATGAAAAAAATAATATATTATGTTATTATAGATATATAATTGAAATGTATTTTTCGTTTTAAAGAGTAAATATAAAGATTATAGATAGTTGAGGAATTTTTATGGAAAAATTTTTATCTAAATATATAGAAGATATGTTAAAAAAAGAATTAAGTAAAAATACTATAGAAGCTTATAAAAGAGACTTGCTTAAATTTGCAAAGTTTTTAAATAAACGTCATGAAAATATATTAGAGAGTGATATGGTTAGCATAATGGCTTATGTACAAATTTTAAAAAAAGAAAGAAAAGCAGACAGTTCAATAATAAGAAGTTTAGTTGCTATTAGGAATTTCTATAAATTTCTTATAAAAACTGGGGAAAACGTAGATAATCCATTGATAAATTATGAAGTACCTAAAAATAAAAGAACACTTCCTGAAATTCTTACTGTAGATGAAGTTGATAAATTTTTGTCTGCTCCAGATTGTAGTGAATATAAAGGAATACGTGATAAAGCTATGCTAGAATTAATGTATGCAACAGGTATGAAAGTATCGGAACTTCTTAAAATAACAATTTTTGATGTTAATTTGAAATTAAGTTATATAAAATGTAAAGGAGCAAAGGATAAGGAACGTATAATTCCTATAGGAAGTTATGCTGTAAATTGTTTAAATGAATATTTGAAAGTAAGAGATAAAATGAATGCAGATAATTCAGAATTGTTATTTTGCAATTTAAGAGGAGGCAAAATGACAAGACAAGGATTTTGGAAGATTGTAAAGAAATATGCTAAAGATGCAAACATTAATAAAAAAATAGATTCTTATACTTTAAGACATTCTTTTGCAGTACATTTATTACAAAATGGTGCTGATATGAAATCAGTGCAAGAACTTTTAGGGCATAATACTATAGCAACTACTCAAATATATTCAAGTATATCGAAAAAAAATAAAATTGTTGATGTATATAAAAAGGCACATCCAAGGGCTTAAAACCTAAGGACGTGCCTTTTTATATTGTTATAAATTTAAAAATTGTGATAATCTAATCCAAATTGGTAAAACTAAAGTTATAAAATACATACTTAGTAGAAAGGGGATAAAAATGAAAGTCAGAAATAAGAGTTTAGTTTGTTTATTATTGGCAGTTTTATTCATAAGTCAAATTTTTGTTGTAAATGTAAAGGCTGCTGAGGGGTCATTAGATGTGGAGGCAAAAGCAGGACTTTTAATGGAGCCATCTACGGGGAAAATAATTTATAAAAAAAATGTACATGAAAAATTTGCACCAGCGTCTGTAACAAAAATAATGACAATGTTATTAACCATGGAAGCAATTGATTCAGGAAAAATAAAATTAAGTGATACTGTTGTTGTAAGTGAAAACGCAAAAAAAATGGGCAAAAACGGAAGTAGCAGTATGTTATTAGATACTGGTGAAGTTAGAACGGTAGAAGATTTATTAAAAGGTGTTGCTATTGCGTCAGGAAATGATGCAGCTACAGCTCTTGCTGAATATATAGGAGGAAGTGAATCTAGCTTTGTTGAAATGATGAACAAAAGAGCTCAACAATTAGGAATGAAAGATACAACATTTAAAAATTGTCATGGTTTATCAAAGGAAGGACATTTAACTAGTGCTTATGATATTTCTATAATGTCTTGTGAACTTTTAAAACATAAAAAAATATTAAAATACAGTGGAACATATATGGAGACAATATCAGAAGGAAGAAAAAATCCTATAGAACTTGTAAATCATAATAAGTTAGTAAGATTTTATAAAGGTTGTGATGGATTAAAAACAGGCTTTACAAATGAAGCTAAATACTGTATATCTGCTACAGCAGTTAGAAATAATATAAGAATGCTTGCCATAATAGTTGGTGCCCCTACTTATAAAGTAAGAAATCGAGATGCTAGTATGCTTATGAACTATGGATTTTCAAAATTTGAATCAAAGAAAATTGTAACAAAAGATAGTGATGTAGAAAAAATAATTTTAGATAAAAAAGGCGAAAAATTCTTTTTTGCAAAGGCTAAAAATGATCTTAATGTAGTTTTAGAAAGAGGATCAAAAAATAAAATAACAAAAAAATGTGTACTAAATAAAGATAAAAAAGAATATAAACAAAATGAAATAATAGGTCATTGTGAAATATATGTAAATGATAAACTCTTAGGTAAAGTATCAATATATAGTGATAGAGATATTAAAACTTATGGATTTCTAGATAGTATTAAATATAATATAATGAATTTATTTGATAATGCAATATAAACTTAAAAGTCTACAGGAATAATACTGTGGACTTTTAAGTTTTTTGTATAAAATTAAAATAAAACTAATTAGAATTTACATATATAATATTATGTAAATTTAATCTAAAATGTAAACTAATATAATAAGAATAAAAACAAAGATTTATCAGTATTCTATAGAACTGTATTTTGTATTATAATATATTAAGAATGATAAATAAGAATATTTTAGAGTGTATTAAATATTTATATACTTAACAAAAACAAATATATTCACAAAGTTTAGGAGAGATACTAAATGTCGTTAAATATAAAGATTGAAAATTTTGAAGGACCATTTGACTTATTATTGCATTTAATAAAAAAAAATGAAATGGATATATATAATATTAGAATATATGAAATAACAACTCAATATTTAAATTATCTTAATAATATGAAAGAACTTGATCTTGAGGTTACTTCTGAGTTTATAGTTATAGCTGCAACACTCTTAGAGATAAAATCAAAGATGCTTCTTCCAAAGCAAGAAATAGAAGAAAATGAAGGGGATGAAGAAGATCCAAGAAAAGAACTTATAAATAAACTTTTAGAATATAAAAAGTTTAAAGGAATAGCTAATTTTCTTAAAGCAAGAGAAGAAGATATAGGATTTATGTATTCAAAAAAACCTGAGATAATAGAAGATATACCTAAAGATGATAATATTAATATATTAAAAGGGCTTACAATATTAAAGCTATTTAACATATATAATGATTTAATTAATACATATAAAAATAAAATGAATACTGAAAATGTTATTCAAAGAGAAATACCATTGGATAAATTTAAAATTGAAGATAAAATGATAAAAATTAGTGAAAGTTTATCTGGTGGTGAAACTATTAAATTTTCAAAGATAATAGATAATTGTGAAACAAAAATAGAAGCAATAGTAACTTTTTTAGCTTTATTAGAATTAATAAAATTACGATTAGTTTCAGTAGTACAAGAAGGAAATTTTAGAGAAATATATTTAGAAGGGATAAATCAAAATGGAGAAGAATAACGTAAATCAAATGGAAATAAATGAAATATCTATGAAAAATAGATATTATAGTATTATAGAATCTTTATTATTTACTAGTGGAAATCCACTTGATATTAAAAATATAGCACATATAATAGAATGTAAAATAGAATATACATATAATTTATTGGAAGAAATGAAAAAAAACTATAATGAAAATAATAGGGGTATAACATTAATAAATATGAAAGGAGAATATAGTTTAGTAACCAAACCAGAAAATAGCTCTTATCTTCAAAAATTATTAAAAACAAATAATAAACAAGCCTTATCTAGAGCCGCATTAGAAACATTAGCTATTATAGTATATAAACAACCTATAACTAGAATAGAAATTGATGAAATTAGAGGGGTTAAAAGTGATAAAGCTATTCAGACTTTAATGGAGAAGAAAATTATAAAAGAATCTGGAAGAAAACAAGTACCTGGTAGACCTATAATGTATGCTACTACAGGCGAGTTTTTAAAGTACTTTGGTTTAGAAGACTTAAATCAAATGCCTACATTAAGTGAATTTATAGAAAAAAAAGATGAAGAAGAATAAATGTTATTCTTCTTCATCTTTTTTAGAATTCTTTAATATATCAGCAAATTTAGGTATTTGATCTATAAGTTTATCTAATATAGATATATTACTTTGTTCGATAGGTAATAATCTTACAAGATCATCTTTTATTACTAAAAAAGCAATAGGTTTCACTGAAACACCTGATCCTGATCCTCCACCAAAAGGATATTTTTCAACTTCTTCTTTTGAATGTTTATTATAAAATTCACTTCCACCAGATGCAAACCCAAAAGCTACTTTAGAAATAGGAACTATAACTGTACCATCTATAGTTTTTATTGCATCTCCAACTACCGTATTTACATCTATCATATCTTTTAAATTTTCAAGAGTATTTCTCATTAAACTTTCTATAGGATGTGATTCCAATTTAACTTACCTCCTTAGGTTTTAAGTTATATTTAGCAGCTTTTTTAAAGGCTCTAAAAACTAATATACTTATATAGATAATCTTACCTAAATTTATAAAAATTATACTTTTTATTTTAATTTTAAATATAGAATTATTAAATACAGGACATATATTTGAATTAAAATCATTTAAACTAAAAACAGAATTAAGTAAAGAATGAAAACTAGAAACAGTACTTTGTAATATTCCAAAAAATATACCAGTTATAGCTGCATCTTGGAATCCATATATAATGTTTATATTAATATTTAAAATAGAATCATATATATAGTGTCTACATTTTTGATATATAGTTTTGAAAGTATTAATGTATACGAGTTTTGGTAAAATACCATCAGGTTTAGGTTCTGGCATTGATTTAATGATTTTACTTGATGGATATATTTTTAGATTATAAATATACACATATAATTTATTATTTTCATAAATAATTTCTAATAATAAAGGTAAAGGAACAATAAAAAATAATATTAAAATACCAATCCAAATCCAAACCATTAAAAATCCTCCCTAATAAAATTATTTATGATTATTATTAACTAAAAACCCAATTTATATAATTATTAAGAAAAATTATTATAATATAATTAGTTTACATAATAATAATTATGTAATAAAAAATTAAATGTAAACTAACAAAAATTTCATGATTATTAATTTACAATTTGAAAAAAATATATATAAGGTAGGTGAAAATTATATGAAAAAAAGAAATTTAATTTTTATGGTTTTAAATATGTGTTTATTATTTAATATAACCTTTGCATATAACGTACAGGCAATAACACCCAAAAATAAATCAATTTATATAAACGCAAGAAGTGCTATTGCAATAGATAGTAAAACTAAATGTGTTTTATATGAAAAAAATTCAGATATGCTTTTACCTATAGCAAGTACAACTAAAATAATGACAACTTTAGTTGCTCTAAAGTATGGTAATTTAGATGATAAATTTGAAGTATCATCTAAAGCTGCAAATATACGTGGTTCACAAGTAGGATATAAAAAAGGAGAAAGTATATCACTTAAAGAATTACTTTATGGACTTATGTTAAGATCAGGTAATGATGCAGCCATAACTATTGCAGAAGGTTTAAGTGGAAGTGTAGAAAAATTTTGTGAACTTATGAATGAATATGCAGTAGAAATAGGAGCTCTAAATTCTCATTTTGAATCTCCACATGGATTAGATAGTCAAAATCACTATTCAACAGCATATGATTTAGCAAGAATTACAGCAAAAGCAAAAGAAAATGAATTGTTTAATAAAATTGTAGCAGTTAAAGATGTAGAAGCTAAAGAATATGGATTTACAAGAAGCTATCATAATATTAATAAAATTTTATATCAAATTCCAAATGCAAATGGAGTTAAAACTGGTTATACAGGTGGAGCTGGTAAATGTTTAGTAACATCAGTAAAGGATAATGATGATGATATAATCATAGTTGTTTTGAATTGTACTCCTAGATGGAAAGAAACAGGTAAAATATATAAGTTTGTTAAAGAAAATTATGATTTTAAAAAAATTACATCTAAGAATCAAGTAATAGGTAATATAATATATAATGGTAATAAAAAAATAGATTTAATTTGTAACAAAGATATAGTAGTTCCAGTAGGGAAACAAGAACATTGTGAGTTTAAGATAGTTAAACCAAAGAGTATACCATCAAATGTTTATAAGGGCATGGATTTAGGAAAAATTGATATATATAAAGATAATAAGCTAGTTGCAAGCGAAACTTTAAAAAGTAAAAATGATGCTAGTACAAAAAAAATTAAAGGTTTTATACAAAAAATGAAAGAATTCTTCTCCACAAAAGAATAATTAAATAAATTTTCATTTATTATGCATTTTTCTCAATAGATTAGAATATATAGATAATGTACTACTAATCTTGGGGGTAAATAATGAAAATAGCATTTAATTTTAAAGATGGCAGAAGAGAAATTATAGATGAAGAAAATACTCAAAAATTAATTGACAGTATTAATTTTTTAAAAGTAGCAAAATATTTAATGGGATCTAAAAAACCCAATAAAATAGGTGATATGAGTTTTGTATTGTCTGGTGAAAGAATAAAAGTTTCTGATCTTAAATCTGTAGAGTTAATATTATAAATTAATATTTAATTAATTTTAAAATATAAGTGTTATTTTTAATAATACTTATATTTTTTTTCATAAATAATTTGAATTTTGTACATATTCGTTATAATATAATTAGGTAGCAAAATATTTATAGTATATTAATATATGAAAAGTAAAGTAATTACTAAGGAGGACTAAAAATGAGAATAGGCATTGATTTAGGTGGAACTAATATAGCTGCAGGATTAGTAGATAATAATGGGGTTTTAGTTAGTAAAGCTAATGTGAAAACTAATTTAAATGATAATGGTAAATTTATAATAGATGATATGGTATCTTTAATAAAGAAATTATTAGACGAAAATAATTTAAATATAAATGATTTAAGTTCAATAGGAATTGGGGTACCTGGAACTGTAAGATATGAAAAGGGAATAGTTGCTGAATGTGTAAACCTTGGATGGAAAGAGGTTCCTTTAGCTGAAAATATCAATTGTAAAATTAAAGAAATGTTTAATACTGAAAAAAACGTTTCAATACTAATTGAAAACGATGCTAATGCTGCTGCACTAGGAGAACATTTAGTTGGAAGTATGCAAAATTGTAATAGTGCACTTTTAATAACACTAGGAACTGGTGTTGGTGGTGGATTAGTATTGAATGGAAGAGTACATAGAGGAAAAGATGGAGCTGCATTAGAAATAGGACATATGATTATAGGAGAAAATTTTTATAACTGTTCTTGTGGCAATAATGGATGCTTTGAAACCTTTGCTTCAGCTACAGCTATAATAAAATATGCTCAAAAATTAATTAAGAATGGTGAAAAGAGTATAATAAATGATAAAGTTAATGGTGATTTAGAAAAAATTGATGCAAAGATAGTATTTGATTCTGCAAGAGAAGGAGACAAAGTTGGAAGTCTTACGTTAGAAAGATTTATAAAGTATTTAGCAACTGGAATCAATAACTTAATAAATGTATTAGATTTAGATGTTATTGCAATTGGTGGAGGTGTAGTAGCTGGTTCAGATTTATTTATGGATAGACTAATACAATACATAAAAGATCATAAATTATTTAAAGCATTAGAACTTTGCAAAATAGAGAAAGCACAACTAGGAAATGACGCTGGTATTATAGGTGCAGCTATGTTAGATAAAATTTAAAAATAAGTTAAATATAAAAAAGAAAGTCATAATTTTACGGCTTTCTTTTTAAGTTTTATTATCTTTTGTGTAACAAAACATACCATAATAAAATATTTTAATTATTAGAGTGGGTTAGGGAGGCGTAAAAATGAAATATGAAATAGTTGATTGTATAGATGCTGGAACTGAATATTGTCCTTCTTGTATGGAAGGACGATATTCTAGATAGTTTTTCCACTAAGGGCTCTATTTTTTTTAGCTCCTAGTAAATTTATTTCAAGCTCGCAGGTTTCTCCATTCCATATAACACTTTCTAATACTGAAGAAAGAAGAACTTTCTTTTCATTTATATTAACTCTATCTATATTTTCATTAAAATTTTCTAATACTTGTATATAAGAGTCAACGTCTACTTTAGCAGTAGTAATTTCATTATTTTTAATAGTCTCTTTTTCTAGATTTAGTTGTAATTCCTTAATTTCTTTATTAATATTAGATACTTCATTAAGTATTGCATTAGATATAGTTTCATCATCTACTAAAGAAAGTTTTTTTATAAGATTAGATACTGATTTTTCTTTTTCTGATATTTTATCTTGTAACATGATTATTTTGTTTATTTCTTCAACAGCATTAGCTTCCTTAGACGCAGCTATAAGATTTTTTATTAGAAGTTCTTTATTGTATAACTTCATTTGGGTTATAACTGCTTCATCAGCTTCATCTGTTCTTATATTTTTATTATTACACTTATGGCCATAAGAATTATCTTTTTTACCACATACATAATATTTATAAGTAGTGCCTGTTTTTACACTTTTATGACCGGCTTTAATCATCATATTACTACCACATTTAGCACATTTAATTAAACCAGATAATAGACAATTTGAAGTACCTTGTCTTCCGGAGCTTTTAATTTGTTTTTCAGATTGAAGCTCTAATTGATTTTGAATTTTTAGCCATTTAGTATCATCTATAATACCCTTATGCTTACTTACTGCTGCAATCCATTCTGATTTATCACGTTCTATTCTTATTTCTTTAGTTTTATTGAAAGTAAGCATACCATTGCCATTAGGTTCTCCAAATACATTAATTCCTTGATTTTCTAAGTAATCTATAACTTTAGAAGAACTTTTAACATAAATAGGAGAACTTAGTATTTGTTTTAAAGTATTAGTTGAAACTTCTCCACCATTTTTACCCTTTATGTTGTTTTCTATACACCATTTTTTTACTTGGCTCATACTTCCTAATTCTAAGTATTTATCAAATAAAAGTTTTACAACTTTTATTTCTTTTTTATTGGAAGTTAGTTTCATTATTTGCCTTTCTTTACACATATCATCTATATAGATTTCTTTTACTGAATCAAAACCTAAAGGAGTTTGACCACCTAACCAACGACCCTTTTTAGCAAGTTGAAGCATTCCACCTTTAACACGTTCGGCAAGTCTTTCTCTTTCCATTTGTGCCATAGCAGCAAGAATAGAAATCATAAACCGTCCAGCGCTTGTTGTTGTATCGTAAGGTTCAGTAGCACTAAGATAAATAATGTTCAATTTATCTATGTCATATAAGAAATTATGTAAGTCCCGGGCAGTTCTTCCTAAACGATCTAATTTATAAGATATAATATAATTTACTTTTTTTTCTTCTATTAACTTTAGCATTTTATTAAATTCAGGTCTATCAGTAGTTTTTCCACTCCAACCTTCATCAGTAAAGATTTTTAATTGATATTTTTCATTTGCAAACTTATAGTCTATAAATCTTTTACAAGTATCTATTTGTGCACCAATAGAATCCCCTTTACCTGTAAATAGACTTTTACGAGCATAAATAGCTATTACTTTCATTTTTAATCATCCTCACATTTGCATTTATACTTTTTTATACAGTTCTTACAGTTTATTTTACACTGTATTAATAAGCGAGGGCAAACATTTAGTTTTTCAGTAATTTTATACAACATACGTAGATTAGGTGATATAAAACTTTTCCTTCGGTAATTTTTTATATTTATCTTATGTTTTTATATACCCCCTTCCATAGCAACTAAATACTTTAAATATAATGGAAAGATGAACCTATTAATACTATAAAACATACTTTAAATATAGGATTAATTAAAGAAGGAGGAAAAAGAGAATGGCTAAAATACTAAAAGTTACAGTTAACTATCCACAGGATCCAAAAGATATAGAAGAATTACAAGACAAAGCTATGAGTATATTAGCTAAATATATAGTAAGGAAACTTCCTCCAAAGGCAGTTAATGAATTAATTCAAAAATTACAAAATAGTTAACGTTAAATAAGAAAAGGCTGAAAAGCCTTTTATAAAAAATATCACACAAAGTATATCTAGAAAAAGGAAATTGCTATGATAATGTTTGTATAAAAATTTTTTTAGTCATCTTAAAAGTTAATTAATCTATCAAACTTATTTTCATAATAAAGCAAATTTAATTAATGTCTATTTTATTGGGCTCAATTCACAGCGTCTTAAGTAATACTTAATATATTTATTTCGATATTAAGAAATCAAATATATTGAAATCATTTTTTATTTTATATTTATATAGTTCTGTATAACCACATTTAGTACAGCTAATTGTAATAAATGTCTTATCTTGATTCAACACATTTGCAAAATTATTTGTATTTTCTTTTAACTCACCACTTTCGTATTTTTCACATCCACATTTTATACATACATATTGTTTTTTCTCCATAATATAATCCCCCTAACTCAATTCCTTTATATATATTATTAGTTAGGTAGCTTATATAGAAGAATAATTGTTTGAATTTTAAAATAATTTTATTATTACTTCAAATATTTACAGATATATTTTTTTAATTTATAACATTCATTTCTACTAATAATAGTTCTATTATTTTCTCAACTATTCCAGAAAACATCGCTTTTTTATACTTTATGGATGTCCATGTCATTTAGCAGAAACTGGCGATTGCATTTTATGTTCAGAGCTTTGTAGTAAGACATTCTGTGACTGTATTAACTGGAAAGGTACTTGTATTTATCAAGAATTTATATGGAACGGTAAAAAAGCAAAGGAAGGACGAAAAACTTATAATTGTAAAGTAATTGATAAAAAAAGGGTAGAGGACAAATTAATAATATTTAAAATAAAATTACCCTATGGATTAGCGGAAAGCTTAGTTCATCCAGGTAGTTTTGTATTTTTAAGACATCCTTTAAGTGAAAGCTTCTCCAATACACCAATTTCTATTATGGATGTAAATACAGAAGTAAATACTATTTGTTTAGCAGTAGATATAAAGGGAACAAAAACTAAAAAGATAGAAGATATAGAGATTGGCGAATATATTTTAGTAAAAGGTCCTTTTTGGAATGGTGTTTTAGGATTAAAACATATTTTAAATGCTAAGGATGGTAAATCTGTAGTTATAGCTAGAGGGATAGGAATGGCACCAATGATGCCTGTAATTAAGAAATTATGTGCTAATGGTAATAAAGTTACAATTATACTTGATAAAGGTAATTATAAAGATGTTTTTGTAAAAAAATTATTAGGATTATACGATGTAGAAATAATTGAATGTTCAACACTTATAGAAGGGGAGATTACAGAAGAATTAAAAGAATTAATATCAAAACTTATAAAAGAAAATCATATTAATTTAATTCACTGTTCAGGAGCAGATATACTTATTTATAGAATATTACAATATATAGGAGATGATGTTACTTATTCTTGTTCTAATAATGCTAAAATGTGTTGTGGAGAAGGGTCATGTGGTGCATGTTTATTAAGTTATGAAGGTGATAAAATTAGAAGAATGTGTAAATTGCAAGTTGATCCTAAATATGTTTTTGAAAGGAGAAGACTAATATGAAGATTATAATAATTGGAGGTGGCTGGTCTGGATGTGCAGCAGCCATAACAGCTAAAAAAGCAGGTGCTGATGTAACTTTATATGAAAAAACAGATATGCTACTTGGTCTTGGTAACGTAGGTGGTATCATGAGAAATAATGGACGATATACAGCTAGTGAAGAATTAATTGCTCTTGGAGCAGGGGATTTAATAAATATAACAGATAAAAATACTAGACATAAGAACATAGATTTCCCTGGCCATGAACATGCATGATTTATAGTATTGAGATTATTTAAATCAACTGCCCCTAAAGGATATAACAATTTCATTAGAATTACCATCAAAAGTTACCTTCTCCACTATAGTTTCTATTAAATATCTTTTCATTTCAACAATAATACCCTGTGTTTTAAAAGTTTTCATATTATCAAAGAAACTCTTAAAATTATCAATTGAATTAATTAATGCATTTAAATCTAAATCATTTCTTTTATTATAAGAAGTTTGTTTTAAGGATAATTTTAATTTTTTTAAATCATCTCCAAGGTTATCTATCTTATCAATTACATATTTCGATGTTATGGGATTTTGAATTTTTGAAAGGTTATCAATAAGTGTGTTTAATTCTTTTTCTTTAACTTCAATTTGAGATTTTATTAGAAAAGAGGTTTCATTATTAATATCTTTTTTATAATATTTTAGATAATTAATTAAAAGAGATATATCAACTTTATTTAAATATCGTATAACTTCATTTTCTAAATAATCACCTCTAACATTAGGATTTTTACATCTAATTTTACCACTATGAGCTTTCATAGTACAAGTATAATAATAGTTCTTACTTCCATCCTTACGAGGTTTACCATAACATACCCTCATGGGGGAACCACATATTGCACATTTAAGAATTCCACTTAAAAGTCCTCTTTTAGATGTACCTCTTCTAGGATTACTTTTTTTAGCGTTCTTATCTAATAAGCTTTGTACTTCTAACCAACTATCTGGGGAAATTATTCCATTGTGATTACTAATTGCTGCTATCCAGCTATTTATATTTTTACTCTTATACTTAGAGTTTTTTTTATTATAAGTTAATATACCATTACCATTTGGTGTGCCACAAACCTGTATTCCTTTTGATTTTAAATAATTAACCACTAATTCATTAGATTGAACATATACTGGATTTCTAAGAATATCATTTATACTTATTGATGCAAATTCTCCTCCATTTTTACCTTTTATATTATTAGATAATAAATACTTTAATGTTTTATGGATAGAGTGTGTTTCTAAATATTTATTATATATTAATCTTACTAAAATTAATTCATTGTCTATAGGTGTTAGTTTATTAAAAGATCTTTCTTTTAGTTCATTATCAAAATAGGTGATTTTTTTACTGTTAAAACCTAAAGGAGTTTGCCCACCAAGCCATCTACCTGTTTTAGAAAGTTCAAGCATATTATCTCTTATACGTTCAGCAATAGTTTCACGTTCTAATTGTGCAAATACAGAAGCTATATATACCATAGCTTTTCCCATAGGAGTTGAAGTATCAAATTGTTCTTTTATAGAAACAAAACTTATATTATTAGATTGTAATAATTCAAGGGTAGATGAAAAATCAGCTACATTTCTACTTATACGGTCTAATCTATAGCAAATAAGTACATTGAATTTATTCTTTTTTACATCTAAAAGTAATTCTTTAAATTTAGGTCTATTTATATTACTACCAGAAAATCCTTCATCTTCATATATAATAAATTCTTTTATGTTTAAAATTCGCTTAGCATAATTTTTGCACATTTGTACTTGATTTTCTATAGATTCACCTTTACCTGTAAAAACTGATTTTCTACTATAGATTGCCGCCTTCAATTATTTTCACCTCCATATGTATATATTTTATTTTTATGTTTATTAAAGTACAAATAGACTTTTTAATGAAGTAATTCATAATGTAACTAGTGATAATTATCCCTTTTTAAGTGTTTCATTTATAGTATATTATTCCTAAAAAGTAACATACTAAATTATTCTATTGTATAATTTAAAAAAAATATTATATTTAGGATAAAAGTTTACAAATTTGAAAAATAAAATTAAAAAAGTTCATATAATTATATTGCAGTATCATGTCGAATATCGTATAATTTGTATAAAAAAATAAGATGTTTAAAAAGTAATTTAAAATTATAAGCAATAAATCGTTAAATCGTTAAAATTTAAATTGCTTGAATATTCCAAAAATTAATAGGGGGGAGACAATTTATGAAAACTACCAAAAATAAGTTAAGATTATTAGCACGAGTACTGGTGGTTATTATGCTAATGGGGTTAATATATAATGGTAATTCTAAAAATAATATTGTATTAGCTAATCCTAATAATCAAATTAATATCACTTTAGATGACAAAGAAAATGAAAAACCACAAAACAACGGAAGTGGACAACCAGTAAAATCAAATGACCCAAGTTCACAAATAGAAGATGAAAAAGCTAAACATAATAGTACAGAAATAGATGAAAAGATTTATGGGTTATCCTATGATCCTAAAAAAATCTTAACATCAAAGGGAGAAAAAGTTGAAAATTTTATACCAGCCGAAAGCTATGAAGATTTTGGTAAATATATTGTAATAAAACGTGAGAAGAAAAGTATTGAAGATTCTACAGCAGATATATCAATAATAGATTCAATAAATGATAGAACTTATCCAGGTGCTATACAACTTGCAAATACAAATCTTATAGAAAATAAACCAGATATAATTTCATGTGAAAGAAAACCTATTACTATAAGTATAGACTTACCAGGCATGACCAAGGATGGTACAAAAGTTGTTAAATCGCCTACGTATTCTTCTGTTAATTCTGCAATAAATTCTATATTAGATACTTGGAATACAAAGTATTCTCAAAAATATACTATTCCTACGAGAGTTAGCTATTCTGATACTATGGTATATAGTAAATCTCAATTATCAACAATGTTTGGGTGCAACTTTAAAGCTTTAAATAAAGCTTTAAATATTGATTTTAATTCTATATTTAAAGGTGAAAAAAAGGTTATGCTTGTTGCATATAAACAAATATTTTATACAGTAACTGTAGATGCACCTAATCGTCCATCAGATGTATTTGGAGATAACATAACTTTTAATGAATTAGCTTTAAAGGGGGTAAATAATGATAACCCTCCTGCATATGTATCAAATGTTGCATATGGTAGAACAATATATGTAAAGCTTGAAACAACCTCTAAAAATGCAAATGTTAAAGCAGCATTTAAGGCATTAATTGATAATCAAGATATAAGTAGTAATGCAGAATATAAAGATATATTAAATCAGAGTTCATTTACAGCTACTGTTTTAGGTGGAGGAGCTCAAGAACATAATAAAATAATCACTAAAGATTTCAGTAAAATAAGAAATATTATCAAAAATAATTCTGTATATAGTCCACAAAATCCAGGATATCCAATTTCATATACTACTACATTTTTAAAGGACAATCATATAGCAACTGTAAATAATAAAACAGAGTATGTAGAAACAACTGCAACAGAATATAATAATGGTAAGATAATACTTGATCATAGTGGAGCATATGTGGCTCAATTCCAAGTAACATGGGATGAAGTTAGTTATGATAAACAAGGAAATGAAATAGTTGAACATAAAGGATGGTCTGGAAATAATTATAGTAGGACAGCTCATTTTAATACAGAGATTTGTTTAAAAGGAAATGCGAGAAATATTTGTGTAGAAATAAAAGAATGTACAGGACTCGCATGGGAATGGTGGAGAACTGTTGTAGATGTAAAAAATATACCACTTGTAAAAGAAAGAACTTTCTATATATGGGGTACAACATTATATCCTAAACATTCTATAGAAGAAAAATTATAATTTATACAAAAAGCCTTAAGAGTTTTAATTCTTAGGGCTTTAAATTATATTTATTTTTTATAAATTATATCACATAAGAACATAGTTAAATTTTCATTACATAGAATTTAAAATAGTACACCATATATTTATTAAAGGGAGATGTTTTTATATGAAGCTAGATGCTAAATATTTTATAAAAAAATTAAATTTGAAGAAGCATCCTGAAGGAGGATATTACAAAGAATCTTTTGCATCTCAAAATACAATAGGCAATAGACAATTGTGGACTAGTATATATTTTTTATTAAATATAGGAGAAGTATCTCATTTTCATAGATTAAAATCTGATGAACTTTGGTATTATCATTATGGAGAAGCACTTACAATATACATGATATCACCATTAGGTGAACTTATTGAGAAACAATTAGGTCTTAATATACAGCAGGGAGAAGCTCCTCAAGTATTAGTTCCTAAAGGATATATATTTGCCTCTTCTATGAATAAGGAAGGATTTTCTTTAGTTGGATGTATGGTATCACCAGGATTTCAATTTGAAGATTTTGAACTTTTTACACAAGAAAAATTATTAGAAAAATATCCTTATTATAAAGATATAATAAAAAAATTGACTAGATGATATCAATACTATAAGACACGAACATGCATGGCTATATGATGTAAATTTAATAGAAGCAGATGTTAGAAGTTATCTACTTGATATGGGTATAAATATAAACTTGATTTCAAGAGTTGTAAATGTAAAAAAGGAAGGAAATAAAATTAAGGGTATATATCTTAGTGATGGAACATATGAAGAGGGAGATGCCTTCATAGAAACAACAGGAACAACAGGACCTATGGGAAACTGTTTAAGGTATGGTAATGGATGTTCTATGTGTATATTAAGATGCCCTGCATTTGGGCCTAGAATAAGTATAAGTAAGAGAGCTGGTATTGAGGATTTAAAGGGTGAAAGAGCTGATGAAGTATACGGAGCATTTAGTGGTTCTTGCAAACTTTGTAAAGAAAGTATTGATAAAAAAATAGTAGATGAATTAGAAAGAACAGGAGTTGCAGTTCTAAAGGTTCCAAAAGAAGATATTAATCTTGATAAATTAAAAATAAAAGTATGTCAACAGTATGCATTAAAAGAATTTGCTGAAAATGTAGTTTTATTAGATACAGGACATGTTAAACTTATGACTTGTTTTTATCCTTTAGAAAAATTAAGAAAAATCAAGGGTCTTGAACATGTAAAATATATTGACCCTTATGCAGGAGGCAAGGGAAATTCAGTAAGATATTTAGCTATTACTCCAAGAGATAATGCAATGAAAGTAATAGGTATAGATAACTTATTCTGTGGTGGAGAAAAATCAGGTCTATTTGTAGGTCACACAGATTCTCGTTAAAACATAAAGCATATTTTCTCCTATATTTTAAAGGGAGAATATGCTTTTAATATTCCTACTTTTATTTAGAGTTTTTTATATTAATTTCTATTTTTTCATCAGTAACTATTACATCTTCTATAACTGAGTTAATAAGCATCTTTTTTTGCTCAATATTTTCAGTTTTATCTATCATAAACTTAAAGTTATTTAAATTGTCAGCAAGATTATTTATATTACCTAAGTGTAATTGTGTCTTTGTTAAATTATTTTTAAGTTGTTTGTATTGATTTTTCAACTTCTCCAACCTAGAGGTTTTCTTTTCCAATAAATTTATAATAGGCTTAGATGCTAGAGATTTTGAAATAGTGGATAATTGCATAGTTAAATTTTTAATAGCTTTTTCCTCATCTTTAATCGCATTTTCAATTATTTGAATCTCATTGGTATGATTTTTCTTTATATATAAATAACTTAATTCTTTTTTAATATCTTTTATTTTAATATTTTTTATATGATTTATAATTAGTTTATCTGTTGTATCTACTGTAAGATTATTATTATTACATTTAATACCTTTTGAAGCTCGTTTCAATGAACAAGTATAATAATGCTTTCTAGTTCCTTTTGAAACTCCACCATGAATTATAGTCATATTACAGCCACATTTACCACATTTAATCAATCCTGAAAATAAAGAATTAGAGCCTGTACCAAGTCTTCCTCTTTTAAATCTTTTAGAGTTTAAAAAACATTGAACCTCAAGCCAGATATCGGATTCTATTATTCCTTTATGTTTTCCTACGGCTGCAATCCATTCATTAATATCTCTATGTTTTGTTTTTCCTTTTTTCTTGTTGTATATAAATATACCATTTCCATTAACTTTTCCGGCAAAACTCATTCCTTGTGATATTAGAAAATCTTTTATCTTTTTAGATGATTTAACATAGGTTGGAGAAGATAGGATATTTTGCACTTGACTTACACCCCAATCACCACCATTTTTAGTTTTGAATTTTTTCTCATAAAGCCTGGATGCAGTTTTCCTAAGGGAGTGGGTTTCAAGATAAGTTGAATATATATATTTTACTATTTCAAGTTCTTCCTTAATAGGTGAAAGCTTATATAGGCTTCTTTCTTTATATTCTTCGTCTATATATACAATTTTTTCAGATTTAAATCCTAAAGGAGTTTGTCCTCCAAGCCATCTACCTGTTTTAGCAAGTTGGAGCATATTATCTCTAACACGTTCAGCTATAGTTTCCCGTTCAAGTTGAGCAAAGACAGAAGCTATATATACCATAGCCTTACCCATAGGAGTTGAAGTATCAAATTGTTCTTTTATAGATACAAAACTTATATCACTACACTGGAGTAATTGGAGAGTGGAGGAGAAATCAGCTACATTTCTACTTATACGATCTAATCTATAACATATAAGTACATTAAACTTTTTTTCTTTTATATCTGAGAGAAGCTCTTTAAATTTAGGGCGATTAGTATTTCCACCTGAAAATCCTTCATCTTCATATATGAGAAATTTATCTATATTTAAATTTTTAATTCCATATTCTTTACACATTTGTATCTGATTTTCTATTGAATCTCCTTTACCTGTGAATTTAGATTTTCTACTATATATTGCAGCTATCATTATTAATCATCC